>DATCEK010000088.1:0-6753 GCA_036510155.1 Solirubrobacteraceae bacterium | reverse complement strand
GGCGTGCAGTGCCGATGGCGCCCGCGGTGAGACCTGCTCGAGGCGTGACAGCTGGTGCGAGCATGATGTGAGCGACGGTCGGAGCTCGAGCTGTGTGCGATTCGTGCGGCTGGAGTCGCGGCGAGAGCGGCCGCGAGGCCGGGGGCGGGGAAGGCGCTGCCGGTGCCGGCACACAAGCAAGCGAAGCTCAACACCGCGGCTATCAGGAATGGGCGTAGATTGTTCACCCTCTCGCTATCGACTCGGCCTCCTCCGCATCTGAGTGTTTTGGAGCGGTCGGCGTCCTCAGCAGTGTTATGCCCCCGTTGTTCGCGGCTTTATGCTGTGGAAACCGTGGAGAATCGCCGATGAGACATGGCGGCCTTGTTATCGGATTGATCCTGATAATAGGGCTCGGGGCTTCCGTGTATGCGCTTCGCGCGCGCGAAGGAAACCCACAGTTCGTCTCTCAGCAGCAGGGACTGGAACCGGTGGCGCCGGGTGCCTTGCAGCGCCTGATCCTCACGACCAGCGATCCTCGCCCCGGATATGCGGGCAGGGCACGCGGCACTCGCTGCAGCACTATGAGCCACAGTGCCCTGGGCAATCCGTGGAGCTGTGTGGTGCACTATCCGCATGGTCCAGATGTGCGCTACCGAGTAACCGTCCATGGGGACCGCTCCATTCACGGAATCGGCCGATCGGGGATCGGCGCCTCCGGCGGCGTGCTGACCGTCAGAGGCTGTTGCGTGGCCGCCGGGCCGTAGCGTCGACTGGACCCTCAGCCGAGCTCGACGCGCAACTTGTCAAGCGCGCGATAGATGCGTCCCTCGATCGCGCTCTCGCCCTCGCCGAGCACGCTCGCCACATCGCGCAACTTGAGGTCGGCGCCGAAGCGCAGTGCAAGCGCCTCACGCTCCTGCCCATTGAGATGCGCAAGCGCTTTCTGCAGCTCGTCGCGACGCTCCACCGCGCTCAGATCCGGGTCGGCCTGCTCCAGTGGCGTGCCGGCGCCCACGTGCTGCAGCGCTCGCTCTTCGTGTGCCCGTCGACGGGCCTGGTCGCGCAGCAGGTTCAGCGCGATCGTGTAGAGCCAGCGTCGCTCGCTGCCCTTGCGCGGGTCAAAGCGCTGGCGCGAGCGCAGCACGCGCTCAAAGGTCTCAGACAGCAGATCCTCTGCCAGCGCCCTGTTGCCGCTGTGGTAGGCCAGGAACGCATAGAGCCGCTCCGCGTGCTCCTCGAACAGCCGCTCGAAGGTGTCAGTCCGCATGCGCAACTTCATTGTTGCGCCGCGCGGCTCTGACAGACGAGCGGCTGTCCTCTGTGTCAGTTCCTGGGTCACGGTTAGTTTTATGTCCGGGTCACTCTTGCTCTACCGGCCTCTCAGGTGCAGATGTGGTAGGTGTGGCTCTCGACGATCTTTTTGCCGGTGGTGGTCACCGCGGTGACCGTGACAGTCGTACCGGTGCTCGAGCAAGGCAGGTTGGCGATGCTGATGTTGGCCGAGGCTTTCTTGCCCTCGAGCACGGACACGACTTTGCCGTTGACCTCGAGCGTCACCTTCTTGAGTTTCGTTTTCTTCGAAATATCGATATGGAACTTGACGGGATGCTTGCTGGTCGCTTTGCTGGAGGTGGTAGCGAGCACGCCGTTGTTGGCGGGGGCGGCGAGCGTCACGGTCGAGCCGTTGTAATTGTTCGTGACGTTGTTCGTCGTCGTGTTGCTTTCGTTGATCGTCGTTTCGTTGAAGCTGTTTTCGTTGCAGTTGAAGCTGTTGTTGCCGTCGCCGCTTTCGTTCCCGTTTTCGTTGCCGTTCCCATTGCCGTTTTCGTTACCGTTGCTGCTGCTGCTGCTGTTGTTGGAGCTGCTACCGCTGCCTTTTTTGCCTCCGGACCAGCTGGTGTGGGCGGCGAATTCGGTTTTGCCGTTGCCGTTGCCGTTGCCGTTGCCGTTGCCGTTGCCGTTGCCGTCTTTGCTGCCGTTGCCACTGCCGATGTTGTTGCCGTTGCCGTTGCTGGTGTCGCAGTTGCTGCCGTACTGGGCGGTGGCCGCGTTTCCAGAGTTGTCGCTGCTCTGGGCGGCAAGGACGCCGCCGGCGCCGGCGCCCAGCAGGCCGACGGTCAAGCCGGCTACGGCAAGGCGCCGCGCTCCGGCGCGTCGGCGAGGCGTGTTGGCTCGAGCGTGGGCCATCGCGGTGGTCTTGATGCGGTCGAGATCCAGTGGGCCTGCCTTTGGACGCTCGTCGCGCAGGCGCTGAGCGACGCCCTCCAGCTCATCATCGTTTGCTAGTTGCTTGCGCGACATATCAATCTCCTGGCCGTTGGGGCAGTTGCGAGAACAATCTCTAACCACCTATACGAGCGAGCGGCAAGTTTTCCGACAAGCTCGTCGACTTTGGGTTTGCGACACCGCATGTTGGATTGCGCACACCATATGTTCACAGGTGGGTGATCTCGAACTTGCCCGAAGTGAGCGCTTCCGCGCGCAGCCGTGGCGCCGCCAGTTCCCAAATACGCGGATTATCCGAATTGAGTTTGTGCTCGGCGTTGCGCAGGCCTGGCTCGAGGGGATCGAGCGCGATTGCCTTACCGATCGCCTGGTGGGGATCGAGGCCCGCGGCGGCACGAGCCACGCCCAGCCAGTACCACTCTTCCCAGTTCTGCGGTTCGAGCTCGACGGCCTGGCTGGTCGCGGGCACGGCGGCGGTGGCGAAGCCAAGCTGCAGGTCGCACACTCCGACGATCGCGTAGGCCTGAGGGCGCCGGGCTGAGAGCGACAGCGCTGAGAGCGCCTCGCGCTTGGCTGCGGAGCATTCGCCGCGCGCGAGCTCGGTGCTGCTGTGTTGCAGACGCGCATAGGAGGCGCCGGCGAGCAGAGGTCCGACGGCCAACGCGAGCCATCCGAATACAACGATGCTCCGACTGAATGGCAGGCCCCCCAGGCCGACTTTGCCATCGCGCGGGCGAGCGAGGCCGAGGCCGGCAAGCATGAACACGCCGAGCGTGGCCGCCGGCATCTGCCAGTCCCAGTCGAATCCTTGATGCACAACCCAAGCAAGGCACACAGCGAACAGGGCCGCATACAGAGCGCGATCGGGGCCGCGGGTTCGCGCTGCCAGGCCGACCAACATCCCAAGCACGACGATCAGGATCAGCACAAAACCGACGATGCCGAGCTCGGCGAGGCTCTGCAGGTAGAGCGAGTGGGCATCCACCACATACCCGGCTTGCATGCGGTAGCGGGGGTAGTACTGCTGGAAGGTCCCGGCGCCGCTACCGTGCAACTGCTGCGTGTCGTAGATGTCCACCGCGGCGCGCCACAGGGGCAGGCGACCGTGGTTAGCGGGGTCGGTGAGTCGTTCGCGCGTCTGGGCGACTGTTTCCTTGTTGCCATTCACGAACTTGTCGTACTCGCGCCCGGCAAAGCCACCTGCGCCGGCGGCGAGCGCGAGTACGAGCACGATCAAGCCCGCGCTCGCGCCCAGGCCCACGCGCAAGGCCTGCCGCGGAGGGCGGCGCACGATACCGAGCCGCGCGATGTGACCGTCAAGCAGCAGCAGCACCGCACGCAGCAAGCCCGCGCCGAGCATGCAGGCAAGCACTGTCATGGCGACGTGGCGCCCTTGGGAGATCGCGAGCGCGCCCGTAGGGCGACTGCTCGAGAGGGCAGTCGCCTCCCAAGCCGAATGCAGGGCCAGCGCGACGGGCGCCGCCAGCGCGAGCAGCGGGGCTGGGAGGGTGCTCAGTCGGGTCAGCAGGCAATATGTGAGCAGGCCGAGCAGGCCTACGCCAATGGCGCCGCGCGAGAAGGTCAATAGCAGGGTGGCGGCGAGGGCAGGAAGGACCGCAGCGGCAATCGAGTTGACGCTCCAATGCCCGTGGCGGTCGGCGCTCAGGTGCAAGCCCAGGATCAGCGCGATCGCCGCAACCATGCCCTCCGCATTCCAGTAGGTGAGTGGATAATCCAGGCGGTCGGCGAAGAAGTTGCCCGCGGTCGGCCAGATGTGTGGCAGCAGGCGAGAGGTCAAGCCGATCAGGCAGACGATGGTGAGAGCGCCAAAGACGGCACGAAGCAGCCAGTTCGCGCACCCGCGCGAGAAACGAACCGAGCCGAAAAAAGCAAAGGCAAGCACGTACAGCGAGGTGAGCGTGAAACTGTCGAGCGTGTTGGCGCTCGCCTGTGACCACAGTGTCGATGTCAGCTGGAAGGCGGCATATAGGGTGAGCCCGACAAGTGGGATCGCGAGTGCGCGATCCAGGCCCTCGAAGGGGCGCTCGGCAAGCGCCGTGCGCAGCGCAAGCGCACAAGCGAAGGCAACCGAGAGCAGCCCGGGTGCGCTTGGGAAGTAGCCGCCGGCGTTGAAGGACAAATATATGAGCGCCGCGGGTGCGAGCCCAAATAGCCCGACCCATCCGGCTATTTCAAAGCGTAATTGGCTCCTGGGCACGAATACGACCCTATTTTGGGAAAGCTTCTAAATCCTCACAAATATTCACCATATTTCCTAAAATTACCACCTTGGGCTCTAGGGAAGGCGGTAGAGTCTCGCGCTCATGACCCTGCGTCTCGACCGTCTCGGAATCCTTGTCGGAACGCTTACGCTCGTGGCGGCCGTGTCGTTGGGCGCACTGGCCGCGACTTCACCCACGGCCGCGCTCGCGCCGCTGGGCCTGGCCGGTGGGCTTGCCGCATTGATTCTTCTCGCCGAGCGCTCCTCTCCACTGATTTCACTCGGGCTTTTGCTGCTGGTCGCGGGCTTGGTGGCGCCGACATCGGCCGGCATCGTGGCGGCGGTCGCGCTGGCCATGTTTGTGGCTTGGCGCACAGTCACTGTGAGGGACCCGAGGGCGATCGTCGGCGCTTGTTGCTTGATCGTCATGGCGACGTGGCTGCTGCTGGGCACGAACCCGAACATCCAAGATTTTCATACCGCGCTTCTCGGCACGCGCAAGACAACGCTCGTATTCATCGGCATCGGCGTTGGCGCACTGTGGCCGACAGAGACTCGCCAGGGCGCCGAGCAGTTGATCGTCGGGTTGCTGGTTTGTGCCGCTGTTTTGTGCCTGCTGATCCACGTCGGCGATCCGGCCTATGAAAACAGCCTGCCTCGCGCAGCGAACATCTACACGAGCCTCTTCCAAGGCAAACTGAGAATGCAGGGGATCTACTCCGGGCCTTTCCATATCGCCGTGCTGGGCACGTTCCTGTGCCTGCGCGGCTGGCATCTGCTGCTCATACGACCCAGATGGCAGGCGCTGTGCCTGATTGCGCTCGGGGCGATTGTCGTGCTAGAGGCAGACGTTCGCACCGCGTTTGTCACGATCGCCCTCGGCATCGCGCTTACGCTTGTGCTCAGGCCTCCCAAGCAGATCCCGTGGGCTGGCAATCTCTGGAAGACCCTCGCCGCGGCCGGCGTGGTGGTGTCGTTGCTCGCAAGCGGCGCTCTCGGGCAGAATGCCGCGCTCAGCTCGCTATCTGAGCTGTCCTCGGCGTCGGGCATCGGCGAAGAACAGCGCGCCGACACGCGACTGGTGAGTTGGAGCACGGCCTTCAGCGATTTTCGCGAATCGCCGGTCGCGGGACTTGGTCCCGGCTCTGCCGGAGCTGCGCTCGGCGGTAGCGAATATCACCTCGACAAGCACGTGACCTCCGACAACGAGTATCTGGCTGTCCTCGTCGAGGGCGGCGTTATCGGCGCGCTCGTCGTATTGCTCGCCCTGTGGACGCTTGGGCGCTATTCCGAGGGACTGATGAATATCGCCAACCCGTCGTGTGCGGCGGCTTTGGCGCTGTTTGGGTTTGCCTTCACCGGCAACGTCTTCGAGACTTTGCCGATCAGCCTTTTCCTATGTGTCCTGATTGGGCTGCGAGTGCCTGAAAGGCCACCTGCACAATGACCAGCGGCCACTCATCCGCCATTGGCGCCCATGCCGTGGTGATATCTCCCAGCGGCAAGACCAACGCGCTGGGCCGGGCGATCTGCGTTGCCGACCTCGCCTCGGAGGTGTTCGACTCGGTGCGCCTGTATGCCCCGAAGGACGGCCCGCTCTGGCCGGCAGCCAGGCGCGCGAGACAGCCGGTGTTGCGCTTTGGCTCTGAGGCCGAGCTCGTGGCCGAGCTGAGCCATGAAGGAAAAGCCCAGCCTGGCGGGGAGCGCACAGCCCAGGCGGGGTGCGACGGAGCCTCTCTGCTGGTGTGGGCGGTCAAGCCCTTGTCCAGCTCCTGGGATACGGCTCAGGCGATCGGTCGTGCGCTGCCGATGAGCCTCACGGTCTTGGACCTCGACGACGCCGACGAGGCGCTTTCCAGTCAGTTCAGGTCCGCATCGCTCGTGAATCGTCTTCGATTGCATCCCTGGAATCAGCTGAGTCCGCGCAGAATCCGACGCACGCTCACAGGCGCGCTTGGATACGCAGACGCCCTCACCTATGCGAGCGAGGCCCTCAGGGACACGCTCGGGATCGGCTTCGACGGTCCCGCGCTGCGTGTCCCACATCCACGTCGAATGGCCTCAGCGAGCTCGAGGCCGCGCACACCCTCCGAGCGCATTCATCTCGGCTTTCTCGGGACCGTCCGTCGGCACAAGGGTTTGGCCGACATCGAAGCGCTCGTCCTTGGCGAGGATTCCCGCTATGTCTTGCACGTCTTCGACGGAGCCTTGCCGGACTCGGCCAGAGAGCGCTTGAGCGCGCACCTGGTCGAGCACGAGGCCGACGCGCCGATGGAGGAGCTCTACAGCGAGATCGACGTCGTCGTGCTCCCGCAAGATCGCTC
>DATCEK010000087.1:0-4218 GCA_036510155.1 Solirubrobacteraceae bacterium | reverse complement strand
CGTCAGCCTCCGCCATCAGAACACTGATTCGGTGCCGGCAGGCCAGGTTTCGGAGAGCCCAACGCGGCGGGAACGGCGGTGAATCCGATCGCCACCGAGACTCCGCTGCATCGGGTCGTAGAATCACTCATCCGATCGGTGAGGATGTCCGTGTATGACTGGGCGCCGGGGCCGGTACCACCCTGGCAAGTTGTCCACGCTGCAGCGAAATCCGAATCGTCGATGATCCCCGATAGGACACCATACGAGACTCCACCGAGTCCCGCGGCGAACTGCAGCTCCAAAACGTCGACGCGTATAGGGAAGCGAGCCTGCCTTCGATTGGCACCCGCTAGATCGAAAAAAAGAGTCAACCCCTCCGTGACATAGAACGAGCTGTCGACCATGTAACCGGCCCCCCACTGTGCGACGGCTGACCCGGAGGGAGCGCTGTCCGTCGTTGGAGGCCACACGTCGGATCCGTCGAACTTGGGCGGCGCGCCAAGAGGCGCTCCGACGTACACCGCACCTGGAACGCCGACCTCTCCGTCCGTCCCGTCATTGCCCATGAGCTGGAACAGGAGCGTCCATGTTCCGGACGCGGCGAGAGCGGTCTGCCAGTCGCTGGCGCCCTTCGCGGCGAGGAGCTGTCCGAAGGCGTTATCGATGCCCCCGACGCCGTCCAGGAGTTGCTGTCGATCTGAAGGAGGGATCCCAAATAGCTCGCAGTTCGTCTGAGCCGTCGGATCGGACGTATTCACGCCGTCCAAATCGAACCCAATGGACTTCCACGCGCCGGGATCGACCGTTCCGTCGGGATCGACATCGCCGAGAAAGAAGCGATTTACGGCGTAGACCATGTCTGCGCCGTTGCCCGGGTGACCCGGGGAAGGCGGAGGCGGCGGATGCGCGAGCGTCGACGAACCATCGAGCGCATCGGCAGTGGCTGCGCCGTCGGACGCGCTCCCGTCAACCCCTCCCGATGAGGCAGCGGTTGCGCCTCCACAACCGGACCACATCGCGCACGGTACCAGCAGCCCGGCCGCGGCGCTGGCGCCGCGAACCGTTTGCGGTCTCACTGCCACCTCGCGTAGTAGTCGTCGAAGTCGAAGCCGTTGGAAGGTCTGCCCTTGCCCCCGGTCGGTTGCGCCCAAACGCCCATCCACCCTCCGTTCATGGTACCTCCGGGCGGCCGGTACCCGGGCAGGTGCGTCATTCCCTCGTACTCAAGCACGCCGCGGTTGGTCACACAGATCGATGAGTTCGTCGAACGTGCCGGCTCCGTCGCTGGAGTGGCGGATCTGACTGTCGGCGACGACGTAGACGTTGGCGCTGTTCTCGATTTCGACGGTGGTCCCGTCTGGCAGCTGTGTCTGGAACGCAAGGGTGGCGGTTGCGTGCGGCTCTGGTCCCCCGCCCAGTTCGTGCTCCAGCTCCGCGACGGGCATCTGCGGTAGATCCGGCGGAGGATTGCAGGCGAAGAAGGCGAAGGGACTGAGTGGCAGTCCTACGATCATGGCGAGCATGGCCCGCGACCGTATCCGTTCGACGAGTCGCGTTCCTGACGTCCGCCCCCACCTTTCGTAATTCTCCGTGGCGGAGGCCACGATGGACCGGACGTCTCGAGAGGAATGGGCGAAGCGTGTGGAGCGCTGGGGTGACAGCGGTCTGACGGCGAAGGAGTACGCCGCGGAGATCGGCATCAAGGCTCACACGTTGTCATGGTGGAAGTGGCGGCTGTCTTCGGGCGCCCCGGCGCAGGGGCGTCGTCGACGGGCACGACGTGCGCCGACCACCGGAGCCGGAGCGACGCCGTTGACGTTCGTGGAGATGGCGACGGCCGTGGCGCCGGAGCCGCTGGAGATCGTGCTTCGATCGAGCGTCCGGATTCGGGTCCCATCCACCTTCGACGGCTCGACGCTCGCGCGGTTGCTCGACATCCTGGAGCCCCGCGGTTGATCCCGACCCAGGTTCGCATCTTCGTCTGCACGGAGCGGCAGGACATGCGCCGGTCATTCGACGCGCTCGCGCTGGCGGTTCGAGAGCGGCTCGCGCTCGATCCAGAGAGCGGCGCGCTCTTCGTGTTCGCGAGCAGGCGAGGCAACCGCCTCAAGGTTCTCTGGTTCGACCACAACGGCTACTGCCTGCTCTACAAGCGCCTGCACCGCGCGCTCTTCGAGCTGCCCGAGGCGACCGGCTCGGACCGGCCCCTGACGGCGATCGATGCTCGCACGCTCGCGGCGATCCTTCGCGGCGTCGCAAAGTGATCTCGATTCGCGTTTCGCGTTGACCGTCGATCGCGCATCGATCATGAAGGACGCGTGACGAGCGTCGAGCAGATCGTCCAGCGACTCGACGAGCTCGAGAAGAGGTTCGCGACCGCAGAGCGAGAGCGCGACGAGTATCGCGCTCTCTACCTCGAGACGATGGAGCGATGCCGCAAGCTGGAGCTCGGCATCCTCGCGTCCAAGTCGGAGCATCTCGCCGATGGTGGCGCGCAGCTCTCGCTCGACGTGCTCTCCATGGTGCTCGGGGATCGCCAGCGCGCCGAGCTCGAGGCCGCCCTCGCGGCGGCCAACGAAGAGCAGGAGATCAAGGCTCACACCCGCCGCAAGCCGACTGGACGCAAGCCGCTTCCCGAGCACCTGCCTCGCGTCGAGATCCAGGTGCTGCCGCCCGAGGTCGAGAAGAAGGGCCTCGATGCATTCGAGCGCATCGGCGAGGACGTGTGCGAGACCATCGAGCGGCGTCCGGCGTCCCTCGTCGTAGCCCGGGTCATCCGGCCGAAGTTCGTAGCCAAGGACCGGCAGCGCGATGGAGAGACCGAGGTCTTCGTCGCTGAGCCTCTCGAGCTGCCCATCCCGCGAGGACTCGCGGGACCTGGCATGCTCGCGGACACGATCGTTCGGCGCTGGCAGGACCACATGCCCCTCAACCGCCTCGAGGACATGTACGCGCGCGACGGCATCGAGCTCGCCCGCTCCACGATGTGCGGATGGCACGGCGCCCTCGCCGAGACGGTCAAACCGTTGGTGTCCGCGATGCGCGCGGACGCATTCACGCAGCCGTACCTCTGCGTCGATGCCACGGGCGTTCTCGTCCAGCACCCGCAGCGGTGCAGGACGGGACACTTCTGGGTCCTCGTTGCGCCCGGGCGACACGTGCTCTTCGAGTTCACGCGCAATCACTCGAGCGACGCCGTCGACGACGTCTTGTCCGGCTACCAGGGCTATCTCGTCGCCGACGCGCACACCGTCTACGACCACCTCTATCGGAGCGGCGACGTCGTGGAGGTCAACTGCTGGGCGCACGCACGGCGCTACTTCTTCAAGGCGCTCGACTCCGATCCAGAGCGCGCCAAGGTGGCCCTGGGCTTCATCGGTGCGCTCTTCCGCATCGAACGCACCCTCGCAGACTCGCCACGCAGGAAGAAAGAGAAGATCCGCGACAAGCGCTCCCGCCCGATTGTGGATGCCTTCTTCTCGTGGTGCGATGCAGAAGCGCCGACGGTGCTCGACGACACGCCGATCTCCGACGGCATCCGCTACGCGCGTAACCAGCGAGTGGGCCTCTCCCAATTCCTCGATGACGGTCGCCTGCCCATCCACAACAACATGAGCGAGCTCGCACTGCGCCGTGAGGCGGTCGGCCGCAAGAACTGGCTCTTTGTCGGCAGCGACGACGGCGGCGCCGTCAACGCGCTCTTCACCTCGCTGCTCGCGAGCTGCCGACTCTGCGACGTCGAGCCGTGGTCGTACCTGCGCGACATCTTCTGCCTGCTGCCGCGCTGGCCCGAGCATCGCCTCCTCGATCTCGCACCCGTGACCTGGAACGAGACCCGGGGCCGGGCCGACGTCCAGGCCCTCCTTGACCACAACCAGTTCCGTAAGCTCACGCTGAAGTGACGCAGGAGGACGAAGTGGCCCAACGCTACGCATGCCCCTGCTGCGGCTTCCTGACGCTGCACCAGCCACCACCGGGGTCGTATGAGCTATGCCCGGTTTGCTACTGGGAGGACGACGGCGTGCAGTTCGCCGATCCTGATTACGAGGGCGGAGCGAACACGGAGAGCCTCAAAGAAGCGCGCGCAAACTTCCGTAGGCTCGGAGCGTCCTCGCCGAACGCGGTCTCGCGAGTGCGCGCGCCGCGTCCAGACGAACAACCCGTCGAGGATTGAGCGCTCGATTCCGCGGCGGGCTCGTCCGCGATCCGAGCGACGCGTCTCGTCGAACGGATACC
>DATCEK010000086.1:0-6628 GCA_036510155.1 Solirubrobacteraceae bacterium | reverse complement strand
GTCGTCGTTGAGCTTGACGGCGCGCTCGAGCAGACGCGAGTGCAGGTAGAAGACGTCGCCCGGGTAGGCCTCGCGGCCGGGCGGGCGGCGCAGCAGCAGCGACATCTGACGGTATGCGTAGGCGTGCTTTGTCAGGTCGTCGTACACACACAGCGCGTGCTTGCCGTTGTAGAGGAAGTGCTCGGCCATCGCGCAGCCGGCATAGGGCGCCATGAACTTGATCGGAGCGGCCTCGTCGGCTGGGGCGGCGACGATGATCGTGTTCTCGAGCGCCCCGTACTCCTCGAGCGTCTGCGCGAGCGCCACGACCGTGGACATGCGCTGGCCGATGGCCACGTATACCGACACCACGCCGGTGTCCTTGTTGTTGATTATCGTGTCGATCGCGATCGCCGTCTTGCCGGTCTGGCGGTCGCCGATGATGAGCTCTCGCTGGCCGCGGCCGATCGGGATCATCGCGTCGATCGCCTTCAGGCCGGTCTGCATCGGCTGCTTGACCGGCTGGCGCTGCACGACACCCGGGGCCTTGAACTCGGCCGGGCGCTTCTCGCTGGTGGCGACCTCTCCCTTGCCGTCGAGGGGACGACCGAGCGGATCGACGATCCGTCCGAGCAGCGCGTCGCCGACAGGGATCTCGAGCAGCGAACCGGTGCGCTTGACGGTGTCGCCCTCAGACACCTTCTCCCACTCGCCGAACAGCACGGCGCCGACGTTGTCGGACTCGAGGTTCAGCGCCAGTCCCGTGACGCCGTGAGGAAGCTCGAGCATCTCGAAGGACATGCAGTTCTCCAGGCCATGCAGGCGCGCGATGCCGTCGGCCACGCTCAGCACGGTGCCGACCTCGGTCAGCTCGGCGGTGCCGCTGTCGAGTCCCTCGATGCGGCTCTTCAGAATGCTTGTGATCTCATCTGGGTTGATCTGCATGTCGTTCAAGAGACTCCTTGGGCAACTTGCCTGCGCAGCTGCTCCAGTCGGTTGCGAATAGAGGCATCGAGGATCGAATTGCCGACCCTGATGACGATGCCGCCAAGAATGTCCGGGTCCACGCGCGCGGCCAAGGTGACCTTGCGTCCGGCGCGCTCCCCGATCGTCTTTCCCAGGCTTTCGGTAGTCGCCTCATCGAGGGCGATCGCGCTTGTGATCTCCACCGGCAGGGTCTTGTTCTCCTCATCCCACAACCGCTCGTACTCTTGGCGAATGCGGAAGATCACGGGCATGCGGTGGTTTTCGATGAGCAGCTTCAGGAAGTTCTCCAGGATCTCCTCCGCCCCGTCGAGCAACGTAGAGAGCGACTGCTGCTTCTCGATGCTCGAGAAGTAAGGTGAGAAGAAGAACACGGCGAGCTCGCGGTGCTCGTCGAGCGCATCGGCGAATTGGCCGACCTGCTCGCGGATCTCGTCCATACGACCCTTCTCCAGGGCGACCTGAAACAGCGAGCGTGCATATACCTGGGCAAGCTCCTCCATCAAGAACGTCCTCCTGGCGCACTCGTCTGCGCCACCGGCAGGGCGCGGCGGGGAGCTGGGATCGTGGTTGGTAGCGAGCGGCGGGACATGTCGATCAGTTTTGAGATCCTGAGGAGAGGCCAGAGAAGTCGAGCTCGCCCAGCGCCTCCTCGACCAGACGACGCTGGTCGGCGTCGTTGAGCGTCTTGCGCGTCACCTTCTCGGTGGCCATGATCGTGAGGTCGGCGACCTCCCGGCGGATGTCGTCGAGCGCTCGCTTGGTTGCTGCGTCGATGTCGCGCTCGGCGCGCTTGGCAGCCTCGGCGAGAATCTCCTGCCCGCGATCGCGGGCCTCGTGCTCGTGAGACTCGGCCGTCTGACGCGCGCGCTGGACGATCTCCTCGGACTGGGCACGAGCCTCCTTCAGGCGCTCGCGGTATTCGACCAGCAGCTCGTCGGCCTGCTTGCGGGTCTGCTCGGCGGCGTCGATGTCGCCCTCGATCATTTTGGCGCGCTTGTCCAGGGCTTCGCCGATGACGGGGAACACAGTCTTGCGCAGAACGAACAGCGAGATTGCGAACACGACGATGGTCCAGATCATGATCCCCACATTTGGGGTGATCAGGAAGGAGCCGCTGGAAGAAGCGATTGGGATTGCAGCGTGCATCTCGGCCTACAGGAAGAAGGCGATGAAGCCGCCGACGAGGCCGTAGAAGAAGCACGCCTCGGTGAGCGCGAAACCGAGCCACTGGTCGCGCTCGACCTCGGCACGCAGCTCGGGCTGGCGGGTCTTGGCCTGAATCGAGGCGTTGAACACAGCTCCGATGCCCGCCCCGGCGCCTGCCGCGCCGCCACCGGCTCCGACGCCCAGCGCGATCGCGCGACCGGCATCCTGGCTCTGCTTGATGATCGGTTCCACGACACCCAGCAGCGGGTGAATCGCACTCAAGAGGTGTAGAAACTGCATCGCTCGATAGCTCCTTGTTTGTTAGTGACTCTCGACCGCTCCGCCGAGGTAGATGGCGGTCAAGATGGCAAAGATGAAGGCCTGTAGACCGGCGATGAGGACGGCCTCGAACATGAAAATTGCGATTCCCGCCGGCAGCAAGAACCAGGACACGAGTTGCAGCCCGACGAGCACTCCCAGCGTGCCGCCCATGAACGCGATCAGCATGTGACCGGCGAGCAGGTTGGCCCACAACCGCACCGTTAGTGATATCAGGCGCAGGAAGTTGGAGAGGATCTCGATCGGGAAGATCAGGAGCACGATCGGCCCTTTGACGCCGCCGGGCATCAGGCTCTTGAGGTATCCGATCGGACCGTGGTGCTTGACTCCCTCGTAGGTGAACAGGACGAAGACGCCAAGTGAGAGAATCAGCGGGAACGCGACATTGGTGTCGGCCGCATAGATCTGAAACGAGGGGATGTTCACACCGAGGAGCCTGAACGTCTCACCCGAGTTGACCGGCAGCGGGATGTAGCCGATCAGGTTGCTCACGAGGATGAACACGAAGATCGTCGCGATCAGCGGGAAGTACTTGCGTTCCATGTCCTCGTTGAGGTTTTCCCTCGACATGCCGCGGGTGAAGTCGTAGAACATCTCGACCGCGACCTGTAGACGTCCGGGGCGCTGTTGCAGACGCCTCGAGATGTAGAACATCACCCCGATGGTGAGGCCAACCGTGATCAACAGATACAGAACGCCCTTGTTGAACGCGACCGGGCCGAGTTTGAACCACGTGTCGAGCTTGAACTCGTCGGTCGGGGAGAAGGCGTTGCTGGCGACCGCCGGGGCCTTGTGGGCGGTCACGCCGAACAGGATCACGAACAGCGCGATCCCGCCGAGCCACAGCCCGAGGACCGAGTAGAGGATCTTCCGCCCTCGGGTCATCCTCTGCTTGCCGGCAGCAGGTGCTCCTCCGGCGGGCGTCGCTGCCGCCACTGCGCTCATCGCCGCGCTCCTTGCGGACGCCCACTCACCAGACGCACTAGGAACGCGACGGAATAGGCGCCGAAGATCATGAGTGCGGCAGCCAGTCCGTCTGAGCGTCCGCCGATGAGAGCTGCGAGCACGATCGCGCCCGCAAGCAACCAGATGCGCCCGAACCCGTCGAGCAGACTGAGACCGAAGCGTGCATTCGATCCCTGCTTTGCGATCCAGTTTTTACCGACCTGGGCGACCACGTACTGCAGCATCCACGCCGCGGCGCTCACCACGATGCCCACTGCGGGCGCGCCCAGTGCCAGCGCGATGGGCACCGCGACCGCCACCAGGATCAGATCGAGATGGCGCAGCGCCGCCCCCAGGCGGCTCGGGTCGGCGGGCGCATCGGCGCTGCGGGCCGTAGTGCTCCTACGCACGGGAATGGGGACATCGGTCATTGTCGCTAGTCGGTCGGGCATATTCGATGGTGTGCCACCCTACAGATGAGATGGTCCACGCGCCGTGTGGCGGCGGGCTCATTGCTCCCCTCAGAGCAAGTCGTCGGTGGCAGCGGCGAGTCTACCGGTTCTGCGACTTAGTAACAACTTTGTGACATGCGCCACGGACGCCAGACGCACCAACGCGAGCGTCAACGCGAACGTCAGAAGGCCTCCGATCAGGTCCAGCAAGTAGTGGTTGCCCGTTGCCAGCACCGCAAACGCAGTCACGCACGGGTAGAGAAGCGCGGGCACCCGCACCCAGACACGCGAGGAGATCCGCCACATGACCAGGCTGCACCAGGCGGCCCAGGCGATGTGCAGCGAAGGCATCGCGGCGAGCTGGTTGGCATCGGAGGCGAGCGTGCCCGTGTGCCATGAGCCGATCGTGCCGGATGAGGCGACAACGTCCGTAAAGCCGTCTGCTACGAGCATTCTTGGGGGTGCCACCGGATAGCGCCAGAACACGACCAGCCCGATCACGTTGATCAGCACCAGAGTGCTGCGCAGCGGTCGGTAGATGTCCGCCCGCTTCCACCACAGCCAGCCGAGCAACCCTAGGGTCACGATGAAGTGAGCGTTGTCGTAGTAGTAGGAGAGGATCGTCGCGAGCGCGTTGTGGGCCACTAGCCAACGATTCAGGGCGAGTTCGGGTGCGATGTGCAGCGAGTGCTCGAAGCTCAAGATGTCGCGCGCATGCTTGAGTGCGAGTTTTTCGCGCAGTGGGGCTAGATTCGTGACCATGTCGTACAGCCACGCGAGCCATGCGATCACAAGCAGCTCGCCCCACCAGCGTGGACGTCGCACTTGCGGCGATTTCGCCACCGGAACCTTCTCGGGAGAGACGATGCCCCCCCCGCGCGCGGGGGGCATCGCGTCCGGGAGACTCAAACCCCCACCAGATGGACCGGCCGAGCTTCGCTCAACAGACGATGGCGGCGACGTCAACGTCGGAGGCCCCGGCAGATCGGATGTGCTCGAACCGGCCAAGTAAGCGATGTTATCCAGCGGTGAAGCCAGATCGTCAAACGACAACAGCTCTTAGGGCAGCACCGTCTCGATCCCCCGCTCGGCAAGCACGTCGAGCACCCGCGGCAGCGCGGCAGCCGTGCGTTGCCACGAGCCCGGAGCACTGTAGTCATCGGCATCGTGGAGCAGCAGGATCGAGCCCTGAGCTACGTCCTTGGTCACGCACGCGGCGATCGACGCCGGGGTGGCGCTCGCGCGCCAGTCGCGACCCCAATGGCTCCACAGCAGCGTACGCCTGCCTGCGCGCCGCGCGATCCGTAGAGCGCTTGCGTTGAGAATCCCGTAAGGCGGCCTGTACAGCGTCGGCGAGATCCCCGTGGCATCCTCGATCGCAGCCTGTGCGCGGTTCACATCGTCGCGCACCTGCCATGGGGCGAGGCGCAGCAGGTTGCGATGGCGATGGCAGTGCAGGCCGATGGCATGACCAGCGGCCACTATCTCCGCCGCCGCGGCTGGGTTGCGCAGCACCTGCTCGCCCACGAGAAAGAACGTAGCCCGCGTCCCATGCTCGGCAAGGACCTCGAGCACAGCAGGCGTGCCTTGTGCGTGTGGGCCGTCGTCGAAAGTGATTGCCGCGCCGCGACCTGTGGCGGTTTCGCTCTCGACTCCAAGCGCCCCGCGCAGCCTCCGCGAGTAGAAGGCAAACGCCGGCAAAAAATAGCCCGCCATCGCCACGCCCGCGAGCGCTCCCGGCGGCGGACTGGACCGGCTGCGATGATCGTTGGGGTAAATGGTCGATCTCATCCTGGGAATCGCGGCGGCTGTGGCCGCGTCGGCGCTCTACAGCCTAGGGGTCGCGCTGCAGGCGATGGACGCCAAGCGCACTCCGCATACCGAGCACCTGCACCCCGCGCTTGCACTGAACCTGCTGCGTCGCACTCGTTGGCTGGCCGGCACCGGGCTCTCGATGCTTGGCTGGCCGCTGCAGGTCGTTGCTCTTTTGCTTGTCTCGCTGGTGATCGTGCAGCCGACGATGGCTGTCGGGCTGCTCGTGCTGCTGTTCTTTGGCGAGCGCATGCTCGGGGAGCGGGCCGGACGGCGCGAGCACCTCGCGATGGGCGCGATCGTGCTCGGCGTCGTCGGTATCGCCGCCTGTGCCCCGAGCCGCAGCACCGGACATCGTGACGACCTGATCGTGACTGTCGTACTTGTCGGGCTCGGGCTGCTTACGCTGCTTCCCTACGGGGTCAACCGCGTTCGCCGACCCGCGGCGTCGCTGACGATGGTGGCCGCAGGTCTCGGTTACGCATGGAGCGGTGTGGCGACGAAGCTGTTCTCCGACGACCTTTCGCGGGGGCGGCTGTGGTTCGCGGTCGCCTGGGGGCTCTCGACCGCAGCGGCCTCCGCCGTCGCCGCGCTCAGCGAGATGAGCGCCTTGCAAATGCGTCCCGCGATCCAGGTTGCGCCCGTGGTTTTCGTGACTCAGACGATCGTGCCGGTGATACTCGCGCCGATCCTGCTCGGGGAAAGCTTCAGCTCCACGCCGCTCGGTGGCATACCGCTCACGATCTCCTTGATCGTGCTCGTCTCCGGAGCTGCCGCGCTTGCCCGCTCGCCGCTCTTGCTTGCCTTGATGGAGGGGGACGCCGTCAGTGAGCCCAGCGGCACTGCGGAGAGTCCCTCGGAGCGCAGCTGCGAGACGATCCGCTCGACGCCGGCGAGCGATGAGGCGTCACCGTCCACAGACACCACGAGCACGTCGCCGGCGCGCATACGCCCGTGAGGCAGCGGAC
>DATCEK010000085.1:0-11509 GCA_036510155.1 Solirubrobacteraceae bacterium | reverse complement strand
CCGAAGCCAATCTCGTTCCATGCCCAGGGGTGTGAGTAGAACGCGCCGAGCACGCCGCGCATCACCACTCCCCACGCCTTCGTGACGGGCAGCTCCCAGTCGAGCTTGCCTTCGGAGAACCGCTGGACGATCTCGTGCTGGGTCTCTGAGCTGGCGGCGGCGAACCCGTCGTCTGAGTCGTGCTCGCGGGCGCTGTCGTCGAGGTTGGCGGCGACCTGCTGCCAGGTCTCGGGGTCGGGCGGCATGTCGTGGTGGCGAAACCCGTCGAGGCGGCCGGCGTGGAGTTTCGCATCGACCATCTCAAGCACAGGGATGCACGGCTCTGCGTCCTGGCCGGTCACGACGTCGCAGAACGCTTTGAGCGTGCGCGCCTCCTGTTCGGTGAAGAAGCGGATCGGCGGGACGTTCGCTACCCGGTCGAGCACGACTCCGCGCGTCTTCGCGTCCCAATGGGAGGCGGCGGTCAGCACGTCGTAGTCGGGGTAGCGCCCGCGCATCTGCGGCGTGGTGCCCTTGCGCTGGTGTGGGAGCCCTGCGGGCGGCCCCGGCGTGGTGTCGCCGCCCTGCTTGGGGAGATGCCCGGCGGAGGAGCTCGGTGCCTGCGCCATTGCCCTCAGCGCTCCCGCTCGGCGAGCGCCGCCGCGAGGCCCATGCCGCCGACGAGAGCGAGCGAGCCGGGCGCGAGCAGCGGCGGCCCCATAACGATGTTGTAGAGCGGCTCTGAGAACCCGCCGGGCCGCTTTCGCACGCCTTGTATGTGGGTGTAGACGCCGATCAGTCCGTCCAGGCAGTACAGGGCAGACACAGCGGGCAACACGGTCCTCGCGGCTCGTTTGGAGCCCACGCCTGCGAGTCCGGCGGCGGTGAGCAGCGGTGAGAGCGCGACGGGGGTCCACATCCACTTGTCGCCGAAGGAGCCGCGGAAGTGCTCGAAGTAGATCTCAAGGCCGAGCGGCAGCGCGCTTGCGGCGGTCGCGGCGGCGAGGGTGCGCTGCGCGCGTCCGCGGCGCAGGTTTCCCAGCAGGCGCTTGGCGCTCATCGTCCTGGGAGGAACTCGGGCAGCTTCTGACGCAGCGCTTGGGCGATGATCCGCCGGCTGCCGGGGTCTCCGTGCAGGATCGCTGAGGCGAACGAGCGGGCTTGCTCGATCGTGATGTGCGGCGGCAGCGGCGGCACTTCGGGGTCACAGCACACCTCGAGCACAGTCGGCCGGTCGGCGGCGAGCGCCTGATCCCAGCACTCGCCGATCGCTTCGGGGTCGTCGGTGCGGATGCCGTTCAGCCCGATCATTTCCGCCCACCGCGCGTAGGGCACGTCGGGTAGTTCCTGGGACTCGACGAACTTGGGGTCGCCGGACATCGCGCGCTGCTCCCACGTCACCTGGTTGAGGTCGCGGTTGTTCAGCACGAGCACGATCAGCCGCTGGTCTGACCAGCGCTCCCGGTACTTGGCGATCGTGATCAGCTCGGCGAGCCCGTTCATCTGCATCGCCCCGTCGCCGACGAGCGCGATCACGGGCCTGTCAGGATGCGCGAACTTCGCGGCGATCGCATATGGCACACCCGGTCCCATTGTCGCGAGGGTGCCTGAGAGGGTGGCCATCATGCCGGCGCGTAGCCGCACGTCGCGGGCGTACCAGTTGGCGGCCGAGCCAGCGTCGGAGGTGAGGATCGCGCCGTCGGGTAGGCGCTTTGAGAGCTCGTGGAAGATCAGCTGTGGGTTCACGGGCTTGGCGGGCTCGTGAGCGCGCTTCTCGATGACCTGCCACCACTCGCTCATGTTCTTTTCGATCTTCTCCCGCCAGCCGCGGTCGTCCTTGCGCTCGAGCAAGGGCAGGAGCGCTTTGAGGGTGAGCGCGCTGTCGCCGACGAGGTTTACCTCCATTGGGTAGCGGATGCCGAGCATCCTGCCGTCCAGGTCGATCTGCACGCCGCGGGCCTGGCCCTCCTCGGGCAGGAACTCCGAGTAGGGGAAGCTGGAGCCGACCATCAGCAGCGTGTCGCAGTCCTGCATCATGTCCCAGCTGGGGCGTGTGCCCAGCAAGCCGATTGATCCGGTGACGAACGGCAGGTCGTCGGGTACGGTGGCCTTGCCGAGCAGCGCCTTGGCGACCCCGGCGCCGAGCGTGTCGGCGACCTCGATCACCTCTTGGGTGGCGTGTAGCGCGCCGGCGCCGACAAGCATCGCTACGCGCTCGCCAGCGTTGAGCGCCTCGGCGGCACGCCGCAGTTGCTCGTCGTTGGGCGTGACGTTCGGGGGTGTGTAGCCGGGGCCGGAGTGAACGGTGCCGTGAGCGTGCGGTGGTGTCGGCACGGCTGGTTCCATCTGCAGGTCGTTGGGGATGATCACGCAGGTGACGGTGCGCTCGGAGAGCGCGATCCGCATCGCGCGGTCGATCAGGTGACGGATCTGGCCGGGCTCGGTGGCCATCTGGACGTACTCGTGCGCGACGTCCTTGTAGAGGGTGGTGAGGTCGACCTCCTGTTGATAGTTGCCGCCCAGGCCGAGCCTGGCCTGCTGACCGATGATCGCGACGACCGGCTGGTGGTCCAGCTTCGCGTCATAGAGGCCGTTGAGCAGGTGAATCGCGCCGGGACCGGAGGTGGCGAGGCACACGCCGGCTTCACCTGTGAACTTGGCGTGCGCGCACGCCATGAAGGCGGCCATCTCCTCGTGGCGAACCTGGATGAACTCCGGGCAGTCATCTGCGCGGCCGAAGGCGCCCATGATGCCGTTGATGCCGTCTCCGGGGTAGCCGTAGATGCGTTTCACTCCCCACTCGTTCGCTAGCCGGTTGAGCAGGTGGTCGGCGACGGTCTCGCTCATAGCGCTCCTTTTCGGTCGGCGTGGGTAAAGCGCGGGGTCATGTCGTTCTCGGCGCTCATGCTCTGCCTCCTACCCTTGTGCTGGACCCGCAAAACTCCGTCGGCGACCACGTTGAACGTGGTTGGCCGACCCGTGTGGTTAGCCGCGTCGGATGAGGATGAAGCGAAGGGCCAGCACCAGCACGATCCCGACGATCCCGACGATGATGTGCGTCGTTGATGCGGCGAGGATCATTGCGATGCGTGAGCCTTCGTGCGTTGACGGTGCTCGATGAGCGGTGGGCGTTCCTCGAGGGTTACGTGGCGTGTCTCCATCAGGCCGGAGGTGCTGGTGGGTGGCAGGATGATTGAGCTGCAGGCGTTGCTGTCGGCGAACTCCGGGCCAAGGAAGCGGGTTTGGGCAGCGAGAAGCACGGCGTAGGCCATCGCTGAGAGGTCGCGCAGTGGCTGGTGGCGGTTTTGCCTTTGCCCGAGGTCGACTTGGGCAAGCGCGTCCAGGCCGCAGGTTCGCCAGCTGTCGATCAGCATTGCTATCTCGACGCCGTAGCCTGCGGCGAACGGGATCTGTTCGAGCAGCGCCCGGCGCCCGGCGGTCTCCCCCGCGAGCGGCTGGTCGAACACGGCGAGCTGCGGGGCATGGAGATTGAGCAGCGGCCTTGCCATCAGCTCGGTGACGCGCCCGCCGCCTTCGGCAAGCACGGTGTCGCCGTTGCGAAACGGGCGACGGAAGGTGCCCTTGACGAGCTGTATGTCGGGGTCGCAGAGCAGCGGGCCGAGGAGCCCGAGGAGGAATCCCTCATGGAAGTCCTCCGTGTCTGTGTCGGCGAACGCGACGATTTCGCTGCCGGTGGCGGCGAGCCCTCGCCACATCGCGTCGCCCTTGCCTTGTGAGGGTCCGTAGTCTGCCAGCAGCTCATCCTCTTGGGTGACGTGGAGCCCGGCTTGGCGGGCGATCGCGACGGTCTCGTCCTGGGAGGCGGCGTCGATGACGAGCACCTCGTCGAGCAGACCGGCGTCTTTGAGCCGAGCGGCGGTGCGAGCGATCGGGTCGATCGTTTGTGCGACTTCGCGGGCTGGCAGCAGGAGAGCGATGGTATTCTGCTTGACGGCGAGCAGACGGTCGAGTGGGAACTCGCTGGCGTTGTAGGAGCGCCGCGCTCGCCAGTCTGCGCGCGTCAGGTCTTGCGCGAGGCCGCGTGGAGCGCGCCCGTCGGTGCGAGCGGAGGTCCTCACCAGGACGTGGCGGGGGCGGTGGATGGCGATGCCTTGCCTGGTGAGCGCGTGGGCCAGCGCCTCGTCCTCGAGCGCTGCGCGTACTGGCAGTCCGCCGCAGCTCTCATACGCGGCGGCGGTCAGCGCGAGCGATGCGCCGGAGAAGTGCGGGTGCTCAACGAGCGCGCCGCCTGCGGTCTGCCGGACGGCTAGCGCGAGCCGCGTGGTGGCGCCCAGTTCGCGCACGGCGAGGGCGTGCGGGTCGAGCGTGTCTCGCTCTGTGGGATCGAGCTCGATGAGTCCTCCGATCGCAGCGGCGCCCGACCGCGAGAGGACAAGTTGCGCCGAGAGCCAGTCGCCGGCGACGGTCGTGTCGGCGTCGCTGCTTGCGATCAGCCCCTCGGGTCGCTCGAGGCTCATGAGTCGTCGGCAGGCGATGTCCATGCCCAGGCGCCGGGCGCGTCCGACGCCTTGGGGATGCGGAAGGGTCACGGTGTGGATGGCGAGCTGCTCGTGCAGCCGGGCGGTCTGCTGGATGACTCCGAGCGTGTTGTCGCGGCAGCCGTCGAGGATCGCGATTACCTCGTAGCTGTTGGCGGGCATGTCGTGCTGGCTGGCGAGCGCGTGCAGGCAGGCGGCGATCCGGGGGGCCTCGTCGCGGGCCGGGATGACGACGACTGCGTGGAGGTCTGGGTGCGGCGGTGCGAGCTCGACGGCCGCCGGCATCCCGTGGAGGTCTAGCGGGTGCTCGTTCATGGTGGGCTCCCCCCAGCGGCAATGAGCTGTTGCGCTTGTTCGTAGTCCTCGTCGCGATCGTAGGTGAGTGCACCGACGAGCTTGTCGTGGTGCGAGTACCACACGGTGAACGCGCCGTCGGGGTGCTCGTCGAGTCTGCATTGGTCGTGGCCGTCGCCCCAGGCTGTGTACTTGAGGGTGTGATGGCCGATGGTCGACCAGAAGCCGGGCACGTCTTGCCAGTGCGTGTTCTGGCCGGCGAGTACGCGCCCGGCGATCTCGCCTTGGCCGAGCGCGTCGCCCCAGTGTTCTACGCGCAGTCGTCGTCCTGCGCTGCGGTTGTGGGCGTAGGCGACGTCGCCGACAGCGAGCACCCGGTCGTGGGCGCGCATCTGCGCGTCGGTGAGGATCGCTCCCTTGACGATCGTAAGGCCAGCTTGCTCGGCTAGCTCGCTGCGGGGCTGAACCCCCATGCCGAGCACCACGTTGTCGGCCTCGATTGGGTCGCCGTGGTTGAGCGCGACGATGCGGCCGTTGTGCACGGCGGAGACCTTCACGCCCATGTGTAGCGTCACGCCGAGGTCTGCTAGCCAACGTGTAATGCGCTCGGCGGCCTCGGCGCCGAGGCGCTGCTGCTGCGGCGCTGGTTCTTGGCCGACGAGTGTCACCTGGGCGCCGCGCTGCGTGAGCGATGCGGCTAGCTCGCAGCCGATGAAGCCGGTGCCGAGCACGATGGTATGGGTGCCTGGCTTGGCTTGTGAGGCGATACGTTCGCTGTCGGGTCGCTCGCGCATGGTCTGTACCCGCGGGTCGTCCAGGCCGGGGAGGTCGGGGCGGGATGGTTCGGCACCGGTGGCGAGCACGATCGCGTCGGCTCTGAGCGCGTATCCGTCGGCGTGAACGGCACCTGTGCTGGGGTCGATGGCAGTGACTTCGTAGCCGAGGCGCAGCTGGATGTCGTGCTCGTCAAACCAGCTGGGCTCCTCGATGGGTAGCTCGCTGGCGTCGAGCTCGCCGCGCAGGAACTCCTTGGTCAGCGGTGGCCGGCTATAGGGGATGAGGGTCTCCTTGCCGAGCATCGTGACCTCTGCCGCGCCGCCTGCTTCGCGGTAGGCGCGGGCGGTTGCCAGGCCGGCGGGGCCGGCGCCGACGATCACGATCCGCCGTGGGCTCATCGGCCGTCGAAGCGGTCGAGCCTGTACTGCTCTTGGCGTGCGTCGAGCGCGTGCCAGCGGGCGAGCTCGCGAGCGAGCCGGTCGTGCAGCTCATCGCCGGTCAGCGGCTCGTCGCGCCCAATGCCGCGCCAGCTGACAGTGAGCACGCTCGCACCAAAGCTGAGCTGTGTCTTGATCCAGCCGATCGCGTCCGCGAGCGCTGGCGGCTGCAGGTAGTAGAGGACCTCTGAGCAGACGATCAGATCCCATGAGCCAGGAGGGGTTTCCTCGGGAAAGCTGGCGCGCAACAGATCGACGTTGCTGACACTTTGCAGGTTGCGGCGGGCGAGCTCCAGGGCGCTGAGGGAGAAGTCAATCGCGACGACGTGCTGGCAGCGCGCGGCGAGCTGGCCGGTGAACACGCCGATCGAGCAGCCAACCTCCAGGGCCAGGCCGTGGGTTTGCTTCGGCAGCGCTGCGAGCGTCGCCGCGTACTTTTCTTGCTCGTAGCTGCTGGTGCGGTAGCCCCAGGGGTCGGGGCTTTGCTGGTAGAGACGCTCGAAGCGCGCGAGGTCGGCGGTGGCGCTCATGCTCCCTCCGTGGTGAGCGTGTGCGTGCCGAGCTTTGCGATCTTGGGGTCCAGCCGATGCTGCAGGAGGAACAGGTCGAGGTCGCGGCGGGCGCGGTCTAGGGTGCTCGCGCCGATCAGTGCCCGTGACCCGCAGACCTGTGCCGCTTGGGTCGAGATCAGTCGGGCGGCGTCTGTGAGGACGATGCGGCATTCCAGGGCGAGCACGGCCGGGTCGAGCTCGGGTCGCGGATCATCTGGCTGGTTGAGGCTGTGAGTGGTGTGCGCGAGCCAGCGGTCGATCGTGCTTTGCGCGACGCGCATCCTGCCGAGCATGTGGGCTTGTACCGCGTCGGTTCGGTCGGGGTCGAGCGCGCTGAGGGTCTCGCGCATGATGCTGTCGGCGAGCCCGGCCCAGGTGGCGGAGGTGCGGATGCCGTCGCGGGAGAAGTAGGGCTCGCGTGATAGCTCGCCGGGGCCGCCGAGGACCGCGAGGATGGGCGTGTCGTGGAACTCGACGCGGTGGCTCTCTGAGGCGCGCAGCCCAGATGCTTGATACCAGCCGCGGTCGATGCTGATCTGGCTGCTGGTGGTGTCGAGGTAGACGAGGCGGCGGGAGCCGTCGTGGTCTGCGGCGAGGATGAGCGCGCGCTGAACGCCGCCGGCGCCCGAGCAGAAGGTCTTGACGCCGCGCAGCACCGGCTGTCCGTTGGTGTGCTCGAGCCGGGCGGGCGGCCCCTCGCCGGCGGCTGGGTCTGCGCCCCATACGCCCAGCAGCAGCTCGCCTTCCTGTATCTGGGTGAGCTCGGTGGAGCGCAGCGGCTCGGGGGCGGTGAGGGTCAGCCGCTCGATGCCGTTGAGGTGTCCGTCGAGGATGCGCGCGGTCGAGGCGTCGGCGGCGGCCACTGCCTGCACGAGCCGCGCTTCGCCCGCCAGTCCATCGGGCGGGGGTGTGAGTGCACCGGCGGCGAGAAGGTCGGCGAAGTTCTCTGTGGGGAACCGTGGTTGGCGATCGAGCTCGGCGGCGCGTTGGGCGATGCGCGCGAGCGCGTCCTTGAGTCGTGCGGTGGAGGCTCGCGGGGGTAGCTGTTGGACGCTCACGCTGGCACCTCGATCGCTGGCGGGCTGATCGCTGGGTGTTGCATCGGGGCGAGCGCGAGACCGTCGGCGCGGGCGGCAGCGGCGAGCGCTGGTAGCAGCGCAATGGTGTTCTGGCAGCCGGCACGTAGTGCTCCGGGCCCGATTGCGTCGTGCATCAACACTGCCCCGCCGTCGGCGAGCTGGCCTTGGGCGTCGGCGAGCATGTGCTGTGGATGATCGCCGCGCCAGTCGTGCGTGTCGATCGACCAGCTCACGAGCTGCAGGCCGACCTGTGTGGCTACTTGAACGCTCGCGTCGGTGCAGATTCCCCACGGTGCCCGCCAGAGCTGCGGGCGCACGTCCACTGTGGCTAGGGTGTCAAGCGCCATTTCGGTGTCGAGCTGTAGCTCTGCTTCGGTGAGCTCGGTGTGGCGGATGTGGCGGTCACAGTGCAGCTGGATCTCGTGGCCGGCGGCCAGCACTGTGCGGGCGAGGTCGGGGTGGGCGCGTACTCGTTCGCCAACCATGAAGAACGTCGCCGTGACTTCGCAGCGGGCGAGCTGCTCAAGCATGCGCGGCGTCCACGTCTCGTCGGGGCCATCGTCGAAGGTGAAGCTCAGGGCGTATCGTGGCTGTGCCTGGGCGCTCTCCTCTGTGGTGGCCAGGCCAGTGGCAGTCGTGCTGCTCACGACTGGTCTTGGTACTCGCGCAGGAATCCCTCGAACAGGCGGCGGTGGCCCTCCTCGTCGTGGAGGACCGCGATCACCATGTCGTTGGTGACGGGATCGGTCTCCTCGGTCGCCTCGATGATCTCGTTGTAGAAGTCGATGGCGCCGGTCTCTGCCTCGATCACGCCTTTGATGACATGCACGATGTCCGTTTGATGCTCGGGCGGCTGCAGGTAGGACTGTTCGGCCTCGAAGTCCATCGAGCCGGGAACGATCCCATAGAGCTCCTTGATGCGGCGGGCGAACTGGGTGGCGTGCCCGAGCTCCTCTTGGATGTCCTCGCGCAGGGACTTGATGATCTCCTGGGCGCGCACGCCGTCGGGGTTCACCGAATTGGCGAGATAGCTCATCACGGTCTCGATCTCCATCCAGTACGCCTTGGTGAGCATCTCCACGATCCGCTCGCGCTCCTCACGGGCGTCCTCGGCGAGAATGCCGTTGCTGCTCTTTGTTGCTGACATGGCGGGCCTCCGGTTGCTGACTGTTTCGGTAGTCGCTTACCCCATCGCGGCCGGATGCAACCGGCGGGGAAGCGCCACGGTTGGGCGGAAGGCCGACTGGTGCGGTGGGTCAGGCCAAGTGGCGTTCCTCGAGCCAGTGGTCGAGGTCCTCGTTGCTCATCAGCTCGAGGTGCAAGCTCGTGGGTTTGGCTGGGTGCAGGAGCCGCATCGCGATTCGCCATAGCGCGTCGTGGGCCATTTCACTATTCCTTTCCTACGCGCCCGGATCGAGACGATCGAGGCTGCCTTTGAGAGCTACCCGATCGTGCCGGCGTGAACCATGTCGAGCTGGGGCGGCCCGCTGCTTGGGTGGTTGTATTCATAGGGCACCGGGTATGGCCGGGATGATGCTTGGAGGGGTGAGATCGCACGCTTGAGGCGTAGTAACTGTGCGGCGCCGGGCATTGTGCGCCGGCGACGCGGCCGCGGCTTTGAGTACCTCGACCCCGACGGAGGGCGTGTCGACGATCCCGAGGTGCTGGAGCGGATCGCGGAGCTCGTGATCCCCCCGGCGTGGCGGGAGGTGTGGGTGTGCATGGACCCGCTTGGACACCTGCAAGCCACTGGGGTCGACGCCGCGGGCCGCAAGCAGTACCTCTACCACGAGCGTTGGCGGGCTCACCGCGACCGACGCAAGTTCGACTCGATGATCGCCTTCAGTGCGGCGCTACCACGGCTGCGTCGTCGTGTGGCTCGCGACCTGCGGCTCCCCAACGGCGAGCGGCAGGTCGCGGTTGGGCAGTTGACCGAGCAGCGGGTGCTGGCGTTGGCGGTGCGGCTGCTTGATCTGGGGTTCTTCCGCATTGGCTCTGAGGACTACGCGGAGCGCAACGAGTCCTATGGGTTGACAACGATGCTGCGCGAGCACGTGACCGTCGAGGAGCGTGAGGTGATCTTCGATTTCCCGGCGAAGTCTGGGCAGCGGCGGGTGCAGGCGATCGCTGACCCCGAGGCGCTGGTGATGGTCGGGGCCCTCAAGCGGCGGCGCACCGGCTCGCAGCTGCTGGCCTACCGCGCGAGCAACGGCTGGAGGGACCTGACCGCCGAGGAGGTGAACGCCTACCTGAAGCAGTGCTTGGGCGGGGAGTTCACCGCCAAGGACTTTCGTACCTGGAACGCGACGGTGCTCGCCGCAGTCGCGCTGGCAGGCGCAGAGGAGGTGAAAGGAAAAGCCGCGCGTGAGCGGGAGGTCAAACAGGCGATCAAGACGGTTGCCGCGTATTTGGGTAATACGCCCGCGGTGTGTCGTGCGTCATATGTGGACCCTAGGGTGATCGACCGTTTTCTGGCCGGGGTGACGATCGCTGAGGCAATCGGTCGCGCTGGCCCGGATCTTGGCAAAGCGAGAGTCCGTGCTCGCGTCGAGAAGGCGGTACTGGAGTTGCTCGCGGATGCCAGCGACAGTGCCTGAACCGTTCGCGTGCGCCAGTGAGCGAGATGCTCACGATCTGGATGGCTTGCCCCGCAGGACTGTCTCCTCGAGTGAGGAGCGCAGCTCAGCAACCGACTCGTAGACATCGATGGCGCCTGCTTCGCACAACTCTTCTTTTGAGAAGCCGCCGGTCATCACCGCGAGCGTTTGCACGCCAGCGCGCTGGGCTGCTTGGACGTCCCAGGGCGTGTCGCCGATCATCACCGCCTGCTCCGGTTGCGCGTCCGCGCATTCCAGGGCAGCGTTCACGAGGTCGGGCTGGGGCTTGGTCGCTTGCACGTCGGTGGCGCTCGTCCATCCGTCGGCGAGCTGGCGCGCGCCGAGCAGGTCGATGTAGTGCTCGATCTCGGGCTTCTTGGCGGAGCTTGCGAGGATGACCGTGTGGCCGCGGTCGCGTAGGTCGCTGAGTAGCTCGCTGGCTTGGCTGACGGCTTCGACTTCGCCGATCATTTCGCTGTAGCGCTCGCTCTCGCGTGAGCGGATCTGATCGCCGAGCCTGTGCTCCACGTCAGCGTCGGTGACCTTCTCGACTAGCTGGTCGCCGCCCATGCCGATGTGCCGGTGAAGGCGCCAGATCGGGAGGATGATCTCGTGGTCGCGGAACGCGCGATACCAGGCAAGCGCGTGCTGGTAGTTGGTGTCGACGAGTGTCCCGTCGACATCGAGGATCGCCACGGTCATCGCTGCACGTCGGGATAGGCTCGCATGTCAGTGGGCGGGCACGGTCTCGTTACCGTGCTGCTGTTGGTCTGCTCCGAGGTCGCTTGCGATCTCCTCCAGGGAGCGGCCCCTGGTCTCGGGCACTCTGGCGAGGAAGAAGATGAGGGCGAGCACGCCGAAGCCGGCGTAGAGCCAGAAGGTGCCCTCGCGGCTGATCGCCCCGACGAGCGTGAGGAAGAACGAGGAGACAAGGAAGTTGGCGCTCCAGTTGCCGACGGTGGAGAGGCTCATCGCGGGGCTGCGGACCTTCAGCGGGAATATCTCGGAGATCATCAGCCAGAACACCGGGCCGAGGCCGACCAGCACGAAGCGGTTGCGGCCGCTCAGCGCCTCTTTGAGGAAGTCCATCGTGCCCGCTTGCTCATCTTGGTGGCTGCATACCCGCGGCCGTCCGATGTGAATCGCACCGGACGGGGGGAGTGTCAGATTAACGGTGGATGTGCTTGGTGGTTTTAGTTGATTCTTCCTTCGAACGCTATCGCGAATGCGTTTAGTGCGGGCTTCCATCTCATTGCCCAGCGTGCTCTGCCTCGCCCGGTGGGGTCCAGCGCTCTG
>DATCEK010000084.1:0-6460 GCA_036510155.1 Solirubrobacteraceae bacterium | reverse complement strand
AAGACAGCGTCCATATATGACGCCTCGACAAACACGCTCTACCGCTACGTCCCAACCCCCGAACAGAC
This sequence comes from Solirubrobacteraceae bacterium, assembly GCA_036510155.1. Taxonomy (GTDB): domain Bacteria; phylum Actinomycetota; class Thermoleophilia; order Solirubrobacterales; family Solirubrobacteraceae; genus Palsa-744. Next base: position 6,392 of record DATCEK010000084.1, on the reverse strand, counting down.
CGCGGGCGACTCCCCCCAGTCCGGCGCCAACGGCTCCGCGAGCGGCCCCGCTTCCCCGACCGGCACGCCCCCGCGTGTAACACCCACGGTCGGCGAAATCGAAGAAGGCCTCGCGAAGGCGGCCAAGCACGCAAATATCTCCCCCGCCACACCCGCCGACGTCGCGGGACAGGCCGCCTACACCGTGAGGGTCTCCCCGCGCGAGAACGGTGGCCTCCTCGCCGGCGCCGAGCTCTCCTGGGATGCCGTGCACGGCATCCCACTGCGGGCCGCGATCTACTCGACCACGAGCCCCGCGCCCACGATCGAACTCGCCGCCACCGAAGTCTCCTACGGGCCCGTAGCCGCCTCCACGCTCGACTTCACCCCGCCCGCCAACGCCAAGATCCAGGAAGTCACGCTTCCCGCCAAGCCCAGCTCGGGCGCGCCAAACTCCGGCGGCAGCGAAAAGCCGAAGCTGAGCACCCACGGCGAAGGTCTCGGCGGAATCGCCCTCTTGGAAAGCCCGGTCAAGGCGGGCTCCAAGGAATCGATGGAATCCCAGCTCGAAAGCCTGCCCAAGGTCAACGTCAACGGCACCAGCGCCTCGGAGCTGCCCACTCCGCTCGGAACCTTGCTCACTTTCGAGCGTGCCGGAGTGCGCTACCTGCTCGCCGGTTCGGTCACGCCGGCGTCGATCGAGGCGTTCGCGCGGGGCCTTTGACCGAAAGCTCCATGGCGGATGGATCGTCGTTCCAAGCAATGAATGACGTCCCGCCCACCCCGCGTGGTGTGCTTTGAGCACACGAGCGACTGAAGACGCAGCCAAGGACGACCAGGCGCCCCCGGTCAAGGCGAGAGGGCTCGTCAAGCGCTACAAGGAGGTCCTGGCGGTCGACCATATCGACCTGAACGTCCAAGCCGGCGACGTGTATGGCTTCCTCGGCCCCAACGGCGCGGGCAAGACCACAACGTTGCGCATGGCCTTGGGTTTGATCACGCCCTCCGAGGGGGTCGTGGAGCTGTTCGGGCGCGACCCCATGCGCGAGGGCGCACGCGCCCTGCAGGGCGTCGCCGGGTTCGTCGAGGCGCCACGCTTCTACCCCTACATGACCGGGCGCCGCAACCTCGAATTGCTGGCCGCCTTGGACGGGGACGGGGCATCGGACCGCATCGAGGATGTCCTGGGGGTCGTCGAGCTCACCGCGCGCGGCAAGCACAAGGTGGGCGGCTACTCCCACGGCATGCGCCAGCGCCTCGGGATCGCCGCGGCGCTGTTGCGCCGGCCGCGTCTGCTCATCCTCGATGAGCCCGCCACCGGCCTGGACCCGGCCGGGATGCGCGACATGCGAGCCTTGATCAGGCGCTTGGCCGAGGAAGGCATCACCGTCCTTCTGTCGAGCCACCAGCTGCCCGAGGTCCAGGAACTTTGCGACCGCGTCGCGATCGTGGACCGCGGCAAAGTCGTCTACGAGGGTGCTTTGGCCGATTTGCGTCGCCAAGGCGGGGCCGGGTATCGCCTGCGCACAACCGAGGACTCGCGCGCCCTGGGAGTGGTCAGCGCGCAACACGGCGTCGAGCACGCCGCGGCCGGTCCCCACGGGATCGGCTTCCAGGCGCAGGAGAGCGACGTCGGCCCGCTCTCGATCGCCTTGGGGCAGGCCGACATCGGCATCCTCGCGCTGACCCCGGAGCTGGCCACGCTCGAGGACCTGTTCTTCCGTTTGACCGAGAGCAATGGAGCCACGCCGGCCCCGAGCGGCACGCCCCCGGCCGCCGACTCCCTGGCGGGAGCGCCATGAGACTTCGGTCGTTCGCAGCTTTGCATGGCGGCGCGCGCCCCCGATTCGCGAAAGCACCCCGATGAGCAGCGTCGCCGCCTCTCCTCCCCTACCAGCGCCCGCTGCGGCCACGAGCGCCCGGCGGCCCTCCACCCTCACCGTTTACCGCTGGGAGGTGCGCAAGCTGCGCGCCCAGAAGCGCACCTATATGGGCTTTGGCCTCGCCGTGATTCTGCCTCTTATCTTCGTGATCGTGCAGAACGTGCACACCCGCCATGGTGGCGGCGACAGCATCTTCGCCGGCCAGATCACACAGTCGGGCTTGGCGACGCCGGTGCTCATGCTGCTGTTCGAGTCGGTCTTCTTCCTGCCTCTGATCGCATCGCTGGTGGCCGGCGACGTGGTCGCCGCCGAGGACGGCAACGGGACACTCAAGACGATCCTCACGCGCTCGGTCGACCGCGGCCAGGTGTTCGCCGCCAAGGCCTTGACCGCAATCACCTACGCCACGAGCGCGGTGTTCCTGTCTGCCGCGGTCGCGACCGTCGGCGGCATCGCCTCGTGGGGATTCCACTCGATCACGACGTTCTCCGGCAGCACTGTCTCGGCCTCCGAAGGCCTCCTGCTCGTGGTCACCGCCAACGCCTGCTATCTGATCCCCCTGTTCGCGGTCGCCAGCATCGGAGTGCTGCTGTCGACCACCACGCGCAACAGCACCGCTTCGGTCGTCGGCGCCGTCGGCATCGTGATCCTGCTTTACATAATCGCCGGTATACCGGGCCTTGAAGGCATCAAGCCCTACCTGCTCACAGAACAGTTCGAGAACTGGCACGGCCTGCTGCGCACCCCAACCGACTGGGCGCCCGTGTTGCATTCGCTATGGGTTTCGGCGTTGTACGCCGTGCCATCTTTGTTCGCGGCGTATCTCGTGTTTCTACGAAGAGACGTGGCCGGCGGATAAGTCGCCCATCTGAGCACGACGACAGGCACTGCCATCGGCGCTCAGGAGACCTCCGCAGGTAGCTCCACCGCCCCAACCTCGACCTCGCCGAGCAGGCGCCGGGCCTCCTTGGGATCGATCAGCCCGGCGCCAAGCCGTCCCGTCGACTCCGCGCCGCAAGCGACGCCGAAGCGCAGGCACTGGTCGGGCGCGCGACCCTCGTAGCGGGCGGCCACATAGCCGGCGAGGAATGCGTCGCCCGAGCCACGCTTGGCAACCGGCTCGCGTGGCGCGGTCTGGGCACGACGCAGGCACGATTTCCCTTCGACGAGCACATCGGCGACACAGCCGTCGCCCATCGTCATGATCGCCTCGTGTGGTCCCAATGCGACGATCTCGCGCACCGCGAGCAGCCTTTCCTCCTCGGAGGCGAACTCGTGGCCGACCAGCTCCTCGGCCTCGAGGATGTTCGGAGAGACGACGTCGGGCTCGGCGCGTACCGCGTGCAGCAGTGCGTCGCCGTCGGTGTCGATCACCGTTGTGACGCCCACTTTCTGTAGATCGCGGATCAACTCGGCATAGATCTCTGAAGAGACGCCCCTTGGCAGAGATCCGGCCAGAACCACGATCGCTGCGCCGCGCGCGAGGTAGAGCAGCTTGTCGCGAAACAGCTCGACCTCCTGCTCTGAGACGGCGGGACCGCGTTCGTTGACCTCTGTCTGCTCGCCGTTGGTCGGGTCGAGCACGGAAGTATTGGTGCGCGACTCGTCGCGAATGCGCACGAAGTCGTTGAGGATCGCCTCCTCGGTGAGCTGCTCGACGATGTGCGTGCCGGTCGCGCCGCCGGCAAAACCGGTTGCGATCACGGGCTGTCCGAGCGCCTTCAGGGCGCGCGCGATGTTGACGCCCTTGCCGCCGGCCATCGTGCGCTGCTCGACGGTACGGTGGCGCCGTCCGAGACGGAAGTTGGGCACTGACAGCGACTTGTCGATTGCCGCGTTGAGCGTGACCGTGATGATCATATGGTGCTCTTCATCCGCCTTCTCGCGGGAGGGTGACCGGCCGGCCGCCCACACGCCCTCCAGAGGCTAGCGGACGAACCACGACAAAGTAGAAAACCTGGATAAATTCCTGCGTCGCGGGCGTCTGCTCACGACGCGGTTCGCGTCCCTCGGACGATCTCGCTCGCTATGAGCCCGAGAGCGCCCATGCCTGCTCGCGCAGTCGCTCAGCCTCCGCGCGTGCCGCCCCAGCAGGATCATCTCCCCTACTGCGATATGCATCGACAATCGAGCGTGAGGCGCTGACAAGGCCGGCGGCGCGACCGGGGACAAAGGCCGGCGCCAGGTCCTCGACGCGACCGCCCTGGGCACCGACTCCCGGCAGCAGGAACACGGCGTGAGGCATCAGCTCGCGCGCACGCGCGAGGTGCTCGGGCACGGTGGCCCCGACGACAGCTCCCACGTCGCTGATACCGGCCTCGCCGACACCGTCGCTTCCCAGCTGCTCGACGAGCATCGCGATCCGCTCCCAGACACGCTCTCCGCCGGCAAGCTCGAGATCCTCGATGTCGGCGGCGCCGGGATTTGAGGTGCGTACCAGCACGAGCACGCCGGCCGGGTTGCCGTTGAGGGCTGCCGCCGACCGCGCGGTGGAGATGAATGGCGCGAGTGTGTCCGAGCCCATCAGCGGGTTGACAGTCACGAGGTCGGCGCCCAGCCCTTCGACGCTGCCGAAGGGGGTGTCGCTCGCCCCCAGCAGCGCCCGCGCATAGGCGCCTGCGCTGACGTCGATGTCGCCGCGCTTACCGTCGGCGATCACGAGCAAACCCTGCGCTTGGGCGTGACTCACAACCGCGGCCAGCAGCGTCCACCCCACGTCTCCCAACACCTCGAAGCGAGCCAGTTGCGGCTTGACCGCGACACAGGCATCGCCGACCGCATCGATCAGCGCCCGACAGTGGTTCAGCATCGCCATTCCGGCGCGCTGCACCGGCGTGACCTCGGTGTCCTCACGAACGCGCTCGACCGCGGTTGGCCACAGGCCCATCGGATCGGGGTCGAGGCCGAGCACGATCTGCGACTCGCGTTGCGCGACAAGTGCAGCGAGCCTGTCCCCGAAATGGTTGGACCCCTCGCCTGGGCTCGGCATCCGATCCCCGAGACGGGCGCTTTCAGCGGGTGAACGAGCAGACGGGGGCACGACCGGTAAGAATACGTTGCGCGATGGACTTGGCCCGTGTCTCCTGGATCGTGACCGTGCTCGTGGCGCTGGTGACGGCGGTGTTGCTGCTGCTCTCCGACTACACCGGCTACGCGGCGCTGAGCGTTGCGGTGGCAGCTTCCGCCGCAATCAACCTGTTTTGAACCCGGTCAGCCGGACCTCGGGTCGAAGCATCCGGACGGCGATCAACTCATGGTGAGCCACTGCCGCAGTGCGCGCAGTGCGCGTCCACGGTGGCTGATCTCGTCCTTGCGCTCGTCGCTCAGCTCGGCCATCGTCAACCCGCCTGGCTCGTCGTCCGGCAGAAACGCCGGGTCATAGCCAAAGCCCCCCTCCCCGCGGGGATGCTCGGCCAGCCGGCCTGTGCAACGCCCTTCGAACACGCGCTCGATACCGCCAGGGTCGACGTAGGCGAGCGCGCACACGTAGGCGAGAGGACTGCCGGCGGGCGCCTCACGCAGAAGCTTGGCGAGGTTCTGCTCGTCGCTTGCGTCCTCTCCCGCGTAGCGCGCTGAGCGCACCCCCGGGGCACCGCCGAGCGCCTGCGCTTCGATGCCGGAGTCATCAGCGATACTGACCCTGCCGGTAGCCTTGGCGGCGGTGCGCGCCTTGCCGAGCGCGTTGGCCTCGAAGGTATCGCCATCCTCCGGCGGCAAGAGGACATCGTCGGGTAGGGCGTCCACCTGCGAGCCACCGAGCAGGCGCGCGAACTCGCGGCGCTTGTGCTCGTTGCGAGTGGAGAGCAGCAGCCTGGGCATAGCGAGCGCGTCTGCCGCCTTCCCCGTGGGATCGCTGTGCCGGCCGGCCACGCTCGCCTCAGACGGCGTCGAGCACCTGCTGTTGCACGCCGCGCAGCTGCTCGATCCCATCGGCAGCAAGCGCCAACAGCTCGTCGAGCGATGCGCGAGAGAGCGGCGTGCGCTCGGCGGTCGCCTGCACCTCGACCAGGCCGCCTTCGCCAGTCATGACGACGTTGGCGTCGACCTCGGCGTTTGAGTCCTCGCCATAGTCGAGATCGAGCAGCGAGATTCCGCCCACGACCCCGCAGGAGACGGCGGCGATCGAACCGGTGAGCGGCGAGCGCTCGATGCGCTCCTTGCTCAGCAGCCGCTTGCAAGCAAGCGCGAGAGCGACGTAGGCGCCGGTGATCGAGGCGCAGCGGGTGCCCCCGTCTGCCTGCAGCACGTCACAGTCGAGGTAGATTGTGCGTTCGCCGAGTGCGTTCAGGTCGATGACGACGCGCAGCGAGCGCCCGATCAGGCGCTGAATCTCAACCGAACGTCCGTCGAGGCGGCCCTTGGAGATGTCGCGCGCCTTGCGATCGCCGGTGGAGGCGGGCAGCATCCCGTACTCGGCCGTCAGCCAACCGCGGCCCTTGCCGGCCATCCAGCGCGGCACACCCTCCTGCGCGGAGGCTGTGCAGATGACGCGCGTCTCGCCCATCGAAATCAGCGCCGAGCCGGTGGCGG
>DATCEK010000083.1:0-14860 GCA_036510155.1 Solirubrobacteraceae bacterium | reverse complement strand
TCGGTCTTCAGGTCGATCACGAACAGCGCATTGGGAGTGCGCTGCATGTTCTTGACGCCACCCAGATTGGCTCGCAGCTTGGCCAGGTCGGCCTGGGCGGCCATGCGCTCGCGTGTCGGCAACAGGGCGAGCTGCCCCTCGGTCTCATAGCGTTCGAGGTCGTGCAGACGGCGGATGCGCTGGTTGATCGTCTGAAAGTTGGTCAACAGGCCGCCCAGCCAGCGGTGGTTGACGTAGGGCATGTCGGCCGCCTCGGCGACCTCCTTGATCGCGTCGCGGGCCTGCTTCTTGGTGCCGACAAACAGCACCGTGCCGCCGCGATGAGCGATCTGGGCGGCGACTTCCTGTGCCTGCTGCAAAAGCGTTGCCGTCTTCAGCAGGTCGATGATGTAGATGCCGTTGCGCTCACCATGGATGAAGCGGCGCATCTTGGGGTTCCAGCGGCGTGTCTGATGACCGAAGTGGACTCCGGCCTCCAGCAGGTCCGCGATTCCAACTTGACTCACGGGTGCTCCCTTATTTGATCTTGCTTTGGATCCGGGCGGTGCGTCGCGGACCCGAGCACGCTAGGGGCACGTGGTTCGGGCAGGGCCGCGTTGCGCAGTCGCACGGCATTGAGATTGGATACAACCGCTCAGTCTACCGCCCGGTGCCCGCTTCGGCCCGCTCGAGCGCTTCGCGCAAATCCTCAGGCAACGGAGAGTCGACCTCGACCTGCTCCCCGGTGATCGGGTGCGGGAAAGCGAGGCGCGTGGCGTGTAGGAACTGTCGCGTCAAGCCGAGACTAGGATCCCGCCCACCCGTGCCGTATTCGGGATCGCCGCACACCGGGTGCCCGATCGCCTGCAGGTGAACGCGGATCTGGTGGGTGCGGCCCGTGTCCAGGCGCAGACGCAGCAGCGAGACGTCGGGCAGCGAGCGCTCGAGCGTGAAGTGGGTGCGTGCTTCGCGACTTGCCGTGCCGCCGACGGCCATGCGCGTGCGAATCCGTGGGTGGCGCCCGATCGGCGCCTCGATCGTGCCACTGCGCGCGGGCGGCAATCCCTCCACGAGCGCCAGATATTCGCGCTCGATCAGGCGTTTGCGCAGCGCCTCTTGCAGCAGCCGATGCGCCTCATCGCTGCGGGCCACCACGAGCAACCCCGAGGTGTCACGATCCAGGCGGTGCACGATTCCGGGACGATCGGGGTCGCCGCCGGCCAAGCCGCCGACCGTCTCCGTGAGAAGTTGGGAGAGCGTGCCCTCACGGTGCCCTCGAGCCGGGTGCACGACAAGGCCGGCAGGCTTGTCGACGACCAGCAGATGCTCGTCTTCCCAGGCGATCTCGAGTTGCGGGGTCACAGATGCCTTCCGGCGGAGAGCGAGCACGGCGTGGCTCGCGACTCCTCACGATTTCGACAGGGCGTCATCGGGTTTTTCGCGGGTGCAGACCTCATTCCCGCTTCTCGACGACGATCAGCAACAACAGCACCCCGAGCGTGATGCTGGCGTCGGCGAGGTTGAACGGCGGCCAGCCGAGTGGGAGCTTGACGAAGTCGGTCACCGAGCCTACCCGCAGCCGGTCGATTATGTTGCCGAGCGCCCCGCCGAGCAGCATCCCCGTAGGGAGCCAGATCAGAGGCTTGTCGCGGTGGCGTGCGAAGTAGACGAGCAGCACCAGCAGCGCAGCGCCGACGAGCAAGGTCACCACGACATGACGACCTGGCAGAAAACCGAAGGCCACGCCCTGGTTGCGGGTGTCGACGAGCTGTATGCCCGGCAGCACGCTGCGCGTTTCGCCGGGAACGATCGATTTGCGCACGCCGGCCTTTGAGAGCTGATCGAGCGCGACCACGAGCGCCATCACCAAAATGGCCCACAGCCAGGGCAGGGCAGCCTGGCAAGCGTGCCCGGAGGGGCGCGCCTGGGAGGGCGCACCCTGAAGGGCACGAGCGGGAAAGCGGGCCGGGCGTTTGGCCACTTGGCTCAACCGTGGATCAGGCTGACGAGCAGGTTGCCCACCAGCGACAGCACGATGATCGCCACGATCGGACTGAAGTCGAACGCGCCGGCCATCGGGATGATGCGCCTGAAGATGCGCAGGTATGGATCGCACACGTCACGCAGGAAACTCAGCACGGCGTCGCTTGCGCGCGAGTAAGGCGGGCGCACGCCGAAGGCGAACAAGAGCTGCGTCACGATGTAGAGGATGATCAGCAGCGTGTAGACGTAGATCAGCGTCGAGAGATAGTCGGCGATTTCGGTGCGCACGCTTGCGAGCAGGATGGTCACCGCTGCTCCCCGAGCACCGCATCCAGCGCAGCGTCAAATGCGGCGCGCAGGCCGCCGCGCTCCAGCGCGGCCAGTCCACGCGCGGTGACGCCCCCGGGCGAGGTGACCTCGCGACGGACCGCCAGGGTGTCGTAGTCGCGCCGGCGAAGCAGCTCGGCCGTGCCGGCCAGTGTCGCGGTGACGAGCACCGAGGCTTGGGCGGGCGGTATCCCGCGACGCGTACCCGCGTCGACCTGTGCCTCGGCCACCAGCGCGACGTAGGCCGGGGCGCAGGACATCAGGCCCATCGCGACGTCCACGAGCGAGTCGTCCAGCACGACCAGCGTGCCGAGCTCGGCGAACAGCTCGCGCACCTCTGCGTCGATTGGCGCACCGGTGAGCCCAGGCTCACTTTTGGGGTCACCGGCCTGCACGATCGCGCCGCCACGGACTTCCGCCGGGAGCGAGGGCAGGAAGCGATACACCGGGATGCCAGGGTAGGCGCCCTTCAGCTTCTCGAGCGGTGTGGCAGCCAGGATCGAGGCGACGGCCTTCGCGGTGGGCGCGATCTCCGCGGCGATCTTCTCGAGCTGCGCCGGCTTGTGGCAGAGCACGACCAGATCGGCGCGCGCGGCCACCTCGGCGTTCGAGCCGAGCGCCTCTCCCCCCGTCTCTTGCGCCAGCGCCTGCGCACGCTCGGCCACGGGGTCGAAGCACAGCAGCGCCCGGCCCCAGCCGCGCGCCATCGCGCGCGCCATGTTCCCGCAACCAATAAGACCAATATTCATAGGGCAGTCAGGCTACCGGCCCGCACGGCCATCAAGGGTCCCTGACGTGAGAGGTCCAGGTCTCGCAGGGACGTACCCATGCGGGCATGCCCTTTCGGGGCATGCCCTTCGGGGCGCAGGCAGGGCAGGCGGTTTCGCGCGGTCTGCTCATGCACATAAGCGAACGGGGGACGCCGCGAGGCGGCCGGACATCTCGCGTCAGGACTGGTTGAAGAAACCCTTTTCAATCAACCGTGCCCGCTCCTCCGCCGAGATCTCGACGTTGCGCGGGGTGAGCATGAAGACCTTGTCTGCGATCCGCTGCATGCCGCCGTCGAGCGCGTACGTCAGGCCGCTGGCGAAGTCGATCAGGCGCTTGGAGAGGTCGGTGTCGGCGCCCTGCAGATTCAGGATGACCGGGATCGAGTCCTTGAACTTGTCGGCGATCTGCTGGGCGTCGTTGAAGGACTTGGGGATGACGAGGTGCACGCGCACGTCGCCGTTGCCGCGACCGACAGGGCGCAGCGCCGTGGTCGGTCGTCCGCGCGGTTCGTCATCGGCGAAGATCTCGTCGAACTCGTCGCGGCGACGGCGCGGCGAGAGGCGACGCACGTTGGGGCGGTCGCGATAGCGGTCGGCTATCTCCTCCTCGTGCGGGGGCTCCTCGTAGTCGTCGTGATACTCCTCGGCCAAGCCGAAGTACACGAGAGCACGGTGCCATGAGTCGCGAAATGCCATTGCTAGAGGGCGTTTTCGTGGAGAACGGGCTTTTCCCTGCTAGTGCGGATGATTCCGATCTTGGCAGGCCGAATGCTTGGGACCCGTTTTCCTCGAGCACTAAGAGTACAACCGTGTGCCGATTCGCACGATTGTGGCGCCCTCTTCGACGGCCACGGCGAAGTCCTGCGTGGTGCCCATCGACAGTTCATCCAGACGGTGCTCGTCGGCCAAGTCACGCAATGCGCGAAACCAGTAGCGGCTCTCCTCAGGGTCATCGGCCTGCGGCGGCATCGTCATCAGGCCCGCGACCGGGAAGGGCGAGCGTGCGATGAAGCTCTCCAGTTGCTCGGAGGCTATCCCTTCCTTCGCCGGATCACGGGCGAGATTGACCTCGAGGAGCACGCGAAGCCCCGGCCGAGCCCGGTCCGCGTGGCGTTCGAGCTCGCGCATGGCGGAGTCGCTGGCCAGCGAGTGGATCAGACGCACGTGCCCGACGATCGCGCGTACGTGTTTGCTTTGCAGCGCCCCAATGAAGTCCCATGCGAAGAGGTCTCCGTGGGCGACGAGCTTCCTCTCCAGATCCTGGGCGCGATTCTCGCCGACAAGCGTGACACCCGCCTCGGCCAGCACCGGAAGCTCCTCGATCGGGACGTACTTGCCGGCGGCGAGGATCTCGACCTCGCGCGGGTCGCGCCCGGCGCGCTTTGCCGCCACCGCGATCTCCTCTCTCACGGCGGCCAGGTTGGCGCGCACACGCTCGACCAGCAGGCCGTGGATCAGCTGCACGATCGAGCCTCGCACCGACAGCCATTTGAAGTGCACGTCGCCGAAGGCCTGGAGCTGCCGGCTCGCGTCAGAGGTCTACGGCTCATTGGGCGATCCATGCGAGCGCAGCTTGACGACCGGCGTCGGGTCCTTCACGGCGATAGGAGAAGTAGCGCTCATCGCAGATCGTGCAGGCCTCGACGTCGAGCACCTGTGCCACACCGGCCTCCTGCAGTCTTTCCTTGGCGATCGAGCGCAGGTCGATCAGGCGACCGTCGCGGTGGGCGCCGGCGAAGGCGGCGTGGACCTCCTCGCCGACCTCATAGCAACAGGCGCCGGCGCACGGCCCGACCACCGCCATCGCGTCTCCCTGCCCGCCGACCTCGCGCAGGGCTCGCAACCCCTCCTCCAGCACACCGGCGGCGAGCCCGCGCCAGCCGGCGTGAAGCGCTGCCACGGCGCCCCGCGCGCCCAGCACGACCGGGAGGCAGTCCGCGGCGAGCACCATCGCCGCCAAGCCTCGCGCCGCGATCGCATGACCGTCGGCCTGGAATGCCGGCTGATTGGTGGAGTCCTCGCGCTCGAGGAGATCCTCTGGACCCTGGCGCTCGTCGCCGCCGAGGCCCGCTCGGGCGCCGTCCGCGAAGACCCTGCCCACGATGGTGCCGTGAACCTGATAGCCACGCACCAAGCGCCGTACGCCGAGCGTCTCGCGCAGGCGCTCGCGAGCCTCGAGCCCGTGCTCTGGCAGCTCACCGCCGACGCTGGACATGTTTCCTCGAGCGCGTCCGGTGAACATGGCAAGGCCGCCTCCTGGCAACTGGAAGAGCTCGGTCCCGAGCTGCCCCGTTCGCACGACACTCATCGGCAACAGCCCTTGTGCGCATTTCTCCTCACAGATAGAGTCTCCAGCTCAGGCATGCGTGACGGCGGCTCATACGCTCGCCTCGAGCGCCGCGCGCAGCTCGCTCTCGCGGCCGGGCTCGATCCGCTCTTCCAATAGCAGCCGGTAGGACTCCTCCAGGCGCGCGCCCACCTCTGGACCCTCCGGCACGCCGGCCGCGAGCAGGTCGTCGCCGGTGAGCTCCAACCTTACGTGGCGTCGCCGGTTGAGCCATTCGTCTATCACCTGGGCGCCGTAGGAGCCGGGACCGTCGCGCAGCTCGCATGTCGCTGCGGCGAGCGCGAGCGACTCCACGGGCGTGCCGAGCATCAGCTCCAGCACCTCGGCGAGCATCTCCACGTTGTCGACGTGGTCGCTTGTGAATACGGCGCTGACGGCCATGCCGAACACTCGATCGCCCTCGCCCGCCGGCAGCTCGAGGTCGTAGAGAAAGCCGCGCATCGCGGGCTCGGTCTCCTCGCGGTCGAGCTCGTGGCACAGGCCCAGCAGCAGCGAGGTGGCGAGCAGTAGACGCACTGAGCCGTCCTCGGGCAGGACCCGGAGCGCTGCGCGCGCCAGAGCCTCGTCGAAGCTCACGCCCGGCAGCCATGCGCGCAGCACGCCGAGGCGCTCGAGCTCCGCAAGCGGCGCGAGCGGCGCGGGTTCGCCCAGGGCCAGACGCAGCTCCGCGCCGAGGCGCTGGGCGGAGAGCGTCCGCAAGGCGCCGCCGGCGATCGCCGCCGTCAACAACTCGGCTGTGTGCGGATCGATCTCGAAGCCCAGGCGTGCGGCGTAGCGCACGAGTCGCAGGATCCGTGTCGGGTCATCGTTGAAGCTTGCATCGTGCAGCACCCGCAGGCGGCGCGCGGCGAGATCCTCCAGTGCGCCCGCCACCGAGCGCACGTGTCCCGCCCGCTCCCCGGCCAGCGTCACCGCGATTGCGTTGACTGTGAAGTCGCGTCGCTCGAGATCCTGCTGCGCGCTGCCAGGGGCGACCTCGGGCAGGGCGCCGGCGGTCGCATACGTCTCTTGGCGGCGCATGGCGATGTCGATCTCGCCTCCGGGCCAGCGCAGGACCGCGGTGTGAAAGCGGTCGTGGTAGGTCAGCACCAGCGGCCCGACCTCCCGACCCTCGCCCTCGCCCTCCTCCTCGCCCTCGCCGCCTGCTTCGTCTCCCCCTTTCGGAGCCTCCATTTCGCCGATGCCCCCCGCGCGCGCGGGGGACAGCCCGATTGCAACACTCGCGACACCGCCGACGCGGCCGGCCAAGCCCTCGACGAATGCGCGCACGTCCCCCTCCACCGCCACGTCCAGCTCGCGGGGCACGCTGCCAATCATGATGTCGCGAACGGCGCCGCCGACCAGCTCGACATCTCCGCCGTGATCCTCCGCCGCCGCGAGCAGCTCGCTCCCGCCCGGCAGCTCGCGCAAACGCTCCAAGACATCGCTACCGCTCACGCCCTTGCCGATGCTCGTCATGTCCGCTCCGATTGTTGACTGCTCCCCAGTGCTCCGCCGGCAACGCTGCTCAGTCGATGCGCACCGGGATGCCCGCCGCCGCCAGATAATCCTTGGCTTGTGCGACGGTGTGCCGGTTGTAGTGGAAGATCGACGCGCACAGCACCGCGTCGGCGCCTGCCCGCAGCGCCTCGACCAGGTGTTGCAGCTCTCCAGCTCCCCCGGAGGCGATCACCGGCACGTCGACCGCCGAGCTGACGGCGCTCGTCAAAGGCAGGTCGTAGCCGTCGCTGGTGCCGTCGCGATCCATGCTGGTCAGCAGGATCTCGCCGGCGCCGCGACTTGCCCCCTCCTGTGCCCAGCGCACCGCGTCGCGGCCGGTGGAGGTGCGCCCGCCGGCCACGTATGCCTGCCAGCTCTCCGGCGCTCCGTCACCGCCATCACCGCCGGCCGCGCCATCGGAGCCTCCCTGCTTGGCGTCGATCGCGAGCACCACGCACTGGGCGCCGAAGACCGCGGCGAGCTCGTCGATCAGCTCTGGGCGCGCGAGCGCCGCCGAGTTGACCGAGACCTTGTCGGCGCCGGCGTCGAGCACCGCCTGGGCGTCTTCCACCGAGCGGATGCCGCCGCCGATCGTGAATGGCACGAACACGTCGTCGGCGGTGTCGCGCGCGAGTTTGACGATCGTGTCGCGGCGCTCGTGGGTGGCGGTGATGTCGAGGAACACGAGCTCATCCGCGCCCTCGCGGTCGTAGTGAGCGGCCAGCTCGACAGGATCGCCGGCGTCGCGGATGTCGAGGAATTCGACGCCCTTGACGACGCGACCGCCGTCCACGTCCAGACAGGGGATGACTCGCTTGTAGTGCACCGGTCTAGCGTAGATGGTTGGGGGTCGTGCCACATGTGGCACGACCGACAGGGCCGCATGCGGCCCTGTCTGGGGAGCGCACATGTGCGCTCCCCCGGTGGGCGCATGCGCCCACCGGCGCGCGGCGCATGCTCCGCGCGCCGTACACAGCTAGTCCCCCAGTGCGACTTGGGCCTGGGGAACCGTGAAGCGCCGCTCGTATAGCGCCTTGCCGACGATCACGCCACTGAGGGTGGGCGCGTCCAGGCTCGCGAGCCCTTCGAGGTCGGCCAACGATCCGATCCCGCCTGAGTAGACGAAGCTGCCGGGCACGGCCTGCGCGACGCGCCCGACTTCCTCGAGATCGGGGCCTTCCAGCATTCCGTCGCGGTCGACGTTTGTGTAGAGCAGCTCGTGCGCGCCGCGCGCGGCAAGTTCGACGATGATCTCGCGCGGGCCGCCGTCGATCGTCTCGGTCCAGCCGGCCGTCGCCACGCGGCCGCCGCGCACATCGACCGATACGAGCACTTTCCCAGGCCAGCGTTCGAGCGCTTCTTCCAGCAGGCTCTCGTCGGTGAAGGCCGCCGTCCCGAGGATCGCACGCTCGACGCCGATCGCGAACACGTCCTCGATCGCGCTGAGCGAGCGCAGACCGCCTCCGAGCTGGACCGGCACGCCGAGCTCCTCGACGATCCGCTCGACGTGGTCGAGGTTCGCGGGGCTACCGGCCTTCGCCCCGTCGAGGTCTACGAGGTGCAGCTGCTTGGCGCCCGCCTGCACCCACTCGCTCGCCGCCGACAGCGGGTCCTCGTCATAGACCTTCTTGGCCTCGAAGTCGCCCTTTGTGAGGCGCACGGCCTTGCCGCCGAGCATGTCGATCGCCGGATACAGGTTCATGAGCAGGTCCGCTGTGTGCGCGGGAGCGCCGAGTTTGCGGCATGCCAGATGAGCCGCCCCCCCGCGCGCGCGGGGGGCATCGAGCTTTCAGCGAGCCTCACGAGCCGCCCGGTATCGAGGCGCACGTCCTCACGACCCGACCGGCACCGAACTTCGGGCGCAGATGCGCCCGAAGTTCGCCAGCAGGCGCAAGCCGGCCGCCGAGGACTTCTCGGGGTGAAATTGCACGCCGTAGAAGCTCTCGTGTGCCACGACGCTCGCGAAGGGCGCGCCGTAGACGGAGGTTCCGAGGATGTCCTCGGCCGAGCTGGGCACGGGCGCGAAGGAGTGCACGTGGTAGAAGGCGCAACGCTCGGGCAAACCGTCGGTGAGCGGCGAGCCGGCGAGGAGGCTGACCTCGTTCCAGCCGATGTGCGGCAGCTTCAGCAAGCCGTGTCGCAACTCGCGCACCTCCCCCGCGATCACGCCCAGGCCCGGGGTGCCGCCCTGCTCGGTCGAGCGCTCGAAGCCGAGCTGCATGCCGAGGCAGATCCCCAAGACTGGCGTGCCCGCGGCGAGACGCTCGCGCAACAGCTCGTCCAGGCCGAGCTCGCGCAGCTTGGCCATGCCACGCGGAAAAGCCCCCACCCCTGGCACGACAAGACCGGCCGCGGCGCGCAGGCGCTCATGGTCGTTCGTGACGATCACATCGGCGCCGATGTGCGCAAGCGCCTTCTCGACCGAGCGGCGGTTGCCCATGCCGTAGTCGACTACAGCGATCTCAACCGGTTCTTCGAGGAAACTCATGTGACTTCCCTCTTAGCCCCATGAGCCGGTCGAAGAGCAAGTGAGACAAGGACGCACCGACCGCAGTGTGCTCTGCACACAAGGGAGGGAGGACGCAGTATCACGCAGCTCATCGATTGGCTCATGCCGTCAGCGTGCCCTTCGTGCTTGGCACGCCGCTCTCGGTCGGGTCGAGCGCCACCGCCTGGCGCAAGGCGCGCGCGAAGGCCTTGAAGGCAGCCTCGATCATGTGATGGGCGTTCGTGCCCCTCTGCACCTCCAGGTGCAGGGTGAGCTTGGCCGAGTTGGCCAGCGCCCTGAAGAACTCCTCGGTCAGCTCGTGATCGAAGCCGCCGGTAGAGCCAGGCGGCAGCTGCGCTTCGAACAGCGTGAAGGGACGCCCGGAGATGTCGATCGTGCAACTGGCGCGCGCCTCGTCCATCGGCACGACCCCAAATCCATACCTGTAGATGCCCGCACGATCGCCAAGGGCGCGATCCAGCGCCTGGCCAAACACGATCGCCGTGTCCTCCGCTGTGTGGTGGGCGCCGGTCTGCAGGTCGCCGCTCACGCGCACGTCGAGGTCGAAGCGCCCGTGGCGGCCAAGCAGGTCGAGCATGTGGTCGAGAAAGCCCACGCCAGTCTCGCGCGCCCCCTGGCCGCTGCCGTCGAGGTCCAGCGTGAGGCGCACCTCAGTCTCGGCGGTCTTGCGCTCGATCGTCGCGACTCGCGGCCGTCCATCCGCGCCGGCACGACCTGGGCCGTCTTCAGCTTGCGAGCTCATCTCAACCATTGTCGCTCACCGTACCCGGGGACGGCTCGCGGATGCGCTCCAACATCGACTGCGCGTGCAAAGGGAACCCCTCGGCCTTGGCGATCGGGGCGCCCGCGCGCGCCAGCTTGGCGACCGCATCGTCGCCGATCTCGACCACCGACATGCGGCGGCGGAAATGGCGCGGAGAGAGCGTGGAGGCGAAGCGGGCGGCGCCACCGGTCGGGAGCACGTGGTTGGAGCCGGCCGTGTAGTCGCCGAAGGCGGTAGCCCCGTTGCGTCCGAGAAACAGGCACCCCGCCGTCCGCGCCTTATGGGCGAGCGCCTGCTCGGCAGCCCCCATCAGCTGCAGGTGCTCGGGGGCGAACTCGTTGGCCAGATCTATCGCTGCGGCCGGAGTGGCGACCTCGATCAGCACGCATGCGTCGGGCTTCAGTTGCGGCCAGGACACTGCCTCGCGCTCGATCTCGCCGGCCACCGCGTCAAGCGCCGCGCGCGAGCACGACACGCCCGCCACAAGACTGCCGGCGCCGTGCTCGGCCTGTGCCAACACGTCCAAGGCGATCAGGCGCGGATCGGCGTCGGCGCCGAACACAACCATCAGATCGCTCGGCCCGGCGTAACCGTCGATGCCGACGACGTGCGACAGGCGGCGCTTGGCCTCCTGCACATACTGGTTGCCCGGCCCCACGACAACGTCCACGCGCTCGACGGACTCGGTGCCGAAAGCGAGCGCCGCGATCGCCTGAGCGCCGCCCATGCGATACACCCGCTCCACGCCGCACAGCCGGCAGGCGGCCAGGATCGAGGGGTGCGCCTGCCCGTCGGGGCCAGGCGGAGTGCAGACCGCCACGTCCAGCACGCCCGCCGCGCGTGCGGTCACGACACCCATCACGACCGTGCTCGGGTAGGCGGCGCGGCCTCCGGGCGCATAGACGGCGGCCGCGCTCACCGGCAGCTCGCGCAATGTGACCGTGTGTCCCTGGGCCAGATCGACGGCGATCGTGTCGGCGCCGATCGAGGCGTCCGCGACACGCGCGACGTTTGCGATCGCCACCTGCAACCCGGCGACGAGGTCGAGCGGCATCTGCTCGAGCGCTCGATCGAGCTCCTCGCCGGGGACGCGCAACGCAAGCGGCTCTGCCCGATTCGTGTCGAGCTCGCGCGTGTACCGCAGCACCGCCTCATCGCCTTCGCCCTGCACGGCGGCGACGATCGTGGCCACTGTCTGCTCGATGCCCTCTATGTCGCCGATCATCCGGCGCAGGTCTGCGACTGCACGTCTTGCAGCGTCGGGCTGCTCAGTGTCTGTGAGCGTCACCCTCTCAATCAGCATGCGCCGACTCCTCCGCCCGCGGCGACTTCAGGGTCCTCCGCCGCAGCCCCTTCACCGCAATTCTCTCATCGCGAGACCCTCTATCGCGGTAAAGACCGTGGAGCAGTCCGCGCGCTACCCGCTCAGGCGGCACGCAGGCGCTCCAACAGCTTGTCGATCTCCCGCGCCCGCAGCTTGTGCGAGACGGGGTTGGCGATCAGGCGCGCCGTGCACTCCACGATCTCCTCGCGCACGATCAGGTCGTGTTCGCGCAGCGTCGTGCCCGTGGCAGTGAGATCGACGATCGCCTCGACCATGCCCGTCAGCGGCGCGAGCTCGACCGAGCCCTTGACCTCGACGATCTCGGCCTGGCGGCCGGTCTCCTCCAAGTAGCGTTCGGCGATGCGCGGATACTTGGTTGCAACCCGCATGACGCCCAGTCGTCTGAGCGCCTCGGCAGCCGGATCGGGGCCGGCCTTGCTGGCAAGCACCATCGTGCAGCGTCCATAGCCGAGGTCGAGCAGCTCATACACCTCGCGCCCGCCCTCGCCACGCGCGGCGGCCTGCTCGAGCAATACGTCCTTGCCGGTGATGCCGATGTCGGCGGCGCCGGACTCGACGTAGGTGGGCACGTCGGAGGGCCGCATCGTGATCACGCCGATGTCCTCGAACAGCAGCTTGCGGTCGTTGGAGCGCAGCTCGGCGGTGTCGAGGCCGAGGCCGCTCAGCAGATCGACCGTCTCTTTGAACAGAGCGCCGCGTGGGACGGCGATCGTGAGTCCAGCGGTGGCGCCTGAGGAGCCCTTGGCAGTCCCCAGCGGACCGCTTGCCGCGGTCGACAGGCCCTCAGGAGCTCCCGGCGAGCCGTTCGTGGGGCCGGTCACAGCGATGCCCCGGTGCCGCGCTCCTCGCCCATCAGGGCGATGTGTAGACGATCGACCCCGAGCGCGAAGCCGACGGCCGGCAACGGGCGACCGAAACGTCCGAGCAGCTCGTCGTAGCGACCACCGCCGCCGATCGGCGTCCCAAGCGCCTGGTCGTAGACCTCGAATACGGCGCCGGTGTAGTAGCCGATGCTGCGAACCAAGCCAAGGTCGAAGATCACTCGCTCGGCAAGCTCCGGCTCGAGCAGTTGGTGCACTTCGCGCATGTTCGCCACGGCGTCGGCGACGACGCCCTCGGCGGCGTCCAGCAACTCCGGACCGCCACGGCGCTGAGGCACGCTTAACAGCAGCTCCCGGTCTGTCTCTGCCAGATCGAGCTGTCTGAGCTCCTCGTCCAGCCCGACGAAGTCGCGGTCGGCAAGCGCTTCGAGCAGGCGCGGCCTGGCCTGCTCTGGGACACCCAGACCGGCCATCAGAGCCGGGAACAGCGAAGCGTCGCCGAGACCGATGCGATAGCCCTCGAGACCCACAGTGTCGAGCGCCGCGCACAGCACGCCAAGCGCCTCGGCGGTTCCCTGGGGGGCGGGGGCGCCGATCAGCTCGATCCCGGCCTGCAGCAACTCGCGCGGCTGGCCGCGCTGCGGGCGCACACCTCGATAACAGTGAGCCAGGTAGCAAAAGCGCAGCGGCGGATCTTCTGTGGGGTAGCGGGTGGCGACCACGCGCGCGATCGGCACCGTCATGTCCGAGCGCAGCACAAGCGCAGCCCCGGACTCGTCGAAAACACGATAAGCCGGCTTGGCCTCGGCCATGTCGGCGCGCGCGAGCACCGACTCGTACTCGAGCGCGGGTGTGTACACCTCACCGTAGCCATGGCGCTCGAACACGCCACGCAAAGCGTCGGTGATGGCGCGCACCTCGCGCGTCTCGTCCGGGAGCACGTCCCGGGTGCCGCTGGGTATCGGGTGGATCATCGGTCTCGGGGCGGTCGGCTTGAAATTGGCTTGGTCATGTCTCGCCATTCAATCGGACTGCGCCGGCGAGATGCGCCACGGGTGGTGCGTTGCTTCAAAACGGCCATGCCCCCCCGCGCGCGCGGGGGCATCGAGCAAAAGAGCAACCGTGCCCTACGCGTGCACTGGCTCTGTGGCGACGCGCTCGATGCGAGCGCCGAGCTCGCGTAGACGCTCGTCGATGCGCTCGTAGCCGCGGTCGATCTGACGGATGTTGCCGATCTCGCTGCGTCCCTCGGCGCACAGCGCAGCGAGCAGCACAGCCATGCCGGCACGAATGTCGGGCGACTCCACGCGCTCGCCGCGCAGGCGGCGCGGTCCGGTGACGATCGCGCGGTGCGGGTCGCACATCACGATGTCCGCTCCCATCAGGATCAGCTTGTCGGTGAAGATCAGGCGGTTCTCGAACATCCACTCGTGCACGAGGATCGAGCCCGAGGCTTGCGTGGCCAGAGCGACGGCGATCGAGGTCAGATCGGCCGGGAATGCGGGCCATGGGCCGTCTTGGACCTTGCACTTGTAGCCGCCGATGTCCGACTGCGCCACGAGCTTCTGTTCGCCCGGGACGATCACATCGTCGCCGTCGAGCACCGAACGCAAACCGAGGCGTTCGAACACCAGCCGGATGATGCGCAGGTCGCCGGGCACGGTGTCCTTGATGCGCAGTTCGCCGCCGGTCACACCCGCGAGCGCCATGAAGCTGCCGATCTCGATGTGGTCGGGCGCAACGGTGTGCTCGCATCCGTGCAGGCGCTTGGCGCCGCCGACCGCGATCAGGTTCGAGCCGATGCCCTGGATGTCGGCGCCCATCTTCACAAGCATGCGCGCCAGGTCCTGCACGTGGGGCTCACAGGCGGCGTTGCCGATCACTGTGGTACCTGGCGTCAGCGCGGCGGCCATCAGCGCGTTCTCGGTGGCCATCACCGAGGGCTCGTCCATGAACACGTCGGTGGGTCGCAGGCCGCGGGGAGCGCTCAAGACGATCTCTCGGTTGCACTCTGCCTCGGCGCCCATCGCCCTGAATGCGTCCAGGTGCGGGTCGAGGCGTCTGCGACCGATCACATCGCCGCCCGGGGGCGGCATCAGCGCACGGCCGAAGCGCGCGAGCAGCGGGCCGGCGAGCAGGAACGACGCCCTGATCTGCTCGGCCAGCTCCGGGTCGAGCGCGGTGTCGTGCACATCGGCGGCGCACAGGGCAAGCTCGTTGGCGCCGCGCCACTCGAACGACACGCCGAGCGACCCCAGGATCGCGAGCATCGCGTCTACGTCGCGGATGCGCGGCACGTTGTGCACGACGATCTCATCCTCCGTCAGCAGGCAAGCGGCGAGGATGGGCAGAGCGCCGTTCTTGTTCCCGGCCGGAACCATCGTGCCGGAGAGCGGGGCGCCGCCTTCGATGACGAACTTCTCCATGAGCTGAATGCGCCGGCGAGGAACCTCGGTCGGTTCCTGGGTTGAGCGCATGGCAAGCGTAACAGCCATCTCGGTGCCTAGTTCGAGCGCGGCGCCCCAGACCCTCCCTCG
>DATCEK010000082.1:0-14144 GCA_036510155.1 Solirubrobacteraceae bacterium | reverse complement strand
GAGCTGACCAGTCCCCGCTCCGAGGACCCCCTTTGGGGGCCTCGGAGTTCGTCTGCTCGGCGACTGGCGCTGCCGCGACAGGACTTGACGATGAGCAAATGGCCGCCTACAAGACGCGTGCACAGCACAACCGGGCTACGTCTAAATGGCGCTGCCCAGACCGTAAGGAGCCTCCATGCCCTCTGCCGTCTCATCCGCATCACTTGCCAGGCGCGGTTCTGTCTCGGGTCGCGATTGCCACGCCCTTTCCCATCGGGCGCTCTCGCCCTGCCCAGCCCATGACGAAGAGATCTCGAGAAGCACAACACTTGGCAGCTATCGCGACGAGCACGGTCGCGCTCGAGAGCTGCTCACGCTCCCGGGTCACGGCGACAGCTTGCTCGTGCTGGATCGCGATGCCGCAACGCTCTGCGATCGCAGGCTCATCGCCCACCTTGCCGCCGACGAGCCGCGAGGTAATGCGGAGCTCATCTGCAGCCACTATCTCCAAGACGCGGGGGGCCGTTGGTGTCGGCGCATGTGCCCGGAGGACCTACGGGCCTCTCCGCTGACCGGCAAAGCTGACGATTGTCGTCACGAGCTCACCAGCGAGTATGCGCTCATAACGGGACGCAATGGCAGCCTTTATCGACTCTCACCCGTTCAAGGAGAGCGCTGCATACCTCAGATGCGCTGGTGTCGAGTTGTTGGCCAGAGCGATGATTGTCGCTTGCGGCAAGCCAGTTTGCGCGAAGTAATCGGGGCCGTCGAAAGCTACGAGCCGATACGGACCCTCACCCGGCACGCGATCAGGCGCCACGGCAACGACCCTCTCGTCTCGGTGACCCGTATGCGCTCTGAGCTGGAGCGCCTCGAGGGTAGCCCGGTCGTGCTCAATCGTCGCCTGCGCGAAGCCGTCATCGACGCGGTTGATCGATGTGGCATCAGCATGAGCGAGATCGCACTGCGCTGTGGCGTGGTCAAGCGTGATCGCCGCGGCAAAGTCAGCGGAGAGACGAGCTGGCTTGCGAGGCGCATCGGGATCATGCCCGAAGGGGGCGAGAAGGCGATTACGCCGTGGATTCACAGCGAGGTGCTCGGCTCGATCGCTCGCAACGGCCTGCGCATCAGCCCGCGCGAGGTCGAACTCCAATGAATGCCAAGCATGATCGATCGATTCCGGCCGTCGAGGTCCACGATGGTTCGCTCGAGGCCTCAATCCTGATTGTCCAATCCAATGCATCGCTCGCTCGCGAGCTCATCGAGCAGTTGCGCGCCGACCGCTTCCAAGCTGTGTTTGCCGGCGGAGCGGAACACGCACGCGCACTTGCTCGGATGCACTGTGTGCGGGTGGTCGTCCTCGGCGAGCTGGATGCGCCACGCGGGGCGCTTGATTTGCTGGAGGAGATTCGTGGCGTCGGGGATACAGGAAAAGCACGGGGACCATGGGATGCACGCTTGCCGGTGATCGCCATCGGTTCACGGGCTACTGAGCTCGAGCTGTTGCGGGCCTTTGATGCCGGCGCCGATGACTTCATCGCCGCGCCTGTCTCCTACCTGGAGCTGCGCGCCCGTCTACGGGCGCTGCTACGACGCGTCGAGGAAGCTGTGGAGGCTCCGATCCTGTCGGTCGGCTTGCTGGCGATCGATACCGCGGCGCACGTCGTCAGTTTTAGCGGTGTCGAGGTCGAACTGTGTCGCCTGGAGTACGAGCTGTTGGTGCATCTCGCTCGTAAGCCAAAGACTGTCTGCTCCAGGCACGAGCTTTTGCGGGCGATCTGGGACCGCCGCACCGACCACGGCGCGCGCACGCTCGACAGCCACGCCAGCCGCTTGCGTCGCAAGCTCGACGCGGTCGGCGCCGAGGGCTTCGTCGTGAACGTCTGGGGCGTGGGCTACCGCCTCGTTTAGAGGCTCCAGCGGACGTTCTGAACCCATCTTGGCGGGCTCATAGAGCCCACATGCAAATGCAGTACGGCGGCGGGCCATCGGCTCGCCGCTTTCTCGTTGACCACCAACGGCCGGCGAGAGCCGGCCAGGAAAGGAGCGGCTCATGCCCGCGTCTCAATACACCAACGAAGCGCCAGCGAACCCGCTGCAACCTCTGAGCGAACTGGTCGGATGGCTATGCTCGACGACGCTCCACATCGCGATCGGCGTGGCACTGGGTCTGCTCGTCGTACCTGTCATGCGCCGAGGTCACCTGCGTTGGACGTGGGCGGCCTGCGCGATTCCTGTCGCTCTGCTCGCCCATTCGATACTGAGCGGTTGGGCAGGCACGCTCGGTACTGCTGCCGTCTGCGCCAGCCTACGCGGTCGCCACTGGCATGCCCAAGACCTCATGTCCGGCGGTGATCTGGCCGAGATCGCTTGTGAGCGACGCGGCCCGAGCCACGCGCTAGGAGCGCTTGCACGGCGGCTATTCGAGCGGATCGTTCATGTCTCTGCTTGGACTTCCCTGCGTGAGGAGCGCGTCCCGATCGGACGTGCGCAGGACGGCGAGACGCTCGCGATCCCGTTCGGCAGTCATAGCGGCGGAAAGCACACCCTGATCGTGGGCGCTACAGGCTCGGGTAAGACGGTCACCGAGACGTGGCTTGCCACCCGGGCAATAGGGGCAGGGCTCGGTGCGGTTGTGATCGACCCCAAGGGCGATGCCCGGATGCGTGCGCATCTAGTCGAGGCGGCCCACCTCGCCGAGCGCAAATTCATCGAGTGGACGCCTACCGGACCGTCGGTCTACAACCCGTTCGGCCACGGCGGCGCCAGCGAGATCGCCGACAAGGCGCTGGCGGGCGAGCGCTTCACCGAGCCTCACTACCAACGTCAAGCGCAGCGCTATCTCGGCTATGCAGTGCGAGCGCTGCGTGGGGCTGGCAGCACCGTGAGCCTGCCTGCACTCGTCAAGCAGCTCGAACCGGCACAGCTGGAAGTGCTGGCAAGGACTCTCCCCGAAGCTCAGGCAGATGCGACTCTCGATTACCTGGAGTCGCTGAGCGCGCGCCAACGAACCGATCTTGGTGGAGTGCGCGACAGGCTGGCGATCATGGCCGAGTCAGACGTTGCACCGTGGCTCGACCCAGCAACGACTGACGCGCAGGCATTCGATCTGCTGACCGCGGTTCGAGAGCGAGCTGTTGTGTATTTCAACCTGAAAGCAGATGCGCTGCCCCTACTTGCACGCATGCTCGGCGTGGCGATCGTGCAAGACCTGCAAACGACAATGGCCGCGCTGCAGGTAGCTCCGATTCCCACGGTGGTGGTGATCGACGAGTTCGCCGCGATTGCGGCGGAGCAGGTAGTACATCTGTTCGGTAGGGCTAGGTCGGCTGGCCTGAACTTGTTGTTGGGAACCCAGGAGTTCTCCGACCTGCGCCTGGAAGGGCACACGCAGTTCTTGGAGCAGGTTCTGGGCAACCTATCGGCAGTCGTCGCCCACCGTCAGGTCGTGCCCGAGTCGGCCGAGTTGATCGCTCGACTCGGTGGCAGTCGCGGTGTGTGGCGTGCCACGCATACAAGCGACGGGCGCTGGACTCGTACACGCACGACCAAGCCGCTCTTGGCATCCGAGGACATAAGCGGCCTGACGCCGGGCAGGGCAGCGGTGATCGAGCTCGGTGGCCATAGCTCAGCGCGCTTTGTCGAGGTCTTCTCGTCGGTCGAGCGACCCAACCGAAGTCTGTTTGTCAGATAGCGCGCCTATCCCCAAGACCACCCATCCATAACCAAATGAGCCGCTGGGAGCGTAGAGGACTCAAACACTCCCGGGATGGTTTCCGTATCTCCCCCAAACAACACAGGAGAACCCCCATGAGACAACAAGATCGACCACCAACAGCGGAGCAAATCGAGGTGGCGCGCTGGACGGCCTCGCTCGGAGCCATCACCGCCGAAGCTCTTGCCCAACGGACTGGCGTGAGCGTCGCCTCGGCACGCGCCAAGCTGATCGCCGCGCGGCGGCGCAAGCTCCTGGCGAGCGTACGTCCGCTCGCCGGAAGACCCACGTTGTTCACGATAACGAGGGTCGGTCTACGGGCTTGCCAGGAGCGGGGCATCGACCCATGCTCCGTGAGCTCGTCCACCGCCAATCATCTGATCCAGTGCGCCGCGGCGGCAGCAGTGCTCGAGCGCCGCTATCCGCACCATCGCCTCGTGGGCGAGCGTGAGTTTCGTCGTGATGAGCGCGAGCTGAGAGCTCCGTTCGCCAGCACGAAGCTAGCGCCGGCGCGGGGGGGTCAGGGCCGTCGTCGTCATAGCCCGGACTTTGTTCTTTGTCCGCGGGATCCTGACGGGGGTCTGCCGCTTGCGATCGAGGTCGAGCTGACGATCAAGTCCCAAGACCGACTCGTTGAGATCTGTCGAGCGTGGGCACGCTGTCGCACGGTTGCCGGAGTGATCTACTTTGCGCCAGAGGACGTCCAGCGAGCGCTTCGGCGAGCCGTGGCCAAGGTGAATGCCTTCGAGCAGGTGGTGATAGTGCCGCTCGACTCGCTGTTGAGCGAAGACATGCATCCAGCCTCTTAGGGCAACGGCCGGCTCGGTTCTCGATGGCAGAGAAACTCGATAAATGCCGTTCCGTAGGATGGATTGCGAAGAATTTCGCCCGTCAAATAGGGCTGAAACGAGGTTTTGGGGCTCGTGCGCAAAGAACCGTCCCAAGCGCGGCCTACCTTCATCAACAGGGCGAGCCAAACAGCAAAGGAGAACACCATGTCCTACTCGAACATCAACCGCGTCGTGCTCGTCGGCCGTCTCACAAGCGACCCAGAGCTGCGGGCGCTCCCGTCGGGCAGCAATGTCTGCGAGTTGCGAATCGCTTGCAACACAACCCGTAAGACCACTGAAGGTGACTACACGGAGAAGCCCAACTTCTTCAACGTCAGCGTCTTCGGTCTCGCAGGCGAGTCGGTCCACCGCTATATGAGTCGTGGTCGTCGCGTCGCCATCGACGGACGCCTGGATTGGCATGAGTGGGAGACCACAGAGGGAACCAAGCGACAGGCGGTCAAGATCGTCGCTGAGAGCGTCCAGTTCCTCGATGGTCGCGGCGACCAAGGTGGCTCCAGCGGATCCTCCGATGACGAAGGCTCGCTGGAGGACTCGATCGACGGCGACTCGAAAGCGGATGAGCGCGAGCTTGTAGGTGTCGGCTCGGGTATCGAAGACGACCTCGTTTTCTAGCCAGAGTCGCTGAGCATCAACAAAAGGCGCCTCAGGGCGCCTTTTGTAGTTAAGGAGCCCTAGTATGCGGCGACACTGATAAAGCGACAAGGAGACCTTCCCGGTGCCAGTCAACACCAAAGCGATCGGAAAGAAATACGAGCCCACCACCTATGCCGTGGGTCGCGAGAAGATCAAGGAGTACGCGCGTGCGGTCGGTGAGACCAATCCGCTGCACCTCGACGAGAAAGCCGCGCGCGACGCCGGCTACACCGATGTGGTCGCCCCGCCGATGTTCGCGGTTGTCTACAGCTCGCCCTCGGTTGCACCGTCACTGTTCGACCCCGAGGTAGAAATGAACTTCGCGATGATGGTCCACGGCGGGCAGGAGTTCCAGTGGGGTCCGCTTGTCCTCGCGGGCGATGAGATCACCACTACCGCTTCCGTCAAGGACATCTCAGAACGCGACGGTCGTGGCTACTACATCTTCGAGTCCGTCTCCGTCAACCAGCGCGGCGAGCAGGTTTGCCGCGGAACCTGGACCAACATCGTCCGAGGAGTTTGAGTCATGGCCGATCTTTCAGCTGGGGCACAGATCCCCGAGGTGCGCGTCACTCCCGACAAGTACCTGACAAACCGCTACGCCGGGGCTTCGGGCGATTTCAACCCGATCCACATCGACGAGGAGTTTGCCAAAGCCGTCGGGCTGCCCGGACGCATTCTGCATGGCCTGTGGTCCATGGCACAGGTAGCTCGCGCCCAGACCGAGGCGGCCGGGGGACCCGCGACGCTAAAGCGGCTTTCAGTTCAGTTTCGGGGGATGGGCGTGCCCGAGCAGGAGGTTGTCGTCACCGGCACCGTGCGGGAGGCGTCAGATGGTCGTGTGATCGTGGACACGGTCGCTGAGCAGTCCGGCAACCAGATCATCCGCAACGCCGAGGCCGAGCTGCAGGTCTGAGATCACTGGCGCCGCTCTGGGGCACCGGGGCGGCGTCGATGGTCGCGCTGAGAGCGCCCTGTCTATGACAGTGGGCGCATAAGTGACCCGACGTGCTGGCGGACGAGCGGCGCTTGGCGCAGACGCACCGGCTGCGCCATTCCTAGGACGCTAGCGGGCTTGCGAGCCGCACAAGGAGTGAGCTGGGGCGCAGACTAGAATCCCAACTCATGCTCACTCCCCGACAGGAGTTGATCCTGTGCAAGGTGGTAGAGGACTACCTGCACAGTGGCCAACCGGTGGCCTCCAAGGCGATCGCCGCAGATCCTGGCCTGGATTGCGGACCCTCCACTGTGCGCAACGAGCTTGCGCTGCTCGAGGAGCACGATCTGCTTGCACATCCGCACACCTCCGCAGGGCGTGTACCCACCGACGCAGGGCACCGCTATGTCGTGGACAGGATGCTCGGCACCGGCCAAAGCCTTGCGCCGGTGCGCCCGCTGGCTCTGTCGTTGACCCGCAGCGAGGTCGAGGAAGCCATGCGTCTGACCAGCATCGCGATCTCGCAGGTGACGAGCTTGCTGGCGGTCGTCTCGGCACCGTCAGTCGACACAGCCACGATTCGCCACATAGAGGTGCTCGCTCTGCAGCCTCACGTCGTGATGGTTGTCGTGATCACCTCGACCGGTGGCGTTTCCAAGTTGCTCACAAGCTTCGATGGGCCGGTGGATCAGGGGCTTGTGAGCTGGGCCGGCGAATACCTCAACGAGCGACTCGTCGGCTTCGGGCTCGGAGCGAGGATGCTCTCCAAGCGCCTTGACGATCCGAGCCTTGGCGTGAGTGAGCGTGCATTCGTCGATCGGCTCGCGCCCGCCTTTGGCAGCATCAAATCCGAAGCCGAGGACACGCTCTACGTGGATGGCACCGCTCACCTGCTCTCCAGCCGGGCGATCGGCGATCTCACAGATGTGAATGAGCTGATGAGCATGCTCGAGCGGCGAGCGGCGCTGCTGCGAGTGCTGCGCGCAGCACTCGGGGAGTCCGACGTCTATGTCCGCATCGGGCGCGAGAACGAGATTCCCGCGATGCGCTCGTTGGCGCTTGTAGCTGCCAGCTACGGCATCGCGAGCCGCAAGCTCGGGGCCGTATCGGTGATCGGGCCGGTGCACATGGACTACGCCGGCGCGATCGCCACGGTCCGCGAGGCAGCGCATGAGCTCTCGCGCTTCGTTGAAGACGCCTATGCGGAGCGCTGAGGAAAGCATGGTCTGTCGATGAGCGCCACGACTCCCCGTGATCCCTACGAGGTGCTTGGAGTAGCTCGCGATGCCGGCGAGCAGGAGGTCAAGAAGGCCTTTCGCAAGCTCGCCCGTGAACTTCATCCGGACGTCAATGCCCACGATCCCCAAGCCGAGGAGAAGTTCCGCGAGGCAGCGGAGGCAAACGAGATCCTCTCCGATCCGGAGCGCCGTGCCACCTATGACCGCTACGGACACGAGGGCTTGCGCTCTCGCGGGTACGCACCCAACTTCGACTCCTTTGGCTCCATCAGCGATCTGTTCAACGCATTCCTCGGCGGCGCAAGCGCAAGTTCGGGGTCTGCGCTTGGCGGCGACATCGCCGTGGCCGTGGAGATGACGCTGCTGGAAGCGTCGGTGGGCGCAAAGCTCGACGTGGCCTACGAGGCGATCGACCGCTGCGATCACTGTCACGGCAACGGCGCTGAGCCGGGTACCCCGATTGAGCGCTGTTCACGTTGTGAGGGGGCCGGCCAAGTGCAAAGCGTGATGCGTACTCCCTTCGGGCAGATGATGCGCACGGGTATCTGCGATGTCTGCCACGGTGACGGACGCGTGCCGACCAAGCCCTGTGGGACCTGTCGCGGTCGGGGGCAGCTGGCGGTCAAGCGCAGCGAGCACGTCGCGGTCCCGGCGGGGATCGATGACGGCCAGCGGATTCGTGTCAGCGGACGAGGTCACGCCGGTGAGCGCGGGGCTCCTGCCGGCGACCTCTATGTGCTCGTGCGTGTGCGTGCCGATGAGCGTTTCGTTCGGGAAGGCGACGACTTGATCACAGCGCTCGACGTCGCCGCTCCGCTGGCGGCGCTCGGGGCGACTCTTCAGGTGCCCACGCTCGACGGTGCGGCGCCGATCGAGGTGGCTGCCGGGACTCAGCCCGGCGAGATCCTCACAGTGCGCGGACAGGGGATGCCCTCGCTGCGTGGCGGGCGTCGCGGCAACCTGCGCGTCGTCGTCAACGTCGTCATCCCCCGTCGTCTCAGCGAGGCTCAGCGGGAGCTGCTCGGGCAGTTGAGCGAGACGCTCACCGAGGAGAACCTCCGCTCCGATGAGTCGATGCTCGGCAAGCTACGCCGAGTCTTGCGCCACCAGGCGGCGTAGCGTCTTGCCGTCCCGCGAGCCGGTCGTGTGATCCGGCTGGCGCTACGCGTCCGGCGCGGCGACGCTGAGCTCGTGCTCGCCGATTTGCTGGAGCTCGCGCCCAGTGGCGTCGAGGAGATCGAGTTGCCGACGGGCCCCGGGGAAGAGAGAATGGTCGAATACGCCGTCTACGGTGCCCCGGGCGAGTTGCCGCTGCTGCCGGACGTCCGGGCCGCCGCGGGGGCTGCGCTGGTCGAGATCTCGACCAGCGAGGTCGCCGACGATTGGTCTGAGCGCTGGAAGCAGTTTCATCAGCCCGTGCTGATCGAAGCCCGGGCTGAGAGGGATTTCCTTCCCACGCTCGGGGGGAAAGCGGACGCGCATGTCCTCGCGACGGTAGACGCAAATCTGCAGGATCGATTGGTTGGAGAGCACGCTCCTGCTGAGGTTGGAGAGGATGCTTCTGCGAAGGATGCCCCCCGCGCGCGCACCCCATGGCGGGGCACCCCCCATGGCGGGGGACAGGCAAGCGGAGGGCATTGCCTTTTCGTAAGACCCCCGTGGGAGGCCCCGAGCGATCGCGCCGATGCGCTCGAGATCGTTATCGACCCCGCCCAAGCCTTTGGTACTGGTGCGCACGCGACCACTCGCATGTGCCTTGAGCTGTTGCTCGAGCTCACCGCGGACCGAGATACTCGCGATCCCGTGCTCGACATTGGCTCCGGCTCGGGCGTGCTGGCGATCGCGGCGCTGAAGCTTGGGTATCGCCCGGTGCTGGCGCTCGACAACGACCGCGAGAGCGTACGAGCGATTCAGGCCAACGCAGCCATCAATGACGTCGAGTTGGAGGCTCGCTGCTTTGACCTGCGCCGCGAATCGTTGCCTTGGCTTGTTGGGGATGGGGATTTGAAGGGCGTGCCACCAGTGCTCGACGCCGCGCCCAAAACCGGTCGCGACGGGTCTGCGAATGGGCAGGTGGTGCTTGCAAATCTTCTGAGGCCACTGCTGATCGACTTGGCGGAGAAGATGGCCGAGCCAGACGTTCCCGGGCCGCCCGAGCGCCTCGATCTCATCGCAAGCGGGCTGCTGCGCGAGCAGGCAGACGAGGTGGCCGAAGTGTTCGCTAGACGCCTTGGCCTGAGCGAGCGAGCCCGTCTCGGGCAGGGGGAGTGGTCGGCGCTATGGCTGGCGCGCTGACGGGAAAGTCTGTAGCGGCGCGTGCCACCGCCCTGAACAGCAGATCGAGCGCCGGACGTAGGTTCCCCTCGCTCTCGAGCAGAGCTCGCGCTGCAATCAAGCCGGCGCCAATCTCATCGAGCGCCTCGCCGACTTCACCCGGGTCCGGGTCGCGGCACACCGCGATTGCCAGGTCGAGCATGCCCTGCGCTTGCTCGACGGCTCCCGCGAACATCGCCGGCCCGGCCAGGCTCGCGTAGCCGTAGGCGCGCGCAAGCTGGCCCTGCATCGTGATCTGGTGTGTGCCGCGTGGTGCTGAGACGGGCGGCAGGCCGCGACCGTCGACGAGTCCGGCCATCGTTCCACCGATCACGGCGCCGATCGCCCGCTCGTCGAGTCCGGCATGGGCGGCTACGCGTAGAGCCAGATACAGGCCGCTCGAGGTGAGCCCGTACGGCGGATCGGAGGCGAACACGATCCGCTCGGCCGGCACGCGCGCGAACAACTCGATCAGATCCATCGGGAAGAAGCAGGAGGTGTCGTAGAGGACGCCCGGGTGCCCGGCGAGGCGTGAGGTGAGGATGCCCTGGTCGCAGATCGCGCCGTGGGCGAGGATCAGGACGGCGTCGGGGTAGCGCAAGGCGAGGTCGGCCAGCCCGTCGGCGATCGGAGGCATGCCGCGGCCGGCGTGGATCAGGATCGGCACGTTTGCTTCGCTTGCCAGCTTGAAGATGGCCTGCATCTCGGGGCTCTCGAAAGCGAAGGCTTGCGCACGCGGATGCAGCTTGATGCCGCGGGCGCCCTTTGCGATGCAGCGCTCCCCCTCGGCGACCGGGGCTTCGGCGGGATCGAGGCGGCAGAAGGGGATCAGGCGTTCCTCGCTTTCGCCGGCCCATTGCAGCACACGGTCGTTGGGCAGGCTGTAGGAGGGCCTGCGCTCGGGGTCGTGCAACGGGAACACGCAGGCCCGGTGCGCGTCGGCGGCATCGAGCTGGGATAGCAGCGTCTCCAAGTCGAGCGAGCGACCGTCCTCGTCCAATCCGAGGTGAGTGTGCGCGTCGAATACTTCCGCTCCGGTGGGTCGCAAACGCTCGCCGTCCGCCAGGAACGGAGCGAGTGCGTCACGGTAGAGGGATGCGCCCATCGACACCTATTCTGCCGATCGCGGGGCTCGGGCGACGGCCGGCATGACGGCGAGCGAGGCGACGCAGGCGAGCGAAAGCGATGGATCGACACAAAAGTCTCGCCTGCTCGGCGTATCCTGAGTCGACGATGACGATTCTCGACGATGTCAAGCAAGACCTGACGAGCGCGATGCGCGCCGGTGAGAAGCAGCGCGTCGGTGCGTTGCGCATGGTTCTCTCCGAGCTGCAGAAGGCCGAAAAGGACGGTTCCGGGGATGAGCTGGCTGTGCTGCGGCGTGAGCGCAAGCGACGCATGGAGGCCGCCAAGGCGTTTCGCGACGGTGGACGCGAGGACCTTGCCGCAGGCGAGGAGGCCGAGGGGGAGCTGATCGGCGCCTACCTGCCGCCCGAGCTTTCCGAAGAGGAGCTTCAGACGATTGTCGAGCGCGCTCTGGCCGAAAGTGGCGCCCAGTCCCCCAAGGACATGGGTCAGGCGATGAAGAGCGTCATGGCGGCTGTCGACGGACGCGCCGACGGCAAGCGGGTCTCTGCTCTGGTCAAGGCGGCACTCGGAGGATGAGAACGCAGATCGAGCTGCCGGGCGAGGTCGCCGCCGAGTTGGCCGGCACCCAGGACTCGGTGCTGCGTGCGCTGGAGGGACACCTGCGTTGCAAGGTGTTCCTGCGCGGCAACCTGCTCACGCTCGAGGGCGCCGAGGAGGATACGCGCATGGGTGAGCGGGTCATACACGAGCTCTCCGAGCTGATCGGCCGCGGCCATCAACTCGCGCCCGGGACGATCGCCGCGGTGACGGGTGCGCTCGATGCGCACGAATCGCCGGCGCGTGTCTTGGAGGATGTTGTCTGGCGCCATCGCAGCCTGCGCGTCGCGCCCAAGACCGTCAATCAGAAGCGCTACGTCGACTCGATCCGCTCCAGTACGGTCACGTTCGGCGTCGGACCGGCCGGCACCGGCAAGACCTTCCTGGCGGTGGCGATGGCCGCCGCTGCGCTCTCGCGCCACGAAGTCAATCGGATCATCCTCACGCGCCCCGCCGTCGAGGCCGGCGAGCGCCTCGGCTTCCTGCCCGGGGATTTGATGGCGAAGGTAGACCCTTATCTGCGACCGCTGTTCGATGCGCTGCACGACATGCTCGATCCGGAGAAGGTTTCCCAGTATCTGGAGCGTGGCGTGATCGAGATCGCGCCGCTTGCGTTCATGCGTGGGCGCACGCTCAACGATTCGTTTGTGATCCTCGACGAGGCTCAGAACACGACGCCAGAGCAGATGAAGATGTTCCTCACGCGGCTCGGATTTGGCTCCAAGATCGTCGTCACGGGCGATATCACCCAGGTCGATCTGCCGCGCGAGCAACGCTCGGGCCTGGTTGTGGTGGGCGAGGTGCTCGATGCGATCGAGGGCATCGAGTTCGTGCGCTTCGGAGGCGAGGACGTGGTGCGCCACAAGCTCGTGCAGCGGATCGTGGAGGCATATGACGAGCACGGCAAGCGCTCGAGCGACGACGGGCGTCGCCGAGATGAGGTTCCCGCGCGGCCCGCTGTCTCTGGAGGATCCCGGCCGGGCGCCTTGGGCGATGACGGAGAGCAGGTCGTGGTTCAGCGTTTGGCCGAGCGTCGAGCCTGAGCCCCCCGCATCGATGCTTGAGGTCGAGGTTTTCGGCGCACAACTGCTCGCTGGGCCACTTCCTCAGTGGCGGGTACAGCGGCTGTGCGCGCTGGCGCTTGCATCGGCCGGCGTCGAGGAAGGACATCTCGCCGTCGAGTTCGTCGGCGCTGAGCGCATGGCTGAGCTGAACGGCGAGCACCGCCGCAAAGACGGTCCCACGGACGTACTGTCCTTTCCCATCGATGGAGCCGATCCGCAGGCTCCGGGAGCAGGCGTTCCACGTGAGCTTGGCGATGTCGTGATTTGTCCCGCCTTCACGAGCGATGTCGGCGAGGCGATCGTGCACGGAACGCTTCACCTCCTCGGTATGGACCACGAGACAGATGAAGGCGAGATGTTGGCGCTGCAAGCCGAGATCATGCGCTGGGGCGACTCGTGAGCGAGGCAGACGACAGTCTGGGGGTGCCTGCGCGGGGACCACAGCAGCCTTGGCGGCCCACCGAGCCAGACGCAACAGTGACACGTAGCGGCTTTGTCGCTCTGGCAGGCCGTCCCAACGTTGGCAAGTCGACACTCGTCAACGCGATCGTCGGTGGCAAGGTCGCGATCGTGTCCGACCGCCCGCAGACCACCCGTCGGGCGATTCGCGGCGTGCGTACTGAGCAGTATTGGCAGATGGTGCTAGTCGACCTACCCGGCGTCCAGCGCCCCCGTGACATGCTGACCGAGCGTATGGCCGGTCGGGTGCGACTGGAACTCGAGGGCTCCGATGCGGCGCTGCTGGTGCTCAACGGTGAGCAGGGGGTCGGGCCGGGCGACCGCTACACAGGGCAGGCGCTCGCAGAGGTGGACGTGCCGGTGACGATCGCGATCAACAAGGTCGACCGGCTCGACCGTGCGGCGACTGTGGCGGTCCTGGCGGCTGCCGCCGAGCTCGACCTCGGTGGCGAGATCTTCCCGATCTCCGCTCGTACCGGCAAGGGTGTGGGCGAGCTCGTGGAGCACCTCGCCGAGCTGATGCCGCGAGGTCCGTTCATGTTCTCACCACAGGCGATCTCAGATCAGCCGCAATCGGTGTTGCTGGCAGAGCTGGTGCGCGAGGCGGCGATCCGACGTACCTTCCAAGAGCTGCCCCACGCTGTGGAGGCAATCGTGGAAGAGATCGAACACCCGCGCGACGGATTGGTGCGGGTGCGCGCGCTGCTGTGGGTCGAGACCGAGTCTCAGAAGGGGATCGTCGTCGGCGCGGGCGGGCGCATGATCAAGGCGATCGGCTCCGCCGCGCGCAAGGAGATCGAGCGCGAGCTGGACTGCCACGTACACCTGGACCTGTCGGTGCGCGTGCGACGTGACTGGCGCGAGGACGAGGGCTTGCTGGATCGGCTGGGGATCACCTAAGACTGGAAAGCGAGGCCTCGGCTCTCGTCTCTTGCGAAGGGCGAGGTCACGAGCCCTAGTTTGTGCGCCGGCGAAGTCTTCCCGGCTCTCAGATCTTGCCGGCAAGCCGGTTGCTGATTCGGCGCACCGCCTCGAGATCGAAGACAGGGGCGAACGCGAAAGGCACCGTCAGCAAGGCCGGCGGCGCGCCACCGGCAAACCGCTCGCGGCGTAGGCGGGCTATCTGCGCGAGCTGGACTTTGGCGCGGTCGTTGACGGTTCGCGCCATCCGCACTGCGTTGCTTGCGACATTGGCGTCCGCTCCGTTGCCGCCGTCCCTCCTCGCCAGCGCGATTCGCTCCAAATCCTGCCTGCTGAAGCGTCTTG
>DATCEK010000081.1:0-2746 GCA_036510155.1 Solirubrobacteraceae bacterium | reverse complement strand
CAGACGGTCAATTTTCGAGCGGCCTTGACAGTATCGGCGTGGCTGATCGAAACGTCGGGCAGATAGGTCGTGATCTGCGAGAGTTCAGGACGCCGGAACCTCGAAGCCTCGGCGGAGCTGCAGTCGCCAACTAGATGATTGATTCCACGGCTGGGGCTGTGTTTGCGGGGTTTGGAGCAGCGAGGTCGAAGTCAGCGGTGCTCAACACGCACCGTCGACCTTGGAGGCCACGATGGACGCCGACCTCGACCTGCTGCTCACTACTGTGTTCGTTACGGCTGACGATCTCCTGCCTTCGCGGCAGAACAACGCCGCGAGAAGCGTCACAGACGCGGAGGTCGTCACGCTGTGTGTGGCGCAGGCGATCATGGGAATCCCGTCCGACCGCCGCTTCTTGGCGGTCGCTGGAAAGCGCCTCTCGCACCTGTTCCCGAGGCTGCCGAAGCAGCCTGGGTACTTCAAGCGCCGGCGCAAGCTGGCGGACACGCTGGAGTGGCTGATGGGCGTCTTCGCCAGCCAGAGCCCCGGGTTCTATGACGATCTGTTGCTGATCGACTCGACACCGATCGAATGCGGGCGCAGCCGCGAGACCGTGATGCGCTCCCAGCTCGCCGACGCCGCGGACTACGGCTACTGCCGCTCGCACTCCCGCTACTTCTGGGGCTTTCGGCTTCACGCAATCTTCTCCCCCGACGGCACCCCCAGAGCGTTGGAACTCGTCTCGCCAAAGATCGACGAACGCGAAATCGGCCTGGTCTTGCTCGACCGGGTCAGACGCCACGGCGGCGAAACGCTGCTGGGCGACAAGGGCTACGCCGGACGCGACTTCGCCGCCAGCGTGAGCCAGCGCGACGCGACGCTCGTCAGACCCCGCCGCCAAGACGAACCCGGCGACGGGCCGCACCTCGCACCGATCCGTCAACGCATCGAATCGATCTTCTGGACCTGCAAAGACCTGCTCACGCTCGAACGCCACGGCGCCCGCACCCTCCCAGGCCTCAGGGAACGAGTCCTCGCCCGCTTCTGCACCCTCGCCGCGGCAATCACCCTCAACCACCAACTCGGAAGACCAAGCCGTGCACTCGTCAACTACTGCGCCTAACCGCGCGGAATCAATCATCTAGTGTCTTGAGTGGTTGATTGTGTTGCAGTATGAGGCGAGGGTGTCGAGGATCTGGTCGGCGGTTTTGGTCCAAACGTAGGGGTTGGGGTTCTCGTTCCAGTGTTCGACCCAGTCTTGGATGTCGGCGTTGAGCTCGGCGACGGAGCGGTGTGTGCCGCGGCGCAGTTTGCGGGCGGTGAGTTCGGCGAACCAGCGCTCGACGAGGTTGATCCAGCTCGCTCCGGTGGGGGTGAAGTGCAGGTGGAAGCGTGGGTGTCGGGTCAGCCAGTTCTTGATCGCGGGGGTCTTGTGGGTTGAGTAGTTGTCGAGGATCAGGTGCACGTCCAGCTCGGCGGGAACCTCGTGCTCGATTTTGATCAGGAACTTTTTGAACTCGACAGCGCGGTGGCGGGCGTGGAGCGAGCGGATCACCTTGCCGCTGGTCGTATTGAGCGCCGCGAACAGGCTCGAGGTGCCATGGCGTTGGTAGTCGTGAGTCGCACGCGCCGGCGTGCCCGGGAGTATCGGCAGTGTTGGCGCGCTGCGATCGAGCGCCTGGATCTGGGACTTCTCATCGACGCAGAGCACGATCGCTCGCTCCGGCGGGTCCAGGTAGAGGCCGACGATGTCGCGGACCTTCTCCACGAACAACGGGTCCTTGGACAGCTTCCAATGCTCCACGCGGTGTGGCTGCAGCCCGAACGCCCGCCAGATCCGCGAGACCGCGGTCTGGTTGAGGCCAACCGCCGCAGCCATCTGACGTGTCGACCAGTGCGTCCCGCCATCCGGCGGCGCGCTCTCGAGCGTGCGCACGATCACCGCCTCGACCTGCTCATCAGTGACCTTGCGCGGCTGACCCGGCCGCGGCTCGTCCAACAGCCCATCCAGACGCCGCTCAGCGAAGCGGCCACGCCAGCGGCGGACCGTCGGCACCGACACCCCAAGCGCCGCCGCGACCGCCATGTTCGTCGCGCCCCGCTCGCACGCCAACACGATCCGCGAACGCTGCGCCAGACCCGCCGCGCTACGCCGCCGCCGCGTCCAACCCACCAACGTCTCGCGCTCCTCATCCGTCAGCACGATCGACACCGCAGCAGGACCCCGTGGCACCCACAAAGCCTACCACAAACAAGCATATAACTAACGACTCACGACACTAGTTCATGCGAGCCCGCTGGCCTTGCGCGCGCAACTCAGCCAGTCGCCGCGAGCGACGCGACACCCATAGTGCGGCCGATAGCAGCCCGAACCGTTGTCGAAACGGCACCGGCCAATGGAGCTAGGGGGACTCGAACCCCCGACCTCCTGGGTGCGATCCAGGAGACAGCGTTCTGGAGCACGCAGTTTGGGGGCGTTTCGCTTAGATAACAGCCCGTAAACGAGGCATTTATGGGTCATGCGGTACCAGAAACGGTACCCTGCGGGCCGCGGTACCCTGGTGGTACCCTGGCGTCATGGTGCGACTTCCGACCGGGGCGCTGATCGTCCGTGCAGATGCCGAAGGGCACCCCTACTACGAGGGGAAGTGGCGTCGCGGTGGTGCGCAGGTGAAGCGGCGTGTCGGCTCGGCGTGGCTGGATCCGGCGCCCGGCGGTGGCTGGCAGCCGCGGCGCGGCCGTGTGCCCGAGGGGTTCTTTGACGAAA
>DATCEK010000080.1:0-49858 GCA_036510155.1 Solirubrobacteraceae bacterium | reverse complement strand
CGCATAGGCCTCGCTGTACCGAGAGCCCCGACTCCGCTCGCTTTTGCAGGCCTGCGCTGGAAAGACCCGCTACGGGCGGCGTGAAGCGCGGCGTTCGAGGCGGTCTGGCAATACCTCGCACAAACGCTACGAGCACGAGCGGCAAGGCTGGGCACCAAGTCAGACAGCCACATCGATCTGAGCGATCATCTCCGTGACAAGAAGGGCTGCGTCGTCGACGTCCTGCACCTCAAAGCCCTCCTCCTGAGTCATCTCGCGATAAGCAGCCCGCCAAGACTCATAGACGGTGACCGTCGGCGGCCATGGATGCTTGTTGCGAGCCTCGAAGATCCGCACGCACGCTTCGCGAACGCGTGGAAAGTCAGCCTTGTCGAGCATGTCACGCAGCAGCAGGAGATCCATCAGATCGCGAAACCTGTCGTTCTCAGGACCCGTTTGAAACTTCTCCGTGCACGCGTGCAGCTTCTGGGCGATCTGGTAGCGAATGCCCACCACCGCCACCGATTCCGGCTCCGGTAGGCCCAGCTGAGATATGCGCAGCGGCTTCACATGCTCGACCTCGAGAACCTCAGGACTTTCTGCGGGCGCGACCTCCAAAGGGGTTTGCGCCCAACGCCTGCCGCGATAGTCGATCAGTAGTTGCAAGCGCTGGGTGCTCGCTTGCCCTACAGGTTCTGGCTCGGTGCGTGATCGCGAAGTCGCCGACGGGGATGCGAATTGCCTGGTCGAGCCCCGCTGCCGAGGTCGTACTCAAGCTGCCGCGCGGTCTCGCGGTCGATCAAACCACGCATGCCAGCTGTCTCGATCGCCTGGCGGATGAGCCCATGCCCGAGATGAGCCTCGACGCCATCCAGGATCGCACGCAATGGAGTCACTGCAGAGATGCCTTCATACCAGCCGATGTCCTCTGGCAGCAGATCGCGATGGTGCAAGCGGTAGACGCTCGGCGCCGCGCGAGTCACTCGATAGGCCTTTGGCACGGTGATGTCGATGTGCGCGGGATTCACGTCGCAAAGCTCGCGCAACGCCAGGGCACTGACGTGCGAGATCACACCGCGCGCTCTGTGAGGCCACAAGATCGCCTCCATGTACTGATCGAGCGCGGTTGCCGGCACTGCCGGAAAGCGATACAGGCCCCGGCCTACTCGATCCACCACCCCACGCGTGGCCATCGCTGGCAGCCGGTCCTTGCCGATCCCCATCTCGATCGCCTCATCGGCGGTGACATAGCCATATTGATCGCTCGCCAGATCGAATAGAGCGTTGTAAATCTTGCCCGGCATATTTACAGATTTTATCGTATTTTGACTAACTATCTGTTCGACAGGTATCGGGCATCCACGCTCGCGTCGGTTAGCCGCCGAACAGCAGACCTACAAACCCGACAGCCATCGCGCAAATGGAGCGAAGCGTGAGCGCCTGACCCAGCGGATACCCTTCCCACATGCCGCAGCTGCCGAGCCACAGCACCCCGCCGATCGTCGTCCGCTCGCTCTCAAAGAGCTTTCGCGTGCCCGAGGAGCGCACGCACACGCTCAAGGAGACCGCGCTTCACCCACTGCGCCGCTCGAGCCATCAGTCCTTCTCGGCATTGAGCGACATCTCCTTCGAGGTGGGCCGCGGCGAATTCTTCGGCATCGCCGGGCGCAACGGCAGCGGCAAGAGCACGCTCTTGAAGTGCATGGCCGGCATCTACGGCGTGGACGAGGGCCAGATCTGGATGGACGGCCGCCTCTCGACCTTCATCGAGCTCGGCGTCGGCTTCAACCAGGACCTGGCCGCGCGCGACAATGTGATCCTCAACGGCATCATGATGGGCCTCACCCCACGCGAGGCGCGCAAGCGTGTGGACGAGGTGATCGACTTCGCCGAACTGCGCGAGTTCGAGGAGCTCAAGCTCAAGAACTACTCCTCGGGCATGCACGTCCGCCTGGCATTCTCCGTGGCGATCCAGGTCGACGCCGACATCCTGCTCGTCGACGAGGTCCTCGCCGTCGGCGACGCCGCCTTCCAGCAAAAGTGCTTTGACGTCTTCTACAAGATGCGCGAGCAGAACCGCACGATCGTGTTCGTGACCCACGACATGGGCGCGCTCAATCGCTTCTGCCACCGCGCGCTGCTGCTCGAGCGTGGCGAGACCGTGCTACTCGGCGAGCCCCACGAAGTCGCCGACCGCTACCTGGAGATCAACTTCGGCCGCGAGGCCACCCCCAGCAGCGGCGAGGAGGGCGAGGCCCGCGGCGGCGACGGCGACGCGCGTGTGCTCGAGGCATGGATCGAGGACGAGCAGGGCGAGCGCCCAGCCTCGCTCCCTCAAGGCCGGCAGATCGTGCTGAAGGCGCTCGTGCGCTTCGAGGTCGAGGTCGAGGATCCCGTCGCGAGCCTGTATGTGCTCAACGAAGACCACCTGGCGATCGTGGTAGCCACCAGCTCGCGTGTCGACGAGCGCAGCGGACGCTTTCGCGCCGGCGAGGAAGTCCTGTGCTCGTTCAGCTTTCAGAACGTGCTGGCGCCAGGCCGCTACAACCCGCTGTTCACGCTCGCTCATCGCGGCACCGGCATGGATCTGATCGACCGCTACGAGGGGGCTTTCTCGTTCGTCGTCACAGGACCCGAAGCGCTGGGCGGAGCGGTCGATCTACCGGTCGAGGTATCCATGAGCCATAGCGGGGCCGACTCCAAGCGGGAGATCGTCCTGTGAGCGCATCCACCATCTTGGCCACTGAGACGTCCCGAGGCACGGTCCTTGCCCGATGAGCACAGAGACGCTGATACCTGAGAACACGACCGTCGAGCCCGTCCCCTACGAGGGCCTCGGCCGCCCGATCAAGGGTCCGCGTGCGCTCAACGACGACTGGCGGCGCTTCTGGCACCTCACGTACAACATCGCGCGCAACGAATTCAAGCTGAAGTTCTTCGGCTCGGTCTTGGGCTACGTATGGCAGGTGATGCGCCCGATGCTGTTGTTCGGCGTGCTGTACGTGTTCTTCGTACTGATCGCCAACGTCGGCCGGGGTGGGCAGCCAAGCGAAGCTTTCTACGGGGTGCAGCTGCTCGGCTCGATCGTGCTGTTCACGTTCTTCGGTGAAGCCACGGGCGTCGCGGTGCGCTCTGTGTTCGACCGTGAGAATCTCGTGCGCAAGATCCAGTTCCCACGCCTTGTCATCCCGCTCGCGGTCGTGCTGCTCGCCTTCTTCAACCTGATGCTCAACCTCGTCGTCGTGATGCTGTTCGCGTTGATCTCAGGCGTCACACCGATGCTCAGCTGGCTCGAGCTACCGCTGATCCTGCTGCTCCTGGTCGTCTTCTCGACGGGCCTTGCGATGCTGCTCTCCGCGCTGTTCGTGCGCTTTCGCGACATCTCCCCGATCTGGGAAGTCGTCAGCCAGATCATCTTCTACGGCTCGCCGGTGATCATCCCGCTGGCAAAGGTGCGAGAAACGCTGCTCTACCCCAAACCGCCGGCGCAGGTGGACACGCTCGACCACATCCTCTACCACATCTACATGCTCAACCCGCTCGTCACTGTCTTCCAACAGTTCCGCCACGCGATGGTCACGCACGCCACGATCAGCGCCGGCGAAGCGCTCGGCGGCTGGATCGGATTGCTGGAGCCGATCGGGGTGGCCGTCGCGACCTTCGCGCTCGGCTTCTGGGTTTTCAACCGCTCGGCGCCGTTTGTGGCGGAGAACCTTTAGACGGACCGGCAAACTCGGACCACCGTGGGGTGCTGATCAGCGACCGCCGTTGGACTCCGTCATCTCGATAGGGCCCTCCTCGGGTTCTGGCGCCTGGGGGTCATCGAACAGGCTGAAATAAGGCTCGAATCGGTAGAGACGCGATCGGCTCCGACCGGTGAGCTCTCGCAAGAGCCCGAGGTCCTCGAAGCGGTTGACGAGGCGGCTGGCTGTGGGGAAGGTAACTTCCAGTTCGTCCTTGACGCGGTTGACGTTCACCAGCGGCCGCTGGAACAGGAGCGAGAGGAGCCTGAGACCGTTGGCCCCGGCGTCCTCCATCACACGGGCCCGGGCGGATTCGCGGAGTTCCACGACCCGCTCGGCGGTAGCGTTGGCCCCGGCGGCGGTCTCGGCCACACCGCGCAAGAAGAATCGCAACCAGCCCTCCCAATCTCCGCCGATGCGCACAGCCATGAGGCGGTCGTAGTACTCCGAGCGATGCAGCTTCAGGTAGTAGCTCAGGTAGAGCAGCGGTGCACGCAAAGCGCCGCCGCGACACAGAAGGAAGGTGATCAGGAGCCGTCCGACTCGGCCGTTTCCGTCTAGGAAAGGATGGATGGTCTCGAACTGTGCGTGGGCAAGACCGGCCACGACGAGCAGGGGCAGCCGATCGTCGGAGTGGAGGAATGTCTCAAAGTCGCCGAGGGCCGTCTTCATGTCCGGGACCGGGGGCGGCACGTAGGTCGCCTGCTTCAGACCCGCCCCACGTGGGCCGATCCAGTTCTGCGTCATACGGAACTCACCAGGAGTCGCGCGCGACCCACGGCCATCACGAAGCAGCTCGCCGTGGATCTCCCTGATGAGGCGCAATGACAGCGGCAGTTCCTGGAGACGGTTGAGCCCGTAGTTCATCGCAGCGACGTAGTTGACGATTTCGCCCACGTCGCCGTCGCTCGAGTCGGGCTCGAGCTCGACCTCGAGCAGGTCCTCCAAGGTGCTCTGCGTACCCTCTATTTGGGAGCTTAGGACAGCCTCACGTCGAACGTACATCGCCACGAAGATGTCTGGGTCGGGAACGAAGCGCACGACACCGTCCAGGCGCCCGATTGCCTGATCGGCGCTTGAAAGCAGGCCCCGCAGTTCGCCTTCGAGATCGAGTGGCGGCACGGGTGGCAGAGGCGCCGGAATGAATGCGCGGTAGGCGCTGGGCTGGATTACGAACCGGCCTGATCGATGCTCGCTGGCGTGCATTCGCGAAGCATGGCTTATTCAAGATTTGGGCCGAAAACTTAAATAAATGCCGTTCCTTGGGGGTCGATCGAAAGCCGGCTTTCATAACTCTTGTAGGGCAGCCGCATTATTTTCGCGAAAGGGCGACGCCTTGAATAAGCGCCTAGGGCAGGCGCCCACCGACGGGCGCGTCACTCGTCTGCGAGTCCGCGGGCACGCAA
Source organism: Solirubrobacteraceae bacterium (assembly GCA_036510155.1). Classification (GTDB taxonomy): domain Bacteria; phylum Actinomycetota; class Thermoleophilia; order Solirubrobacterales; family Solirubrobacteraceae; genus Palsa-744. Next base: position 44,730 of record DATCEK010000080.1, on the reverse strand, counting down.
GCCTCATACGAGTTGGAGCGCCGCATCCCCGCCGCCGCCTGCTCGGGGGTGCGTGGCGGTTTGGCGGGGACCTTGCCCTCGCGCCGGTCGTGTCGCAACCGGACGCTGGCCGCAAGCGTGCGCGGTATACGTCGCAGCGGGCCGATTGCCTCGTGTGTGCCCACGTAGCGAACGGGCTTGGTGGCAACCATGTTCATCTGCACCCCTCCCCGCACGTGGTTCAACCACGAGAGATAGAGCCGCCGAGCCAGTGCATTTGCGTGGAGGACGCGCGCGACCCTGCGCACGACCGGCCCCAGCAGCGGCGCGTTCGAACCCCGCGGTGAGGGGGTCGGATCGCCGAAGAACGGACGATAGTGGGGCTCTGTCACCTCGGTGAGGAACCCCGCGCGTATCGCCTCCCAGCGGTACTCGCGTGCCCAGTGCGCGTGCTCGTAGCCCTCGAACTGCTCGACCCCCTCGACGTGCACACCGCTGCGATCGCTCAACGTCTTCAGCGTCTCGTTGACCATCAGCAGCCTGCCGCCGGGGCGCAACACTCTGAATATCTCCTGGAAGGTGCGACGCAGGCCTTGGGAATCGTTGTGGTGGAGCACCTCGCAGCAGTAAACGTAGTCGAGGCTGCTGGAGGCAAGCGGGATCGCCGCCATCGAGCCCAGCACGCGCTCGAAGAACACTTTGCCCTCGTCGATGAAGTACTCGGCGGTGTAAAGACCCTGCAGCTCGGTCGTGGCGATATCGAGCGCGACCGCGTTCAGGCCGCGCTCGGCGAAGCGGTTGGCCGCCCAGCAGGTGTTCGAGCCGACATCGAGGATGCTCTGCCCAGCTTGAAAGGGAATCGTCGTCATCAGCTGGTGCATGGAGCGAGCCTGCGCATACCAGTAGCCGTGCTCGACATCGGGCAGGCGGCGCACCATCTCCCGATCCCAACCCTCCGCGCGCATCTGCTCGGCAAAACGCTCGAGCCCAGCGGCCTCCGCGACAACGTAGCTGGGCGGCTCGTGCAATAGCTCCATGACGCCCTTGTGCACGGGGAACTCCGCGCCGCAGGCCGTGCAGCGAAGCGTCCCCTCGCGCACCTCTCGAGCATCGCTCTCGCGGGCCAGGAGCTCGAGCGAGCGGTCGCTGAGACAGGCCGGGCAACGCAACTCCTTGGAGAACGCGGGCTTCACGATCCCCCAAATGGCGAGTTCCGCCGCAGCCACTCCGCCAGGAACGGGTCGATGATCTTCCAGTGACCTTCGCCTTTGCGCTCGACGAGTCCACGACGGGCAAGGCGGGGCATCGCCGCCTTTGCGGTCGTGTGTGCCCCGAGGCCATAACGGCTCGCCAGGGCCGTACTGGTGAGACCCTGGTCGGGGTGGTCGGCCAGCAGATACAACGCCTTGCGCTCTGTCACCTCTGCTTCCTCGCCGTTGGCCAGTGTCTCCTCGATCACAGCGAAGTCGGCCTGCTGGTCGTCCATCAACTCCTCAAAGGCACGTTGGACATCCTCGACCTCGAGCGGGCGCCGAGCTCCCTGCCTCCAAGTGGCCCATGCCAGCTGTTGCGTGCGCTTTGGGTGCGCGGCGCTGAGACTCAACATGTAGTCGAGCGCCCTCTCGCTCGGGGCTCGGCCGGTGGCCTCGAACTGAAAGGCCAAGAACTCGCGAAACTCGCTACGACCGATCGAGGGCAGACGAGCCTTGAACGCCTGGTTGAACAGGGGCTCACGGCTGTTGTTGAGCATCATCTCCAAGTACTCCCTGATCGAACCGGTGAGCAGCAGGGAGACATCCCCTACGCCCTGGCTGACGAGCGCGGAGCCGATGATCGCCAGAGGTTCTCCCGGGCAGCGGTTCAGGCGCTGGAACTCGTCGAAGCACACCACCACATGGTCGGCAAGTCGCGGCAGCGTGCGAAGCTGGGCATGGAGCATCTCGGCGGCTTCCTCAGCTTGGCGGGAACCGCGACGCACCGTACCCTTGACGACCTTCAAGTCGAAGCCGATCTCACGTTCCAGCACCTCGAGCTCGCGTGCCGCAGCGCGTCGTACCTCGTGCAATCGATGCTCTTTCAGCCCATCGTTGACGCACGAGATGAACGCGGGGATGCTCAGCGCACGCTTCAGGTTGATGCGCACCATCGTGTAGGGCGGCGCGTCCGGCTCCTGCTCGATCGCAAGCTCTCGCTCGAGCACCGTCAGAAACGTCGACTTGCCGGTGTCTCGCGACCCGAAGATCGCCACATTGGTATGAGCCTTGAGCATCAGCGCGACATCCCGCGCGAAGTCGTCCATACCGACGATCTTCGCTGGATCCTCCAGAGGACGATCCCAGACAAAAGGGTTCATGGCCATGTTCGAGAAGTCTAGCCGACGACCCAGATAGACTAGCGTGGGAGACTAGCAAACAATAGTGAGGTAGACGAGTATTGAGGGTCGGTAGCTGCATCATAGGGGTTTTAGCTAGCTGGCCAGACTAGTCTAGACTAGTCTCTTGCACTAGTATTGATCATTGAACGGGACGGACGGCCCGGGGACAGCACTACGCGTCTGCCCTGCCGGGCACAACCTCGGTCGAGGCTACCGTCTTGCGCGGGCGCGCGACCTCTTCCAGGAACGCCTCCAACGCATCGATGCGCCGCTCCCAGGCAAACTCGGCGGCCGTCTCGATCCCCGCCCTGCCCACGCGCTCGCGTAGCTCGCCGTCGCCGAGCAGCCGTGCGAGCGCGCCGCTGACCGCCTCGCGTGTCGCATCGGGCATCAAACAGTTCTCGCCGTCGGCGCAGAAGTCGCGATTGCCGTGTGCGTCGGTACAAACGACCGCGCCGCCAGTCGCCATCGACTCGAGCGCCGGCAAACAGAAGCCCTCGTGTGTGGAGGTCTGGATGAAGACGGTCGCCTGGCTGAACAGTTCGCCCACCTGCTCGTCGCTGGGGGACACGACGTAGCGCATCCCCTCCTCGCCGGCCAGCTCCGGCTCGATCCCGAACATGCACAGCTCCGGCCTCGGCTCGGGCAAAGCGCGCCACGCGTCGATCGTCAACGGCAGGTTCTTCAGCGGGTTGGTTCGCCCGAGCGCCAGCACCATGTCCTCGCGGCGCTCCACCTCCGGGCGGGGACGGAAGGTGTCGAGGTCGATCCCTGGTGGGATCAGCTCCGCTTCGAGTCCCAGCTCCTCCAGGCGCTCGCGGTTCCAGCCGGAGATCGTCATGTAGCGAAACTCGGGCCGGTAGGAATCGAGCACCGCGTGGCGCACCGCCTCGTCGTCTGGGTAGTAGCTCGTCTCGATGTCCTGCACGAAGTACACGGGGATGCCGCGCAGAACGCTCGCATACCAAACCGGCATCGCCGTGTTCCACCAAGTCGCGATCTTGATCGCATCCACCTGCGCCAGCTCCTCGACCAGTTCGTCGTAGAACTCGAAGCTGTGCACCGGCACGCGCAGATCGAACCAGTCCGGCCTCTCCCCGAGCGTGAACAACGCGACCTCGTGCCCGCGCTCGGCGAGCCGGTTGAGGTGCTCGAAGATGTCGCGGTGCCCGCCGCCGACGCCGGTCCCCTCGGTCACGTATAGGACCCGCAGCTTGCCATTGGCGCCCCGCACCTCGCGCGCGTCGAAGAACTCGCCCCAGCGCTCCCAGAAGACGCGTTGCGACTCGCGCTCGCGCTCGCCCACGTCGGTTCCACGCGTCTGGGACTCATAGTGGTAGAGGCTCGCTCCGGGGAAGTACATGACGCGCATGCCGGCCTGCCAGGCGCGCAGGCACCAGTCGACGTCCTCGTAGGCCATCGGGTAGCGCTCGTCGAGCAGGCCGATGCGCTCGATCGTCTCACGTCTCACATACATGCAGGCGCCGGTCACCGCCAGCACCGCGCCTGGGATCGCTGCCGGTCCCCAGTCGGCCGGCTTGAAGCGATAGCGGTGGTCAAACCACTCGGGCGCGCCCAGGTTACGAGCGGTTCCGGCGAATTGGATGCGACCGTCTGGGTAGAGCAGGCGTGCCCCGACGATCCCCACGTCTTCCTCCTGAGAGGCGGCGAACTGCAGGCAAGCAAGCCACCCGGGTCGTGCCTCCATGTCTGAGTTGAGCACGACCACGTCCTGCGTTCGATCGGCCGCGCGCAGACCACGGTTCACGTTCGCGGCGAATCCGCTGTTGGACTGGCCGGCGAGGACCTCGATGCCATCGATCGCTTGGAGCGCCGCCACGTGCTCCGCGCCGCTCGCGTCGTCGGCGACGATGATCCTGGCCAAGCCGGCGGGCACCGTCTTCTGAATGCTGGCCACCAGTCTCGCCACGTGCTCGGCGTCGCGATAGCTGGGTATCACGATGCAGACGGGGCGCCCGTGCTCGCGATACCACGCCAGCGCGCGACGATAGCTGTCCTCGCCGGTGCGCGAGCGCAGGTTCAGGCGGTGGCGCAGCGGCGTCAGGCGCAGCGGCAGCGTCACGATCCGAAACAGAAGCGTGCGCCAGCCGAGATAGCGGTAGGTCAGGTAGATACGCCGGCGAAGGCCCGCCAGCGGGCCTTCGGGCATACCCCGCAGCCTAGTGGATCGATCGGCCGTCCGAGTGGCGGCTGAGGCGTCGCGTCGCGAGCGGATGGTAGGGTCCACACCACCTGAATCCATGGCGACCGAAACGCTTTCCTCGGGCCAAGCGCGCCGCGGCGGCCGCGTGAACTCCGCCGCCGCAGAACTACGCGCGCGGCTGACCCGCATCTCCCTCGACGCGCGCCTGGCCGCGCTTGCCGTGCTCGCCTTCCTCGGCGTCACGATCTGGTGGCTGACCCAGGATACGCGCGTGCCCGACTGGGACAGCGCCCAGCACATGCTCGATTCGTTCATCGTGCACGACGCGATCGCAAACGGCTCGTGGACGACTCCCTTCACCGAATTCAACACCTACCCCCCGCTCGCGCACATCGTCGGCGCGCTCGGCGTGTTCATAGACGGCTACCGTCGCGCCGCGGTGATCTTCGCCCTGAACCTCGTGTTCGTGCCCGTGCTTGCGCTCTCCTGCTACGGCATCGGCAAGCTCGTCGCAGGCACGCGCGCCGGACTCTTGGCGGTGGTGTTCGCGCTCGGCACGCCGATGATCGTCGCCGAGTCCCACGAGGCCTACGTCGACCCCATGCAGGCCGCACTGGTCGCGCTCAGCGTGTGGGCGATCCTCGCCTCGCGCCGCTTCGAGCGCTGGGGCATCGCGGCGCTCGCCGGGCTCGCCAGCGGGCTTGCGATGCTCACCAAGGAGACCACGCCGATCTTCCTCGCCGGACTCCTGGTCGTCGTGACGGCACGCGGCGGCTGGCGAAACTGGCGCGGGCTGATCGCCTACGCGCTGATGCTCGGCGTGGTCGGGGCGCCCTGGTACGTCGACCACCACTCACAGCTCAGCCAGCTGGTGATCGCGCACACCTCGGCCGCCAACGAAGCCGAGCCCAACCCGCTCGGCGGGACCTACCCGGCGCTGCTCTCGCTGAAGAACCTCAGCTGGTACCTCTGGGACGCCGCCAACATCCAACTGTTCGGCGCACTGCTGCTGATGTTCCTCGTCGGCTTGGTCGCTGCTGTGCGCCGCTGCGCCAAACGGCCCTGGGCTGCCGAGAACCTCTACCCCGAGCTGCTCGGCGGCGTGTTCGTCGCGTGGGCCGGCATGACCTGGCTCACGCACAAGGATCCCCGCTACAGCCTGCCCGGGCTCGTCTATCTGGCGGTGCTGGGCAGCGCCTGGATCGTTGGTCTGCGGGCGCGCGCGCGGCGCGTGCTCACCGCCGCCCTGCTGGTCGCCGTCGCTGGCAGCTTCCTCGGTGTCGCCGTCGGCATGGGCGGCAGTGGCTACCAGTTGCGCATCGCCCTCCCGGGCGCCGACTCTCACGACAATCCGCTCGGTGAGCGCTTCCTCACGCTGTACTCGACCAACGGCTGGCTGCGCGGCAAGCCCGAAAAAGACGCCAACGTGTCCGCCCTGCTGAGCGGGCTGCGGCGCGACGGCGTCACAGCGGTCACTTTCTGCTGCGCCAATCCCATCGACTTCAACGTGATCGGCCTGTCTGTGATGACCAGGGAAGCCGGCCTGGCAAACCCGGTCAATCCCCTCGCGCTGCGCCCGAGGGACGTGTTCCTGGCCGCCCACGGACCCGAAGCCGGGATTGCCGAGCCTTGCCAGACGCTGAGCGACGGCATCGGCATCTACCCCGTGCTCGGCAACCCGATCGGCACGCCCTTCGCCCAATACAGGCTCATCTGCCCAGGCCACAAACCCGAAATCTACGGCTACGACGCAAACGCGCCGCCGCCGCCGGGGCTGCACCTCAGCGAAGCCTCACGGCGCCCCGGCTAGGCCTCAGGGGTCCCGGCGCCGGGCACACGGAGCGCTATTGCTCACGGCGCCCCGACTAGACCGTGTGGCCCGGCGCCGGGCCACACGGCGCTATTGGCCACCACCCGCGGGCGCGTCGAAATTCACAGGCGCAAAACCGGCGCGCCGCTCCAGCGAGAGCCGTCGTCGTGCCCACGGGGGCAGGCACTCGGCGCGCGATCCCAGCAGCGCGCCCGCCGTGCGCGGCAGCTGGTGGACGGCGACCGCGGCCAGCGTCGCTCGCCGCTGCGCCGGCGCGACGCCGGCTGCGAGCAGCTCGCGGTGCGTCGCGCCCAACTCCCCGCGCAAGCCAAGCGCCACGCGCAGCGGGGAGGCCGGCTCGCGCCAGCCGTAGACCTCGCGCAAGCCGCGGCCCTCGTCGAAGGAGCGGCGCAACTGCCCCAGAGGGCTGTAGTCGTGCGAATGCAGGACCGCGGCGTCCGGCACGAACGCCTTGGCGTAGCCGGCACGCAACATGTCGACCGCGAGCACCCGATCCTCGGCATAGGCGACCTCGCGGAACGGCACCCGCTCCCATGCCTTGCGCGCGACACAGGCGTTTGCGTCGCTGAAGAAGCCGCGCCTGCCGAGCAAGCCGCTGAGCGCCAGCCCTCGCTCGCCCTCCGCCAGGCGCTCCAGCTCGAGCTCGCCATCTGGGGAGAGCGAGCGAAACCAACGCTCCAGCTCCAGCCGCACCGCCGCCGATGCCCCTGGACGCGGGCGGTACGGGCCGTAGGCGATGCCAACGTCCGGCGCAAGATCGAAGCTGCCAAGCAACCGCGCAAGCCAGTGCTCGTCGGCCGGTTCGGCGTCCTGTGTCAACAGCGCCACATGAGCGCCACGCGCTTCGCCCACGAGCAGGTTGCGCGTGGCACCGTGGTTGAACTTGCCCGGGTCGATCTCCAGTACACGCGCCCCATATGCCCGAGCCGTCTCCACGGACCCGTCGCGAGAGCCCGAGTCGCAGATCAACAGCTCATGCTCGACGCTCTGGCGCGAAAGCGCCCGCAGCGTCCCGGCGAGCAGCTCGCCACCGTCGCGCACCGGAATCGCCACGGTCACACCGCGCTCAGGCATAGAAGGCAGTCAAGGTCAACAGCTGCGAGGCATAGCTGAGGAACATCAGCGCGACCAACGTGCCGACGCCCACACACAACATCCAGCGCCGGCCAAAAGCGTGCAGCGCCCCGACCGCGATCAGCGCCAGCGGGGCGATCGCGGGAAACGCGTAACGACCGAATTCCGCGATCTGCGGACGTACGCCCGGCGTGTAGTAGGCGGCCTCGAAGCCAGCGACCACCGCCACCGGCATGACCAGCACCGCGAGCGTTTCCATCCAGTGCGCTCGCACCCACCGCCACTCGCGCCGCAGCGCCCATGCCGACAACGGCACGACCGCCAGCACGGCCGCCAAGATCGTCAGGTAGACCCAGTGGGGGAACAGCACGTCATACCAGCCAAACGCCGCCCATCCCCTTTCGATGAAGATCACCATGCCAGGCTGCACGCCCGGCGGGAAGTGGGGGGCCATGAACGCCAGCCGTGGCAAGAGCGCCTGCCACAGGTAGGAGAGGTAGCCGGGGATGTTGTGTAGCGCTTCGCCGGCAGCGCCCGCGTTGGAGCCGATCGCCGAGGTTGCGCCTGCACCGCCTTCGGAGACGCGCAAACCCCCGAGCACGTGTACGGCCAGCTCGTCCACGACCAGCGCGGCGAGCGCCAGCGCCGCCCAGCCGTACAGATCGCGCCTGGCGTGGTAGCGCCACAAACCGAAAGCGAACACCAGCGCGGCGACCGGATACAGCGACAGGCCGGTCCCCTTGACGTTTGGCAGCGCCACCAGCACGATTCCCGTGAGCGCACCCCACGGGATCGTGATGCCGCGTCTGAGCAGGCGTATGAGCAGTAGCTCCAGCGCCGCCGCGCACGCGTTGACGCCAACGTCGTTGTTGACGATTCCGCTGATGAAGCCATACATCGGCTCGTATGCGACCAACAGTGCGGCCAGCACCCCCAGCCACGCTCGCCCCGGCGCCAGCTCGCGCGCCAGCAGGTAGGCGAACAGCGCAACGAGCGCGCCGATCAGCGCCGAGGTCATGCGCATCAACGTCAGCTGGGCGAACACCGAGGAATGGCGGGTGGCCAGATAGGCCGGGGCGAGAGCCAGGTAGTAGAGCGGGCCATGCACCGCCGAGGTCGTGTATCCCCCGCCGTTGTCGGCGGGCAGATGCAGCGCGGCGCTGCGTGCTTGAAACGCGTGATCGTCTGAGGCCAGCCACGGCATGCGGCTGCCGGCAGTCTGATGGTCGCTTGGGAAGTCGATGCCTTCCAGAGCGAGCGTCTCGGCGCTCGACCAGCGCGCTCGCGGCGAGCCCGGGTTGCTGCTGGGCGTCTGGCCGCGTTCCACCAGCGACTGCGTGTAGGCGAAGTGATCGACCTCATCCGGCGCCTGGAAGGCCGGGGTGATCAACGCCCAGCAACAGGCGTTTGTCGCGGCGATCACAAACAGGCCCAGCGCCAGGCGGCGCGTATGACCCGATACGGCACGCGCCAGCGCGAGGACGCCCGCCAGCCCGATCGCCGGAAGCACCAGGAACAGCAGCAGCACATAGGTCCATCCGCCGAGGAAGCCCGGGCGAAACAGGGCCGCGCGGGCGAAGATCGCTCCCGCCTGTGAGATGTAGCTGCGCTTGGCCCCCGGGCGCGGCAGATACCAGATCGCGATGCGGGCCGGCATCGGCCTGCCGCTCGTGGTGGGCGGGTTGGCGCCGACCACGGGCAGCGGTACTCCGCCCCAGTTGACCGTCCCGCTCGCGCTGACACACAACGACGCCGTGCTCGCCGCTGGATGTGTGGGCGTCTGGGCGATCGGGAAATCTGCGTTGCTGGGTTGGGCCACCCCCACCGGGCTCGGCGCGAGCCTGGAGGCGATGGTGCGATTGCCGATGCGCAGCGTCATGCGCAAACTCGGGCGCAGCGCGGTCGCCGAGACGACGTTCAGGCGCACCACGGCCGTGCCCGCCGGCAGCCTCAAGTCTGGCACGCAAACCGGTACATGGGCCGGCGCCGGGGCCACATATGTCAGCGCTTCGACGCTGTCTGTTCCCGTGAAGTACGCGCGCGGCTGCAAACCCCAGACGAGCAGCAGGACCAGCAGGGGGGCGCCCACGACCGCCGCCGCCTTCCAGACCCTGCGATCGCCCGGCGTCAGAACGTGTCTCAAAACCCGCGGTGCTTGCGCGTGCGCTCAGAAGCCAAGCTTGGCTTTCCCTAGCTTCTGCGCAAGCCGAGAATCGACAGCAAGAACGAGGAGAAGAAGATTTGGATACCGACGATGATCAGCGTCGCCGCCACCACCGCCATGTGTTCGTCGGCGAGCGTTCCCAGCCCATGGGAGATCCACGTGCCCACGATGATGCCGCCCAGGATCAACCCAGCCAGCACGACCAAGCCGCCGAGCATCAAGCCGTGCTCGAGCCGGAAGCGCGCGCGCATCCGGTCGAACCATGGGTCGCGCTCGCCCATGTAATACGTGCCGTACGCATGCGCGCAAAGACCGAGCGCCAGCACCTGGGTGCCGACCACCATCAACAGCGCTCCACCGATCAGCGCGTGGATGCCCCACGAGCGCCCGAAGAAGTCAAGCCCGCCGCCGACGAGCGCCACGATCAACGTGCCGATCCCTGCCAGCCCCATGCCCGGCACGATGAACAGGTGCGTCGGGGAGTGCACGAGCAGAAAGCGCAGATGGCGCCAGCCGTCGCTGAAGCTCGACAACTTCGACTCGCCGCCGCGGGGATGGTATTCGATCGGAAACTCAGCGATCTTCAGTTTCTCCTTGGAGGCCCTGATCACCATCTCGGAGGCGAACTCCATGCCGGTCGTGCGCAGATCCAGGCGCGGCAGCACGTCGGTGCGCAGCGCGCGCATGCCGCAGTGGGCATCCTTGACGCCGGTGCGGAAGAACAGGTTCAAGAGGCCCGTGAGGATCGGATTGCCGATGTAGCGGTGAAGCCATGGCATCGCCCCAGGCTGAATGTTGTCCATACGGTCGCCCATCACGAGCTCCGCGCCGCCGTCGAGCTCGGCGACGAAGCGGGGGATCTCGTTGAAGTCGTAGGTCAAGTCGGCGTCGGCCATCACGATGTAGCGCCCGCGCGCGGCGGCAAAGCCGGCCAGGTAGGCGCTGCCGTAGCCACGGCGCGGTTCTGAGACCACGCGCGCCCCGGCGGCCGCGGCAAGCGCCGCCGAGGCGTCTTCGGATGCGTTGTCGACGACCAGCACTTCGCCGTCGATGCCGGTGCGCTCCAGCACCTCCAGGGCGGTGCGCACGCACTCCTCGATGTTCTCCTCCTCGTTCAGGCAGGGGATCACAACCGACACGAGCGTCGATGGCTTCTCCTCGGCGGCCTCGGTGAGCGAGAACCTGATCTTCTGTGCGGTGCTCATGATTTGGTTCGTCCAGCGCCACTCGTTTGCAGGTTCGGCAGTCGCGGAGACAACTCTCCGCGGGCCGAAAAGCAGCGCACCGAGATCTCGAAAACGGCACGCTTTTCGCTTTCAGATCCTACCGGACACCACGGAGGCTCCATAACGGCCGCGCTCACGGGCGGCGCCCGGCGGTTATTCTGGCGGCGGCCCAAATGCGCATCTGCCTGATCTACGACTGCCTGTTCCCTTATACGGTGGGCGGAGCCGAGCGCTGGTATCGCAACCTGGCCGAGCGCCTGGTCGCCGACGGGCACGAAGTGACGTATCTCACGCTGCGCCAGTGGCCGCGCGGCGAGCGTCTGGACATCGACCAGCGCATCCGCGTCATAGTGGCCGGCCCGCGCATGGCGCTGTATACCGGCCCGCGCCGGCGCATCCTGCCGCCGCTTGTGTTCGGCGTCGGCGTGCTCTGGCATCTCCTGCGCCACGGGCGCTCCTACGACGTCGTGCACACCTGTGCCTTCCCCTACTTCTCATTGCTGGCGGCGGCGCTGGCAAGGCCGGTCGGCCGCTACGGGCTCGTCGCCGACTGGTTTGAGGTGTGGTCTCGCCAGTATTGGCGGGGCTATCTCGGTGGGCTCGGTGGGCGCATAGGCGAGCTCGTGCAGTGGCTTTGCGCTCGCGTCCCACAACGGGCTTTTTGTTTCTCACAACTGCACGCTAAGCGTCTGCGCGAGCTGGGCTTGCGCGGCCAGGTCACAGTGCTTCGGGGTCTGTATGCGGGTGGCCGAAAAACGCAAAGCCCCCCGCGCGCGGGGGGGGCATCGCCGTCTGAGGAAGACCCAACCCACCCCCGCGCGCCCTCCAACCCCGGGAAAACCCCGCCGGCGAGCGACCAACCCGAGACGCCTACACCCCCCCGCGCGCGGGGGGCATCGCCGTTCGTGCTGTTTGCTGGACGCCTGATTCCGGAGAAGCGGGTCACCGTCGGCGTGGCGGCCGTAGCCCTCGCCGCGCAGCGGATCGAGGGCCTGCGCGGCGTCTTCTACGGCGATGGCCCCGAGCGCGATGAGCTTCACGCGGCCATCGCCGAGCACAACGCCGGCGCATTCATCTCTGCACCCGGCTTCGGCGAGAGCGAGCAGGTGGAGGCCGACATGGGTAGCGCCCTGTGCGTCCTGTTGCCCTCCGAGCGCGAGGGCTACGGCATGGTCGTGGTCGAGGCCTCGGCTCACGGGACCCCGGCTGTGGTGGTCGCCGAGCCGGACAACGCGGCCGTCGAGTTGGTGCAAGAAGGCATCAACGGCGTAATCGCCTCGAGCGCCGATCCCGAGACGATCGCCGAGGCGATCGTGCGCGTGCACGAGGCGGGAGCGGCGATGCGCGAGAGCACGGCAAGCTGGTTTGCGCAGAACGCCGAGCTGTTGTCGCTGGAGGGGTCGCTGCGTGTCGTGCTCGACAGCTACGCGCCGAGCGCCCGCCCGTAGCTCTCGAGCGTCAACCGCGCTGTGCGCTCCCAGGTGAACTGGTGTGCGCGCTCCAGGCCGCGAGTACGCAGGCGCTCGACCTCTGCCAGATCCTGGCCACTGGCTGAGAGCAGACGCTCCAGCGCCGTGGCGATCGCGCGCTCGTCGTGCGGATCGAACAGCAGCGCCGCGTCGCCCGCGACCTCCGGCAGCGAAGACGCATTCGAGCACGCGACCGGTACACCGCGCGCCATCGCCTCGAGCACCGGCAAACCGAAACCCTCGTACAGCGACGGGTAGACAAACGCCTGCGCCACCCGCCACAGCCCCTCGAACTCCTCGCCGCTCAGCCAATCCAGGAAGCGCACGTCATTCTCCACCCCGGCTGTGCGCGCACGCTCGCGCAACGTCGTCTCGTGCTCGGTCGGGTAGCCCGGCAACACCAGCAAAGGCCTGCGCTCGACCGGTATCAGGGCAAGCGCGCCGATCAGCGCAAGCAGGTTCTTGTGCGGCCGCTTGGCCGACAAGCTCAAAGCGACCTGGCGCTCGCCCAGGTTCAAGCGCTCGCGCAGCTCAGGCTCGAGCAGCGGCTCGCTACGCGCCACCGTCCCGATCCCCAATGGCACGACGTCGATGCGCTCGGCCGCAGTCCCCAGCAGCTCGACCAGGTCGCGCTGCGTGCTGTGCGAGTCGACGATCACGCGGTCGGAGCGGCGCACCGCCAGCGGCACGAGCACACGCATTCCCAGGTCGCGGATGCCGGCGTGCGCCTCGGGGAAGCGGGCGTAGATCAGGTCGTGAACCGTCACCACGCGGCGAAAGCGCCCGCGCGCCGGCGCGGTGCTTGCCAGGCTGTGCATGAGGTCAACACCAGCACGAGCAGCCAAGCGCGGCAATAGCAGCTGCTCGCCACGCACCCACTGCATCCGGTTGCCGGCGTTAACGGGCACGGTCACCGCCGGCAGCAGCTCTCCCCACGGGCCGTCTTTGGCCGCGGCGGCCTCACGGTTGATAAACGCGGTGAAGCGCGTGTCGGGCGGGGCGGAGTCGACCAGGGCGGGGATCAGCTCGCGCGCCGCGACCTCCATGCCGCCGGTCTCGCCGGGTACCAGGAAGATCAGGTTCAGGCCGACGTGCATCGCGGGGCGCAGGCTAGCGGAGGCGCTCCGCGCTCCTCCTTGCCGTACCGCAGCGACGCGAGGCCAGGCCCGCGCAATCGACATATATGGCGCGGATCTTGCGCCTGTGCAAGGCTCCCATCGCTTGAGCCCATCCTCGCCACTCACGATCGGCATCGACGCACGCGCCGCCAGCGAGGTTGCCGCAGGGCGCGGGCGCGTTGTGCGCGAGCTGCTGCGCGCGCTCTCCGATCGCGAGGAGGAGGACTGCCGCTACCTTCTGTATGCGCGCAGCCCGTGGCAGGAGCAAGCTCTTGACGAGCGCCTCCGCTGGCAGCTGATCGACGCGCGCGAGCCCTGGTGGCACCTGCTCGCCGCGCGCCGCGCAAGCAGGGAGTGCGACGTCTTCCTCTCGACCAACTCCTACCTGACCACGATCCTGTTGCGCATCCCCACGGTGACGATCGTCTACGACCTTACGACCTTCGAGCCCTCGATGAGGCCGAACAGGCGCTCGACCGCGATCGAGCGCCTGACGCTCGGCCCCGCGGCGCGACGCTCTGCGAGGCTGCTTTGCATCTCCGAGGCGACGGCGCAGGCGCTGGTGAGCCATTTCCCGCGGGCAAGCGGACGCGTGCTGGTTGCCCCCCTGGGCGTCACGCCGGCCCTCTCCACCCAGCTCGACCCGACCGAGGCCGCGAGCCTGCCGTCCAAGGGCTTTGTGCTCGCGGTCGGCACGCTCGAGCCGCGCAAGAACCTGCCGCGACTCGTGGACGCTTACCGCTCGCTTGGAGAGAGCTTGCAACGCAGACATCCGCTCGTCGTCGTCGGGGCGCTCGGCTGGGAGACGGGCGAGACCCTGCGGGCATTGCAAGCGCTGGGCGAGCGCTGCACGATGCTCGGTCATGTCTCTGACGCGGCGCTCGCGGAGCTGTACCGACGCTGCGCGCTCTTCTGCTACCCCTCGCTCGGCGAGGGCTTCGGGCTGCCTGTGCTCGAGGCGATGGCGGCCGGCGCCCCGGTGTTGACCTCGAATGTGTCCTCGCTGCCGGAGGTTGGCGGAGACGCCGTCGCCTATGCCGACCCGCGCGACGTGCGCGACATCGCGCGCGCTCTCCAGTCGCTTCTGGAGGACGCGCCGGCAAGCGCCGAGCTGGGCGCACGCGGTTTGGAGCGTGCGCGCGAGTTCACCTGGGCGCGCTTTGCCGAGCTCACGTTGAGTGCCCTGCGCGACTCCGCGCGTCGATGACGACGGCAAATCCGTTTCCGACCTTGTCATCGGGATCCTGGTGGTCGATCGCGTGCAGATCGGCGACCTTGCACATGTCGAGGAAGCTCTCGCAGGTCCACACGCTCCAGTGACGATCCTCCTCGGAGCCAAAGCCACTGCGGTGGCGCTCCATCAACTCCTCGGTGCTGGTCAGCTGGCGATCGGCGTCGAAGGTGCGGTCACGATGGGGCACGATCACGACCACGTAGCGGCGGGCGACGCGGACCCACTCGCGCAACGCCTTGATCGGGTCGGGAAAGTGCTCGATGACGTGCGAGGAGAAGACGAAGTCATAGGAGTCATCGGCAAAGGGCAAGTCATCGCCCGGCGCCACCACGTCGACCTTCGCGACGTGTCCGGCCAGTCGACGCTCGAGCAGCTTGTGCCTTGTGTCGTAGTCGCCGTAGCGATCCACGTTGATGGCGTCGAGGTAGAACCTGTTGTGGCTCGAGGCGCCGATCTCGATCCCCTGCAGAGAACCCAGATAGCCGCTGACGAACTTCGAGCGGCGGCGCATGAGCAGCCGCGCGAGCACCATCGCCCGGACCAGCACGTCGAACAGCCCGTCCTTGACACGCACCGGCAGCGCATCCTTGACGCTCTGGGGCACGAGACCGACGATGCGAGAGAGAATCGCGTCCATTCGCGCGAGGATACCTGGCGAGGGTCATCGATACCATTTGCTCGAAAACCGTCCCCAGACCTCAGTTCAGGCGATATGAGGCTTATGAGCTGCCCTCAGATTCGCTCACTGAGTACCGCGGGGAGTACCACGGCGCGCAGATCACCTCCGGGATTCAAGGAACTCGCGCGGCGTGAGCACATGTGGGGTCGGGTCGGTGAGTTGGGTGAGGTGGGTATCGCCCGAGACGATGTATTGCGCGTCGGCCTTCCGAGCGAGCGCTACGAGGTAGTCGTCGCTGGGGTCGGGAGTCACACCGGGCTGCGGTGCGGGATCGTCGACCAGCACGGCGTCCTCGACCAAGCCTGTCAGAAGCGCGTCGATATGGACTCTGTCGATTGAGGCATGGAACTTGGGTCGGCTCAGCACCTTCTCCAACTCGGCGAGCAGCAGAGGGCTGACGAGCAGATCGAAGTCGCCGTCGGCCCACTGGTCGAGGATCTGGGCCGGACTGCCCCGCGGCGAGAGCAGCGCCGATACAAAGACGTTGCAGTCGAGGACGATCCGTGGCACTCAACGACGGGAGGCGTGCTGCTCTTGGACTGCCACCCGCATTGCCTCTTCCTCGCTCATGCCGGTGCCTGCCGCTCGCCGATCAGCAAGGATCGCCTTTACCCGCTCGCGACCGCTCAGCATTGCTAGATAGCGCTCATAGGAGAGCACGACGGCCTCGGGGCGACGGTGTGCGCCGATCACCACCGGATCGGCGTCAGCGCCGCGCGCGCGGAAGCCAGCGAGGAGCGAGGGCAACTTTGCTCGTGCCTGTCTCGTGGGAAGCACCTCATCGACACGCGGAACCATGATCTGATCATAGCAGAAGGTGTACACTTATGGATACACCTTTGGCTCTCTTATTCGGAGCTGAGGAGCTCAGCCGCCTCGCGTTTTGGCTGGAACCCAGCGGCTACCCCCAAGCCATCCGTTCCAGCTGCGATCGTCGTCTCGGATCGGCCGTTTCGTACTCGCGCGTGCGGTTGTCGGCGAGCATCTGGTTTACCTGGCCGCCGCTGCGAAAGGTCGCGCTCTCGCGCCAGAACTCGGGCGGGTAGGCGCGGCCCTGGCGATCGACCGCCAGGAGCTCGAGGCCCCGCCCTCGCAGCTGACGCGAGATCCCGCCGCGCCCGCTCTCCAGGCGCCAGGCGTCAAGCTTGCGACGCGGCAACGGCCAATCGAGCGACAGCAACAGCTCACGCGTCAACGCAAAGCCGTTGGTACGTATGTGGGGGTTTGGAAACGGCTCGAAGTCACGGCGGAAAGGGCGCAGCGGACGCGGGGCGCAGGAGTAGGCGCTCTCGAGCGACCCGCCTGTCCCAACCATGCCGACGCCCGGCGCCAGCAGGTGGCGCTCGAGCCCTCCTAGCCAACCATCGGCCAGCACCTCACTATGGGAGTTGACGAAGCAATAGCGCTTCGCCACATCCAGATCGACGGCCTGGCGGTAGGCCGCAAGGTCGAGCACCGGGCGATCTAGTCTCAGCTCTCGATGCTCGACGTCGGCGAGCACGCGACGCCAGGGCGAAAGATCCTCGCCTTGGCGAAAGCCGTTGTAGAGCACGACCAGATCGTGCTCGGCGCCGGCGTCGTGAGCGCGGTAGGAGCGCACGAACCGCTCGAGCGAGCCGGCTCCAAGCGGCGCCCACACCAGGTGGACGAGACTGAGCTCAGCGCTCAAGTACCTTCCCCCGAACCCGAGTCGAGCTCCGTGCGAGCAGACCGACCCTCCCGTCGCCGACTAGCCACTCTCACCTTTTCGCACGCTGCCACGCGCACCGCCCCTCTGCACGCTCCCATTCCCGCCTCGCAAACTGCCATCCTCGCATGCAAGGGACGCCTCGACTTGGCTGCGCTGCCAGTCCACCGCCAGCTCGACTCCCTGCTCGAGCGTGAGCGTAGGCGTCCAGCCGACCTCCTCACGCAGTCGCGTGACCTCGGCGCTCAGCTCCAGCGGCTCGCCCGGGCGCTCGGGTAGCTCGCCGAGGCGCACGAGCTCCGCTCGGCCCGCTGCCTTCCCGACGAGGCGCACGAGCTCGCCGATGCTGACCGGCTGGCCCGAGCCGATGTTGACCGCGCCCTCCACGCCGGAGTCGAGCAGCGCCACAAACGCGCCGGCCGCGTCTGCGGTGTGAAGGAAGTCGCGCAGTTGAGCACCGTGCGAGCAGGGAGCGGGCTGCCCGGCGAGCACGGCTCGCGCGACGCTCGGCACCAGACGCTCGGGCCACTCGCGTTCGCCGAAGACGAAGAACACGCGGCCCCACGCGAGCGATATCTCGCGTTCGCGAGCCCATGCCTGTGCGACCCTGCGCAGCGCGTCCTTGCTCGCTCCGTAGAGCGTTTGTGGCGCAAGCGGCGAGCTACGCTCGACGCAGCGTCCGACCTTCGACCAGTCGTACTCCGCGCACGTGCCGGCGATCACAGCCCGCCGGCCCCCCTGCTCCTCGAAGGCGCGCAGCAGGCCAAGACTCGCCTCGACCCAGCGCAGATTCTCGCTCGAGGCCCAGAACTCGCCGTGCTTGGCATACCAGGCGAAATGCAGCAGATGGGTTGGACGCACCTCGCGCACGAGCGCGCGCGTGACTCCAGGGTCGAGCAGGTCGACGCGATGCCAGACGATCCCGTCATCTCGCGCAACGCCGGCAGTTTCACGCGAGCTGACGGCATGCACCTCGAAGCCACGCTGCACCAGCGGTCCGATGGCCTGGCTGCCGATGAACCCGCTCGCACCCGTCAGCAGCAGACGCTTCACACGTCACCGTCCACGACTCGATGCGGTCGCAGAGCGTGACCGACCTCGGGCGGGAAGCGTCCGAGCAGAGTGAGCACGCCCGCATACACGACGCTGCCGATCAGCACCTCGAGAACGGGTTGCAGACCGCTCAGTCGACCGGCGGCCAAGCCGGCCAAGCCGGCCACGAGCGCCACCGGAACGGAGCTCAAAGGCAAGCGCAAGTCTGAGCGTGCTCGCCTCAGCACCAGCGTGAGGGTGCTCGCCAGCGCAAGCTCCGCACCGAGGGTCGCGATTGCCGCACCGCGCGCTTCGAGCACCGGCACGAGCGACAGCGCCAGCACGAGCGTCACCACCAGCCCGAAGGCATTGGCGAACAGCAGCTCGCGATGGCGCCGCAGCGACAGCAGCGGGAAGGTGCAGGCGATCGCTACGAACGTGCCCATCACGGCCAGCCCCTGGATGCGCAGGACGGCGGCCGCGGGCTCGGCGGCGGCCCCTCCCAGCACTTCGACGATGAAGCCCGCGCCCAGCTCGAGCCCCAGCGCGATCCACACGCCGGCGAGCACCGACAGCTCGAAGATTCTCTGGGTCGCGTGCCGGAAGCGATCGGGGTCGTCGCGCTCGGCGCGCGCGACGATCGGGTAGGCCGCGCCGACCACGAGCGCCGGCAGGAAGATGAGGATTTCGACGACGCGGAAGGAGGTCGAGAAATAGCCGGCCTGCAGTTCGCTCGCGATCAGCGAGACGATCACGACGGTCATCCGGAAGTAGACGCTGTTGAGCGCGATCGCGATCGCGAAGGGGAACGTCTCGCGCAGCATTGGCAACCAAACACGCAGGTCGAACGCGGGTCGCAACGGCATCGTCCCCCGCACCAGCCACAGCGTCAGCAAAAGCGCCGAGAGCGAGGCTGGGATCGCGACCGCCAAGAGCCCGACGAGCTGCGCGCCGAGCAATACGAGCGTGACGATCAGTGTTGTCGAGACCGCTTGACGCAATAGGTCAGCGCCGGCCACCCAACCGAAGCGCATGGTGCCCTGCAGGGGGATCGAGAGGAGGCTTTGAGTGGACTGGGTCATCACGCCTACTCCGGCGACTGCCGTGCCGAGCACCAGGGCCGAGCTGTAGCCGGCGATCAGGGCGAAGGCGACCGAGCCGAGCACGCCGAGGACGTTCAGCACGATTCGGATGCCAAGCATGTGGACCATCAGACTGTCGCGCTTGTTGCCGGTTTGCGAGGCGAACTCGCGCAGGGCGACGGCGTTCACGCCACCCTCGGTCAGGCTCGCGGCGATCGTGACGATCGCGATAGCCGTGACGTAGTGACCGAAGCCAACCTGGCCTAGGTGGCGAATCAAAAGCGGCGCCGAGACCAGCGCCAGGAGCATCCCGCCGCCATAGCCACCGACGCGAAGCACGCTGCCCCGCAGAGCGAGTGGCCCGGCGCGTGGCGTGTCGAGGACGTCGCCCTGGACTACGCTCGCCACAGGGCCCGGGGTGGGCGACTTGGTGGAGGACATTGCTGTAATCGTACGGGCGCCACCGCTGGCCAAAGGGTCAGGCCGTGGAACACAGGCGGCAAAGAGGCGCACGAGGACTCGGCGAGGATCGGAGCCCTAGACTGCTGCTACCGCCGGGATTCGTGCGCGGTGCCAACCATGCCAGAGCGCAACCTCACAGTCCTCGTGCCTTCGCGCAACAGGCCCGAGATGGCGCTTGCAGCAGTGCGATCGCTGCTGGCCCAGGGGCTCGCGGAGGTGAGCATCGTCGTATCGGACAACTCCACCGACGAGCGTGCACGGGAAGAGCTCGCGGCCGGGTGCGCCGCATTCGATGGCGTCGCGTACATGCGCCCGCCCTCCGACCTGGCCATGACCGACCACTGGAACTGGGCCTTCAGCGAGCTGAACGAGCGCTTTCCGGCTCCGTTCGTGACGATGCTGACCGACCGGATGGTGATGCGCCAGAGCTCGCTCGCGGGCCTGCTCGAGCTTGCAAAGACCCACCCTGGGCGCGTGATCTCCTACAACCACGACGCGGTCGACGACACATCTACGCCCGTTCGCCTGCGCCTGGAGGACCGCTCCGGGCGCACGCTCGAGCTGAGCGTCGAGCACCTGCTGGAGCGCTGCTCTCACATGTACTTTCACCCTTGCATCCCACGCGTGATGAACTGCATTGTGCCGCGGACGGTGCTCGAGGCGGTGGCGGAGCGGTTCGGCAGCCTGTTTGCCTCGATATCGCCAGACCACTGCTTTGGCTTTCGCTGCCTGGATGTCGTGGAGAGGATCATCTACCACGACGCCTGTCCGCTGATCCATTACGGGCTCTCGAGCTCCAACGGCGCGACCTACGCGCGCGGCGTGCGCTCGGCGGCGGTCGAGGACTTCCAAAGCCATCTCGGCGGGACCCAGATGAACGCGTCCGCGCCGGTGCCGGGGTTTCACTCGATTACCAACGCCGTCGTAAACGAGTATTGCTTCGTGCGCGACGAGGCGGCGTCGCGCAAGCTGCCGCCGGTGGACTGGACTAGATATCTGGGCGTGATGGCGCGCGAGACCTCACAGCTGGAGGACCCCCAATTGCGCGAGCAGATGCGTGCGCTGCTCGACGAGCATGGCTGGCAAGGCAAGCGATTGCGCTACAGGATCCTCCGCGCACGCGACGCGGGCGGACTCTTGGTGCGGTACCCGCGGCCGTTCCTGCGCATGTTGCGCCTCGCGCTTGCCGCCCGCGCTCCGGCACGCATGGCTCGCGCATTCGGCGATGAGGAGCGTCGGATGACCTTCCCCAGCGCCGAGCTGGCGCTCGCCCATCTGATGCAGGACGAAGCCAGCGGGGCGTATGTCCATGTGCACCTGCTGCCACTGATCCTCCCGCCTGGCGCGGGCCTCGACGTTGGCCGCACACGCATCTGAACGGGCTCGCCAGGCGCGCTCGGGGCACGTGTCTTCCTCTCATGCCCGATTGAGGCGCGCTAGCGGGTGGCTGACTGGCTGACTGGCTGACTGGCGCCTCAGGTCCGAGCGGGTCGTTGTCTCATGCCCGGGTGCCGCTCGCATCGCGCCCCAAAACATCTAAAAAGTGGGTGTTCAAAACTTCTAAGCTTTTCTGACACGAGCTTTCGAACACCATCGACGCACACAGTGCCCCGCTAACCACCCCCACCAACGCCCCAGAACGTCTGGGCTTTTCTGACACGAGCTTTCGAACACCACCCACCCACTCACCCCGTGCCCACTAACCATTCCCACCGAACGCACCGAAACTTCTAGGCTTTCCCGACACACGAGCTTTGAGCACCACCACGCACAAGCCCGCGGAGCGCCACACCGAACGTCCCGAAACTCCGGCTTTTCCGGACACGAGCTTCACCCCGCAGACAGTGCCCGCCAACCCTGCGCCGAAGGAGCCGAAACTCCTAGGCTTTTCCGACAGGCGGCTTTTCGAACACCGCCGTATAGGTGGTTCCGTTGTGCCCTCGCCGTTCGATCGGGCGCAGCGCGCGCGTGAGCACACCCGTGAACAGAGTCCATGCGCGACTTGGGGTGTGGCTGGCGAGCGGACGGCGACCGGCCCACTGCCAGCCTGAGCGGTTGCACAGGAAACCCGTCGGGTCCGAGCTTGTCATCGTCAGCTGACGCAAGCCCAGCCGGCGTGCGCGCTCCACCAAGGCCTCTGCCGGCACGAGGCGCAGATGCCGGGGGGCGTCGAGGTGTAGCCAGCGCGCGCCCAGCAGGCGGAATTGAAGCGAGCCGGGGTTTGGGGCCGCGAGCGCGAGTAGACCACCGGGCTCGAGGTTGGCGGCGGCTGCCGCCAATAGGCCGGCTGGGTCTGGGAGATGCTCGATCGTGTGCCAAAGCACTATCGCCCGGCTTTGTGGGAGCCCCGCCAGCACCTCCGCCGGTCGATCGCTGGTGATCGCTGTGATCCCCGGGAGAGCGTCCAGGTGCTCGGTGGCGTTGGCGTCCATATCCACCACCGAGACATCGAAGCCGGCCTCGACGGCGGCCTGGGCGAACAGGCCAAATCCCGGCCCGATCTCGACTAGCCGGCCCGGCTCTTGGAAACCACGCAAGAGCTGCACGCGCCAGCGCTCGGCCGCGACCGCCAACTCCCGCTCGCGACCGCTGGGAATCGCATAGGCGTCCTTGGGGTAGTAGCGGCCGAGGTCGGCAGGGATCTCCGCGATGAAGAGAGTTCCACAGCTCAGGCAGCGCCAATACGGGAAGCGCTCGTCGCTCATCGCGCGATTGCGGTCCTCGGCAATCAGCTGCTGGCGGGATTCGCTATCGCAAAACGGACAGGGCGGATTCCCGGAGGGCGGATTCCCGGAGGGCGGATTCACGGCTCGGCATGCTATTCGACGGCCCTGGGTCACCTACTTCACAGCGAGCAGTGCGGGGCCACCCGCATCGACAGAAGCTGGACCCCGCGCGGCGGACCCTGCTCCGCGTAGGGTTCCCGGGAGACGACTCCCTCGAATACCGGGAAAGTCATGGCGACCGTCGCCTTGCGCAATGGCGCGGTGCCTGTCGCCGGCACGCAGACGGCGTACGTATCGCCCCCGAGCTTGGCTATCTTCAGGCCCGGTTGATGGGTTACTTTGGCATGGACGATGAGCCTGAGCTGGAGCGACACCCAGGCCTTGCTGCTGCCTCCGCCCACTACCAGCATCTGCAGCGGACCCTCCACCCACGCCAGGCCTTCTGTGTCCATGCGCACCATCGGGGTCCCGATACCTGAGACAAGCGTTACGTCAAGCGGCCCAGCGCGTTCCTCCAGGGCCTGCACGCCGCTGCGGGCGATGATCCGCCTTCCTGTTTGCATGCTACCCAACCGTGTCAGCACGTAGCGATAGTTCGGATCGAACTGCGAGTTGCGTGGATTTGGGTCGCCTACGTAGGCCAGACCATCGTAGTCGCCATATTCGGTGGGAATCGATATCGCTCCGCCTGTGCGCTCAGAGACCATCGCGTAGACGAGCGGCACTTCGCCTACCGCCGAGCCGGGGTTCTCGCCGTAGCCTTCGACATCGACCACTCCCCGCCTTGCCGGGAGGTGTGAGAGCAGGTCACGACTTTCCGAGTCCACGAAGTAGGCGCCCTGGGAGAAGCGACGGCGCTCTTGCCTTGTGCGCTCCGCCACGGCGAGCAGCACGATCACGGCCAGTGCCACACCAGTCCATCGCAGCCATGCTCGTGGCATGCTCGCCAAGGCTGCGACCCCCAGCGCGACCAGCCCAATGGCCAGCGGGGCGATCGGCAGCATCGCTCTCTCTGTGCAGTAGGAACAGCCGTGGGCGGCGCTTGTGTACAGAGCCATCGCGGCATAGATCAAAAGTGGCACGAGGAGTATCGCCCCGGCACGTCGTAGGCCCGCGAGGAATAGCATTACCACGACGATTGCGATCGGTAGCACGACGGCGATCAGCACCTGCCACAGGGATGCGCTTCCCAGGTCCGTCAACAAATAGAATTCACGGGTCTGAAACAGCCAACCCGGAAGGATTGAGAACGGAAGGTGGTATTGGGGTAGCGTGCTGAAATAGTCGGCGCCTCTCAATACTTCATGCCAGTAGCGTACGTCCCGTGAGAAGGTGACTACGTCGAAGAGGATGCTCAGCACGATGACAACGGCCGCCGACCCGGCCGCCCGTCGCAGCAGGTCTCGACTCAGTTGCCCCTGCCTCGCCTTTCTGAGACCCAGCGCGAGCAGAGCGACCACGCCCGCGATCGCCATTCCCGGAAGGAAAAGCGGGTACAGGGCGCCGAGTCCCGCGATCAGCAGTGCCAGTATCACGAGGCTTGGCCACCGCTCTTTGCGCAAGATATCCGCGCCGACGGCCGCGGTCGGCAGGATCAGCCCCAAGCCACATATTGCGGCCTGACTTCCGTCTGCCATCAGCTGTAGGAAGAAAGGGCCGGCAAACAGGAATCCTGCGAGCGGCGCCGCCCAACTTGGCTTGGGCGCGAAATAGCGTACGGTCGCAAACGCTCCTAGCGCTCCTGCCACCAGGAACATGATCAGGAACGACGTCTGCGTGTCGGTTCCATGCAGACCGATCACCTCGTTGAGGTTTGCCGACAGCGGCGAGGCGTCTATGTTCTGATAGCTACTGGCGTAGAGAGTCCAGAATATGCGGCTGAAGTTGGTACTGGCGAGTGTCGGGTGAATCGACTGGCTGCCGGCGCCTTTTACATAATCGACGACTGCTAACGAGTACGAGTCGACAGCTTGACGGATCGACTGCTGTTCCATCGCGTCCGGCTCGACCGCGTAGTCGTCCACGTCCCATATCTCATAGCCGAGAGGCCCCACGCTGTGGCGTTCGTGCAATGTGTAACTGAGTGGCGCGGCCACCGCGATGCACACTGCCACCAGTGCAAATGCGTCGAAGGGCCGTAGTCGCCGGACCAACACGAGCAGCCTCCCCGCGCCGGTCGTGAGAGGAGAGCCTCCCGATTTCTCCTCGTGCGGCGCCGGGATCGATGCCAAGCCCCGTCGCAGTGCGATCGCCAGCGAGACGAGCGCCAGGGGGACGAGCAGCCAGTAGGTGTTGCCTGCCGGGGTAAACCAGATCAAAGTCGAGAACACCGATGTGCCGAGGCACAAACCGAGCACGGGCGCCATCGCCACCCTCGAGGCGGCTTCGAAGCGACGTCCCAGGAAAGACGCGGGCGCACTACCCAGAGCGAGCAGCGTTGCCAGCATCACCCCCTCGCGTCCGAGAATGGAAGCCCATATCAGCATCGGTCGGTTTGGATCGGTTGGCGGTCAAGTCTACACACCCGAATCATTGGGATAACCGCAGGGACGTCGCAGACCCTGTCAAGCTGTCCTGGATGCCGCCAAGCAAGCACGCTCTCACCTACTTGTCTGCCACCGCTGCGATCGCACGCGCGATTGACCCCGTACTGCTCGACGCGATGGCTCGCGGGCTGGCCGGCGTGCGTGAACGCGGTGGGCGCCTTTTCATTCTCGGGGTTGGTGGCGGTGCTGGGCACGCATCGCATGCGGTGAACGACTTTCGAAAGCTTTGCGCTATCGAGAGCTATGCGCCCACCGACAATGTCTCTGAGTTGACTGCTCGCACCAACGACGATGGCTGGGAGACGTCGTTCAGCGCATGGCTCGAGGTCTCACGACTCTCCGCCAAGGATGCATTGCTCGTGTTCTCGGTAGGTGGCGGCTCGCGTGAGCACAACGTCTCCACGAACCTCGTTTGCGCGATCGAGGCCGCGCATCGCATCGGCACGTCGATCTATGGCTTGGTCGGCACACCCGGTGGGACGCTCGCGCAGCTTGCCGACCTCGCAATTCTCCTCGACGCGCCGGATTCCCTACGGACGCCCCTGGTCGAGTCCTTCCAAGCTGTCATTTGGCACGCACTTGTCTCTCACCCTGAGCTTGCGTTGCGCCAAGGCCATTGGGAGTCGCTCGCCGGGAGCTCCCGATCGTGAGCGCGTTGGCCGCCCGCAAGGCTGTGTTCCTCGATCGCGACGGGGTTCTCAACGAGCTCGTGCCCGATCGCGTCTCGGGGATGGCGGAGTCGCCGCTGACAGTCGAGGATGTGCGACTCGTGCCCGGTGCGGCTGCCGGTGCGCTGAGACTTGCAGAGGCCGGCTTTACGCTTGTGTGCGTGTCCAACCAGCCGGCCGCCGCCAAGGGGGTTGTCTCGATCGAGCAGCTGGGCGCGGTGCACGAGCGAGTGCTTGCGCTGCTCGAGCTCGAGGGGGTGGCACTCGACGCTTCCCAGCTCTGCCTGCACCATCCGCACGGGGTCGTGCCGGAGCTGTCCCTGGCCTGTGACTGCCGCAAGCCGGCCCCCGGCATGCTGCTGCGTGCGGGCGCCGAGTTGGGGGTGGATCTCGGACAATCGTGGATAGTCGGAGACACTGACGCCGATATGCGAGCCGGGCTCGCTGCCGGCGCTCGCACGCTCTTGATCGAGTGCTCCGGCAGCGCGCACAAGCGAACCCCCTCTACCAAGCCCGATTTGCGGGCACGAGACCTTGCCGACGGAGCCGAGCTGCTGCTCCGAGAGCCTTCTTCGGCGGGCCCCGGCTAACGTGGCTCAGTTTCATCCTATGGACCTGAGCCGATATGTTGGTCTGCGTGCTGGATCAGATCTCGACACGCATATTTGCCGATGGAGCCGATCTGGATGGCATCGTCGCGCTCGCGGCCGACCCGCGGATCGCCGGCTTCACGACGAACCCGACGCTCATGTGGAAGGCCGGCTTGACCGACTACGCCGAGTTCGCCAAGCGCCTGCTCGAGCGGGTCGACAGTCACCCCGTCTCCTTCGAGGTGTTCGCCGACGAGGCGCAGGAGATGCGCCGCCAAGCCAAGCTGATCTCCTCCTGGGGCGAGAACGTGTACGTCAAGATTCCCGTCACGACGACCTGTGGAGAATCGATGGCGCCGCTCGTGCGCGAACTCTCCGAGAGCGGCGTGAAGGTGAACGTCACTGCTCTCTTCACAAGCGCACAGGTCGAGCTGATGACCGGCGCGGTCAGGGAAGGTGCGCCTTCCTACCTGTCGGTCTTCGCTGGAAGAATCGCCGATGCCGGCATCGATCCCGTTCCGATCATGGCTCGAGCGGTGAGCATCATGGTCGATGCGCCGCGCTCGGAGCTGATCTGGGCTTCACCTCGCGAGCTTCTCAACATCGTCCAAGCACACGAAGTTGGCTGCCACGTGATCACGGTGACGCACGAACTTCTGAAAAAGCTCGACAGCTTGGGCAAGGACCTCGAACAGTTTTCTCTGGAGACCGTGCAGATGTTCCACCACGACGCTGTGGCGGCAGGCTTCACGCTTTGACGGCATGAGGCGGGCTTGCATCACCGGCGGTGCCGGCTTCATCGGGAGTACCCTGGCCGATCGCTTGAGCGCCGACGGCGTCGAGGTCGTGATCCTCGACGACTTTCGCACCGGCAAACGCGAGTTCCTCGCCGAGTTGCTTCTGCGCGCCAACACCCTGCTTGTCGAGGGGGACGTGCTCGACGCCGGCGCGCTCGCGCGAGCCGTCGAGGGCTGCGACTGGGTGTTTCACTTGCAGGCAAACGCCGACGTGCGCCACGGGCTGCAGGCGCCGAGGCGCGACTTGGAGCAGAACACGATCGCCACCTCCAATGTGCTCGAGGCGATGCGCGCGGCTGGGGTGAGCCACATCGCCTTCGCCTCAACCGGATCGGTATACGGCGAGCCCGAGGTGTTTCCCACGCCGGAGGATGCTCCGTTTCCTGTCCAGACCTCCCTCTATGCCGCTTCCAAGCTCGCCGGGGAGGGACTGATCGGCGCCTATGCGACCGGCTATGGATTCACCGGCTTGATCTGTCGCTTCGTCTCGATCCTCGGCGAGCGCTACACGCACGGCCATGTTTTCGATTTCTACACGGCGCTCAAGCGCGACCCCACCCGCTTGCGCGTGTTGGGAGATGGGCGCCAGGAGAAGTCCTACCTGTATGTCCAGGACTGTGTTTCGGCAATCCTGAGCGCCGCCCGCCGCCACGAGGGCGAGCCTGGCACCCATATCTACAATCTTGGATGCGACCAGACGGTGATCGTGGATCGATCGATTGCGATAATCGCCGAGCACATGGGTCTCGAACCCTCGATCGAGTACACAGGCGGTGCGCGCGGCTGGCCCGGCGACAGTCCGCTGATACAGCTCGACACGACCCGTATCCGCTCCCTCGGCTGGGCTCCGACGCTGACCATCGAACAGGCCATCGCTCGCACGCTCGACTGGTTCGACCGCAACGACTTCGCCTGGCAAGAGCCGGCGAGTGGGGCTTGTGCCGGGACTTAGAGAGGCGGTTGCAGTGAGCGTTGGCGACGACACGACACGGATGCCGAGCAGGCCTCTGCCCGCGCCAGGACACAGGCCGGCTTTGCGATGAGCGTGATCTACAGTCGCGCTCCCCTGCGCGTCTCGCTGGGCGGTGGCGGCACCGACCTTCCCTCCTACTACAGGGAGCACGGCGGCTTCCTGGTGGCGGGCGCGATCGACAAGTACGTCTACATGTTCACCCATACGGTCTTCCAGAATCGTTGGCGAATGAAGTACTCCGAGCTCGAGGAGGTAGACAGCGTCTCGGAGATCCGTCACCCGATCCTGCGCGAGACGCTGCTACACCATTGGCACGGGAAACCGCTCGAGATCGCCTCTGTGGCCGATGTGCCGGCTGGTACCGGCATGGGCTCCTCCGGCGCCTACGCCGTCTGCCTGCTGAAGGGGTTGGCCCAAGCTCGCCGCGTCTCGATAGCGCCTGGGGATCTGGCCGAGGCGGCGTGTGAAATCGAGATAGGGCTCCTGGGAGAGCCGGTCGGCAAGCAGGACCACTATGTGGCCGCCCATGGCGGCATTTGCGCTTACACGTTTCATCCCGACGGTCAAGTGACCGTCGAGCCGCTCGAGCTGCGTGAGAGCGTGCTTCGCATGCTGCGCGATCGGATGCTGCTTTTCTATACGGGCGAGGCTCGCACGGCCTCCAAGGTCCTACTGGACCAGGACGAGCGCTCCAAGGCCGGTGACCGCGCGATGATCGAGAACCTTCATCACACCAAGGGGCTTGGCGAGTTGAGCCGCAAGTTGCTCGAAGACGGCGACCTCGATGCATATGGCGAACTCATGCACGAGCACTGGGAGCACAAGCGTCGCCGCTCGCCCGGCATTTCCGACGAGCACATCGACCGTCTCTATGCGCTTGCTCGGCGCAGCGGGTGCACCGGCGGCAAGCTGGTCGGCGCCGGCGGAGGCGGCTTCCTGCTCTTGTTCGCAAACCAGCCTGAGGAGACCCGTCAGGCGATGGCCGCTGCCGGGGCCTCCGAGCTCCTCTTCGACTTCGAGTTCGGCGGCGCTTACGCGAGCGAGAACACATGAGTGGCGAGGGGTTGAGTGTCGCGATCGTCGGCTGTGGGCTGATCGGAGCCAAGCGTGCGAGGGCCCTCAGGTCGGAGGATCGGCTCCTCGGCTGTTGGGACATCTGTGCCTCCAGGGCCGACTCGTTCGCGCAGGAGCACCATGTGCCGCCCTGCACGACGTTCGAGCGGCTGCTCGAGCTCGAGCCAGATGTGGTGCTCGTGGCAGTCAGCCACGACTCGTTGGCCGAGCTGACGCTGCAAGCGCTCGAGGCCGGCGCTCATGTGCTCGTCGAGAAGCCGGCCGCCATGGGTTCTGAGCAGGTCGAGCGGCTGATCGCCGCCGAGCGCGACAGCGCCCGACGCGTGAAGGTTGGGTTCAACCATCGTTTTCATCCAGGGCTGAGACGAGCCGCAGCGGAGGTCCACTCCGGGCTACACGGAGAGCTTCTGCACCTGCGCGGGCGCTATGGGCACGGTGGACGGCTGGGCTACGAGCGCGAGTGGCGCGCTCAGCCTCAGCGCTCCGGAGGTGGCGAGCTCGTCGACCAAGGCATGCATCTGCTCGACATCAGCCACTGGATCGCCGGAGCCTTGCCGCTGCATTGTGCTCTGCTGCGGACTCACTTCTGGGAGACCCCCGTCGAGGACAATGCGGCCCTGATACTCGGGGATGGGAAGGCTCGCACCGGACCTTGGGCCATGCTGCACGTGAGCTGGACGGAGTGGAAGAACCTGTTCGGGCTCGAGATCTACTGCCGAGAGGCGAAGATCCAGGTGGATGGACTGGTTGGCTCCTACGGGCCACAGCGACTCAGCATCTACCGGATGCGTCCGGAGCTTGGACCCCCTGACTTCGAGGAGATCCTCTATCCCGAGCAGGACGACTCTTGGAGAGCCGAGTGGGGACATTTCGCCCGCGCCCTGGAAGGCGGCGGCAATTCTGTCCTGCTCGGGAATCTCTCCGATGCCCACTATGCATGGACGCAGATCGAGCGTGCCTACTCCGACGGTCCCTACGCCGAGATGCGCAACGCGATCCTGCCATGAGCGCACGGCACGTGCTGGTCACCGGCGGCTCGATGGGAATTGGCCTTTCGGTGGCCCACGCCCTTGCCGCGGAGGGAGCACGCCTCACGCTCGTGGCGCGCGGCGAGGAGGCCCTGCGCCGTGCGGTGGACGGGTTGCCCGGCGAAGGGCACCGGGGGCAGACGCTCGACGTCGCCGACGAGCAGGGGTGGTCGGCCTTCTCCAGCCGGCTCGAGGAGCTTCATGGGCTTGTTTGCGCCGCTGCGGTGCTTGGACCGATTGGGCCGCCGGGTTCCTATGCTCCCGCGGACTTCCTTCGCACGCTGGAGATCAACCTCTTCGGCACGCTGCTTGCGATCCACAATTGCCTACCGGCCCTACGCGTCAGTCGGGGTGCGATCGTGACTTTCAGCGGAGGCGGCGCGAGCTCGCCGCTGCCTCGCTATGACGCCTATGCCGCCTCCAAGGCCGCCGTCGTGCGTCTCACCGAGAACCTTGCCGGCGACCTCTCGCAGGAGGGAATCCGCATCAATTGCGTGGCACCCGGTCTCATCGCCACCCGCATGCATGAGGGCACGCTGACGGCCGGCCCCGAGCTCGCGGGCGAGGACTACTACGAGCGGACCAAGCGCGAGCTGCGCTCCGGCGGCGCCTCCGCCGAGGAGGCGGCCGCGCTCGTTTGCTTCCTGCTCGGGTCTGAGCGCCAAGCTCCGTTCAGCGGAAAGCTCCTCTCTGCTCGATGGGATGCTTGGCGAGAGCGCGATTTTCAGCAGCGACTCCTTGCCGATCGCGACCTGGCCACCCTGCGACGTATCGACGACATGGCTTTCACGGCTAGGCAGGAGACATGACCACCTCCACGCTCGGCCTGCTCGCTCCCGCCGGAAGCGAACATGTTCCCGACTTCGATCGCGGCTGGATCAACGCGGAGCGCGAGCGCGAACCGTTTCTCGCCTACGTCGAGGTGAGCGATTCACTCAACTGGTCGGAGGAGCTCGAGCAGCTGCACGAGCAAAGCAGCAGAGATCACTTCATCGACGCATGGACCCGACGCAGCATCCTCACGAGCCTTGGGAGGCTGCCGTCAAGCCCGATCGTCCTCGACATCGGCTGCTCGACCGGCTATTTGCTCGAGGACCTCGACGTTTTCCTTCCCGGTGCGAGCTTGATCGGCGTGGACATGGTCGCGTCGGGGTTGCGCACCGCGCATGCCCTGGTTCCGCACGCTCGCCTTTTGCAGGCCGACGCTTGCGAGTTGCCGATCCAAGACGCCCGCATCGACGCGGTGGTAAGCGCCAACCTACTCGAGCACATACAGGACGACGTCGGCGCTCTGGCTGAGATTCGCCGAGTCCTGCGTCCAGGTGGAGTCGCCGTCGTGGTCGTACCCACAGGAGCTGGCGCCTATGACTACTACGACCGCTTTCTTGGGCACGTGCGGCGCTATCGACACGGCGAGATGGCCGAGAAGGCTCGTACCGTCGGCCTGGAGGTCGATTCTGATTTTCACCTCGGTTCGCTGATCTATCCGCCGTTTTGGTTGGTCAAGCAACGCAACCGTAGGCGCTTTGGAGCGCTGCGGGGCGACGCGCTCAGCCGGCAAGTGGCCGGCGACATTTCCTCCACCCACAATTCGCGCGTGGGCGAGCTTGCCTGCCTGGCGGAGCGAGAAATGCGGAAGCTGGGGCTATCGCTTCCTTTTGGCGTCCGGGGCTTGACCGTTTTGCGTCGTCCGCGGAGAAGCTCGTGAGCGCTTTCACGCCTGCATACCTCGATCCGGACAGACCGACGGCCAGCCTCAGCGTGATCATTCCCGCATACAACGAGCAGGCCAACGTGGAACACGTCTACGAGCGTCTGCTGGCAGTTCTCGAAAGTCTTGACATGCAGTGGGAGATCATTTTCTGCGTCGATCCTTCGACCGATCGCACGGAGCAGTTGATACTTGGTTTGCGAGGGCGAGACCGGCGTGTCAAGATGCTGCGCTTCTCGAGACGTTTCGGCCAGCCGATGGCGACCCTCGCCGGCCTCGAGATGTCCACGGGAGACGCCGCCGTCGTGATCGATTGCGATCTGCAGGATCCTCCTGAGTTGATCGTCGATCTTGTCGAGGGGTGGCGCGCCGGCTACGACGTCGTCTACGCCCAGCGACGTACGCGTGCCGGTGAGACGCTGCCAAAGCGGATCATCGCCGGTGTCGGCTATCGGGCTATCGCTCGTATAGCCGAGGTCGATATTCCTCCTAACACAGGTGATTTTCGTCTGCTCAGCAGACGCGTGGTCGACAACGTCGTCGCGCTCAAAGAGAGTCACGGCTTTTTGCGTGGATTGGTCGCGCTTGTCGGCTTTCCCAGTACCAACGTCCTCTATGACCGTGACCCGCGTGTCGCCGGCTCCAGCAAGTACAACCGTTTCTGGGGGTCGCTTGTGATCGGCTTCAACGGTCTGATTGGATTTTCCCGCTATCCGTTGCAGCTCATTTCGATGATGGGCTTGGCTCTCTCGGGCCTTGCCTTTCTGGTCGCGATCACCTATCTCACACTGAAGCTCGCTGGACAGAACTTCCCGATTGGAAATCCCACGATCGTGATTGTCGTAACGTTCTTCAGCGGCATCCAGCTTCTGTCGCTTGGCGTGATCGGCGAGTATGTCGGGCGCATCTACGATGAGTCTCGCGCTAGGCCGAAGTACATAGTCGAGTCCAGCTACGGCTGGGACGAGGACGTTGGCGCGTGATACGAGGTGTGAGCGCCCTACCGCCCGTCTGTATTCTCGCCGGTGGCCGCGGCACTCGCCTTGGTTCCCTGGTCCGCGATACGCCCAAGCCGCTGATCGAGCTCGCCGGCGCGCCTTTCCTGGTGCATCAACTGCGCCTGCTCGCCGCTCACGGTTTCAGCCAGGTCGTCCTGTGCGTCGGCTATCGCGGAGATCTGATCGAAGCCCGACTCGGTCACAGTTGCTGTGGGATCGACATTCGCTACAGCCATGACACGCCGGCGCTCGACGGCACACTCGGCGCGATACGCAGGGCGTTGCCGCTGCTTGGGGAGCGCTTTCTGCTTCTCTACGGGGATACCTATTTGCGGATCGACTACGCCGCTGCCTTCTTTGCTTGGGCCGCCAGTGGCTTGCCGGCGATGATGAGCGTGTTCCGCAACGATGGGTCGCTGGAGGCCTCAAACGCGGTCTATGCCGATGAGCGTGTGCTTGCTTACGACAAGCGTGCGCCGCTACCGCAGATGAGCTGGATCGACTACGGGCTTGGCGGGCTCGAGCGCGGGGCGCTCGAGCTTGTCTCCGCGGAGACGAGCGATCTGTCAGACCTCTACCACCTGCTTGCCGGGCGCGGACTGCTCTACGGGGTTTTGGCCGAGGAGCGCTTTTACGAGATAGGAACTCCCGCGGCGCTTTCTGAGACCGAATCCTTCTTGAGTGAGGCGCTTGTCCGCTGTGAACCCGACATCTCGCACAAGCCCGACTGATGACGGACCCATACATGAGGCCGCCCCGGCCTGAGACCGACAGGGGTTCAATGCCGGCGCGAGCGCGAAAGACCGCCGAGCCCGCTGCCCTGCGCTGGGCTCGCGGGTCGGCGCTGACGGCACAAGGGGTGCGCTTTGGCATGGCCGGAGGGGCGGTGGCCTTGGTCTACCTTGGCGCCACGACAATCCTTGCGGATGTCGTGGGACTGCCCTTCCAGGTTGCACTGGCGATCGGCTTTTGCCTGGCGCTGGTCGTGCATTTCACGCTTCAGCGGCTGTTCGTTTGGAATCGCGACGAGGAGTTTGCCCTGACTTTGCACCATCAGGTCGGGCGCTACCTTCTGCTTGCCGGGCTGCAGTACGCCGTCACTGCTTGCTCCACCTCGTTGCTGCCCTCCGCGCTTGGGGTTCCCACCGAGATTGTCTATCTGGTCACCGTTGCCGTGGTCGTGAGCGTCAATTTTCTGGTGTTCCGACACAGGATCTTCCATGCCGAGCCCACCGACTCTTGAGACTCCAGAAAGCTATGGCTTGAAATCTGGGTAGCCGGCATCTCGCTCGGAGACCACTGGCTCCCGCGGCTCGGGCCAGTCGATCGCAAATGCCGGATCGTCGAAGCGCACTCCTCTTGCTGCCTCTGGTACGTAGGGGTTGCCCATCTGGTAGAGCACGTCGCTGTCGTTCTGCAAAGTTTGAAAGCCGTGGGCGAAGCCGGCTGGGATGTAGAGGGCGTGGCCGTTCTCGGCGCTCAGCTCCACGCCGTGCCAGGCGCGAAAACTTGGCGAGTCCTGGCGCAGGTCGAGCGCGACGTCGAAGATCGCGCCACGCACGCAGCGCACGAGCTTTGACTCGCCGTAAGGGTCCGCTTGATAGTGCATTCCGCGTAGCGTGTTGCGCTTGGCGTTGTGCGAGGCGTTGCACTGCACTACCTCGCAGCTCATGCCGCGGGCGATGAACTCTTCGCGATCGAATGTCCTCGCGAACCAACCGCGCTCATCGCTGATGCGCTCTGGCTCGATCAGCCACACATCCCGCAGAGGCGTCTCGTGGAATCTCATTGGCTCTGCTCGCTCGAGAAATGCCGTTGGGATCAGCCGAGCAACGTAAGCTCCGGCGTGCGCGCGGCGAAGCGCCCGCCCCACTCGCCGATGAAGCTGAGCTGCTCGACGATCTCGTCCTTCAGATTCCACGGCAGGATCAGCACTACGTCTGGTCGGTCTTCTCGCAGGGCCTCGGGCGAGCGGATCGGGATGTGGCTGCCCGGCAGGAAGTGGCCCTGCTTGTGCGGGTTCAGGTCACACGTGTAGTCGATGAAATCGCATCCTACGCCACAGTAGTTGAGCAGTGTGTTGCCCTTTGCCGGAGCGCCGTAGCCGGCGATTCGCATGCCCTGGCGCTTGAGCTCGATCAGGAAGCTGAGGATCTGGCGCTTGTCCTGCTCGACGCGGCTGTTGTAGGCGAGGTACGTGTCGATCTGCTCGTAGCCTGCGTCGCGCTCACGCTCACGCAACTCCATGGCAGCGGCGCTCTCTGGCTTCTCGGCGTCTCCCGCGTGGCAGCCGAAGATACGCAGGGAACCGCCGTGGGTGGGCAGCTCTTCCACGTCGAATAGGCGCAAACCATGCGCCTCGAACACACGAGAGACCGTCAAGAACGAGAAGTAGGAGAAATGCTCGTGGTAGATCGTGTCCCACTGGTTTTCGCGCATCAGGCTCATCAGGTGCGGGAACTCCATCGTGATGACGCCGCCCGGCTTCAGCAGGATCTGCATGCCGGCCACGAAGTCGTTGAGGTCGGGCACATGGGCTAGCACGTTGTTGCCGAGCAGCAGGTCGGCCGAGGACTCGCCTGCCAGCGAGGTCGCGGTGTCCACTCCGAAGAACTCCACGAGCGTGGGGATTCCCTTCTGCAGGGCGACCTTTGCCACGTTGGCGGCCGGCTCGACTCCCAACACCGATATCCGCCGCTCCTGGAAATACTGCAGCAGGTAGCCGTCGTTGGAGGCGATCTCGACTACGTGGCTTGACTCGTCGAGGCCATAACGCTCGATCATCAGCTCGGAGTAGATCCTCGAGTGCTCGAGCCAGCTGGAGGAGTAGGACGAAAAATAGGCGTAGTCGGAGAAGATGTGCTCGGGCGTCTGGAACTCCTCTAGCTGCACGAGAAAGCAACTGCCGCAGACCAGTGCGCGCAAAGGGTAGAACGGCTCCATCGCGTTGGCGCGCTCGGGCGGCAGATAGGAGTTGGCG
This sequence comes from Solirubrobacteraceae bacterium, assembly GCA_036510155.1. Lineage (GTDB taxonomy): Bacteria > Actinomycetota > Thermoleophilia > Solirubrobacterales > Solirubrobacteraceae > Palsa-744. Next base: position 9,064 of record DATCEK010000080.1, on the reverse strand, counting down.
AGCGGCGACATGCCGAGGTCGGCGAATACCGCCTCGACTTGGGCGCCGCAGAATCTACAGGCGGTCTTGGTCACGTCGACGGAGAGTATTCGAATGCGCGGATCTGCTCGCACGTGACCGAGCGCATGTCGGCGCCCTCGCGCAAAGAGACGTACCAGTTGACGACTGCCTCCAAACCCTCGGCCAAGTCCCATGTCGGGCGCCATGCCAGGTGGGCGCGGGCGCGCGAGGAGTCGAGCTTCAGGTAGCGCGCCTCGTGTGGGTGGGGGCCTGGGTCTTGGCTCACCTGCAAATCGCCTTGCCACAGCTCGCACAGGCGCGAGACGATCCATGCGACCGGGCGGGCATCCTCCTCGGCTGGGCCGAAGTTCCAGGCCGAGGCATAGTCGGGGTTTCCCCACAGGGCCTGCGCCAATTGCAAGTAGCCGCTGAGCGGGTTGAGCACGTGTTGCCACGGGCGGATCGACTCGGGGTTGCGTACGCGCAGCTTGGTGCCGTTCAAGGCGGCTCGCATCAGGTCCGCCACCAAGCGGTCCTCGGCCCAGTCGCCGCCCCCGATCACGTTGCCGGCGCGCGCGGTGGCCACCTGCGTGCCGTCGGGGTCGCAGAAGAACGAGCGGCGATATGCGTCGGTCACCAGCTCCGAGCAGCCCTTGGAGTTGGAATACGGGTCGTGGCCGCCCATCGGCTCTGACTCGCGGTATGCCCACTCCCACTCGCGGTTGTCGTAGCACTTGTCTGAGGTGACGTTGACGAGCACCCGCACACCGCTGTTGCGTCTCACTGCGTCGAGCAGGTTCACGGTGCCCATCACGTTCGTCTCGTAGGTCTCGCGCGGCTCTGAGAAGGAGCGACGCACCAGCGACTGGGCCGCCATGTGGATCACCACCTCTGGGCGGCACGTGGATACTGCCGCCTCGACCTCGGTCGGATCGCGGATGTCTCCCACGATGCTCTGCATCGATGCCGCCACTCCGGCGAGCTCGTACAGAGAAGGCTCGGTCGGCACGCCGTCGGAGAAGCCCGTCACGACGGCTCCCAGCGATTGCAGCCACAGTGCAAGCCAGGCGCCCTTGAAGCCTGTATGGCCGGTGAGCAGCACGCGCCGGTCCCGCCAGAAGGCGGCGCTCACTTTGCCTTGTTTCCCCTCGGTGGGGATCGGCTCGGCGCTCATGCGGCCAACCCTATATCCGCCATGGGCCTTGCCTGAGTTCCACCCGAGTTCTCCTGCCGGCGACCGAGCCCGGAACTCCACATGGCTACTCCCATACCCGCCATGGGGCTCTGCCTGAGTCCCACAATGCCTCCAGCTGGGTGCGCTCCCGCAGCGTGTCCATCGCCTGCCAGAAGCCGGCGTGGCGGTAGCAGGCCAGCTGTCCGTCTTCGGCCAGCGCGGTCATCGGCTGAGCCTCCCACGCCGTGGTGTCGTCCTCGATGTAGTTTGCGATCTTCGGGGAGAGCACGAAGAAGCCGCCGTTGGTCCAAGTGCCGTCTCCTCGCGGCTTCTCCTTGAACTGGCGTACCCGCTCGCCGTCTACTTCCAGCGCTCCGAAGCGGCCTGGGGGTTGGATCGCTGTGACGGTTGCCAGCGTGCTCTGCCGGCGGTGAAAGGCGAGCAAGGCGCTTATGTCGATGTCGGCTACGCCGTCTCCGTAGGTGAAGCAGAAGTCCTCCTCGCCCAGGTATGGCAGCACGCGCTTCAGGCGGCCTCCGGTCATCGTTTGCTCGCCCGTGTCCACGAGCGTGACTCGCCACGGCTCGGTGGCCGAGCGGTGGACCTCCGTGTCGCCGCCTCGAAGGTCGAAGGTGACATCGCACGTGTGCAAGTGGTAGTTGGCGAAATACTCCTTGATCAGGTAGCCCTTGTAGCCGAGGCAGATGACGAACTCCTCGATGCCGTGGGCCGCGTAGATCTTCATGATGTGCCACAGGATCGGCTTGCCGCCGATCTCGACCATCGGCTTTGGGCGCACGGTCGTCTCCTCGCTGAGCCGCGAGCCGAAACCGCCGGCCAAGATCACCGCCTTCACGCGCTCAGACTATAGTCGTGGGGCGCGGAGGCGAACGTCCCGAAGAACCCATGAGCTTGGCTGTGGGGCTGCTGATTCCTTGGCTTGGGCGGCGCCGCTTGGTTTCCTGTGCTGCCCGATGCCCGGCCTCGAGCCGTCGGCTTTCAGCTTGCTCAGCGCTCGTGCACGAGCACCACGTTCGAAGCTCCCTCGGCATACGGGAAATCGGCCTCCTGCTGGCTGACTACACGGAACTTGTAGTCGATCGGGCCTGCTAGGCGGAAGCGGTATGTCGCTCGGTAGGCTCCTCCCTCCGCCGTTGCCAGCACCTGGAACTGGCGCCACTGGCCGTGTAGCGTGCGCGCCTCCAGCACCAGCTGCTTGCCTCCTGGCGGCAGCGGGGCGCCTTTCAGCTTGCCGCTGAAGACGATCCTTGCCCCTCTTCCCGTCGTGCGCGGGGTTATTTTCAGGCTCAGACTTGCGCGAACCGCCAAGCGCAGCGTCGCCGTCACCGCCGGCGCCGGCGCTCCCTGCACGGCGCTGTAGGCGAACGTCAGCATTGCCGATGGGGTGTTGGCTGGTACCCGGAAGCTGAAGCTGCCGTTCGGCGCCGTTCTCACTTCTCCCAATTGTCTTGTCGGCGCTCGCTCGTATGCAGGCGTGTCGAGCACCTGCACCGTCGCGTCGCCGATCGGGATGCCCGTCGGCGCGGTCAAGCGGCCTGAGACTGTTTGCGCACGACCGTACAAACCCGTCAAGGCTGCCCTTGCTATTGAACTCCAGCGCACCTGCAAAGCTGCCTGCTGGGTGGCGTGCTGGCCGTTGTCCTGCGGCTGTGGCGCTGGGACCTCTGGCCTCAGCGTCACTTCGGGGGTTTTTTGGATGGATTGGGCGTGCTGTTCGGTGCTCAGCGGCAGCTGGCCTTCGGGCGAAGTGGTAGTCGGCGCTTCCGCTCCTTTGGTTTGGTTTTTGACCGTGACCGTGCGGTCCAAGGCCACTGTCGCGTCTCCCGCCGCATTGGTCACCGAGACCTGTAGATGATGCGTGCCGTCGCTGAGAGTGCTCGTGTCGAACGGGACGTCTGCCCGCAGGTCTTCCGGGCACGGGCGCAGGTATAGGAAAGCCGGCAGGCCGTCGCTCGTCTGGGCCACGTTCTGGCAACGAGTTCCGTTGCTTGACAAGACCGTTTCGCCTTGCTCCTTGCCGTCGACCGTGAAGACCGCCTCGTATATGCCTGAGCCCCCGTCTTCGGCGTGGAAGGAGAGGTCCTCCGTGCCGGACAAGGTCGTGGCCGTCGCCAGTTCGCCTTCGACTTCGCTGACCCTTGGCTGGGTCGTCTGTTCTAGCGTTAGGTCGGCGGCGTAGAGGTAGACGACGGCGGCGTAGCCGTTGGGATCGTGTTCGCCCTTTTTGCACAGTCCTAGAGTCGCGAAACACGCCGCGTTGACGTACAAATTGGGGCCAAGATGGACGGCCGACGGACTCACCAGGTTCTCTGTAGCCATAGGTTCTTCGGGTTCGCCCTGCCCGGTGATGCATGGCTGAGAGCCTGCGTAGACGCATTCGTCAAAGACTTCGTTCTCTGTTGGTCCGGCTAGCCAGAACTCATAAGTCCCTTTTTTTGAGACCCCGCCGTCTGCATTACCAGCTCGCCAGAGCTTGGCGCCCACCAACGTCTCTTCCGTCGGCACGTCAAGCGTCCATGTGGCGACATCGGCGGCTTCATGTTCAACACCATCCCCCAGCGCGGCAGTCAAAGCGCCGCCTTTCGCGCACTTGTCTTCTGCGTAAACAAAAGCGCCCGTCGCACTCCCGCTCCACCCATCCGTAGGCGCCACGTCGCCGTTCGGCATCCGGCAGCTGTACACGTGGAAGTCCCCGGCCCGTGCGCTCCCGACGAGCGCAAGCGCACACAGCCCAGCCAACATCGCCACGCGCGCGAACATCACTGAGCCCACGAACGGATTCGCCGTTTTCGGCACCTTCCCGGACCCCGCCCGCTTCATCGCCACAGCCGCCGATCCCGCGACCGAAGACCTCGCAACCGGCCCACTGCTCCTCATCCAAACCATCCTCAGATTCCTTTCCATCGGGTCAGAAAAGCGACCGGTCATGCAGCCGCGTCAGCTGCATGTCGGCAGGCGGCGCCTCTACACCCCCCTGTCAATTGAATGCCGGCGCGTCTTTATCGGGCAGGCATGCGAGTGACCCGTAGCTTTCGGCCCATCCAAATCAACGGATGTTCGGGTCGATTCAGCTGAAGCGGATCGGCAGCTCGGCCAGGCCGTAGATGCCGAGGATGCTCTCGAACACAGGCTCGCCGTCGAGCCGAAGCCTAGGCATCTTGCGCGCGAGGAAGCTCAACGCCTCCTCGAGCTCCAACCGAGCGAGGTTGGCGCCGAGGCAGTAATGCACGCCGGCGCCGAACGTCAGCGCCCGGGCCTTGGGCCGAGCGACGGTGATGTCGAACGTGTCGGCCCCCGGCGACCAAGGCGTACCGGGCGATCTCGCAGTGTGGCCGCCCCCGTCCCCCCCTTCGCCCGGCAGGTCGCGGTTCCCGGTGAACGCGCACACCATCACGATCGTGTCGGCGGGAAACGTGACGTCGCGGTAGGTCAGCTCCTCGGTCGTGATGCGAGCCGTGAAGGGAGTGATCGGCTCGTAGCGCAGCGCCTCCTCGACCGCGGCCCCGGCAAGCGAAGGATCGGCGACGAGCGCATCCCACTGCGCAGGATGTTCGGCCAAAAGACGAACGGCGTGCGCAAGCTGGCTCTGGGTCGTGTCCACGCCCCCGATCAGCACGTTCAGCACGAGGTTGACGCACTCCTCCTCGCTCAGCTTCTCCGCGAGCGGGCGGCCGCCGCCACGGGTGGCGATCGAGCCATCGGAGGAGCCACCGCTGACATCGTCGGATGCATCGCCGCCCATTTCGTCGGCTGCTTCGTCATCCGCCGGACGGTAGGTGGCAGCAAGCAGCGTCGAGATCAAGTCGTCGGGTGGGTGGGCCTGATTCTCACGGTGAGCAGCGAGTAGGGCGCGCGCGTACTCGTAGAACTCCTGCACGGCTTGCTCGATCCCAGCCCGCTCGTTCATCATCGAGGCGGCGTCGAACTGACGCTGGATCCAATTGGACCAGTGGTGCAGACGCGGAGCGTCGGAGACGGGCGCTCCCATCACGGTCGCGATCGTCCGCGAGGGATAGGGCCTTGCGAATGCGCTGACGAACTCACACGAGCCGGCGTCGGCTACGGGAACGAACAGCTCATCCAAAAAACCCCGCATCGCGCCACGCCAGCGCTCCACGGCACGCGCCGTGAGCGCCGGGTTCACAAGGCTTCGCAAGCGCGTGTGATCGGAGCCGTTGACGTGCAGGATGTTGCGCTGCATCTCCTCCCAAAGCGGCCCGCTAGAGACATCGAACAGCTCGGCGATCTTCATACCCGGGAAGATCGCCGAGCGTGTCCGTAGGAAGAACTCGCCCGCCTCGCGGTCGAGCACCACGTACCCGTACGGGCCCGCTGCCAGCCACCCCTCGGCTGCCAGCTCGCTCATGGCCGTGTGAAAGCGCTCCCCCACGAGGGCGGGGTCGGTGTAATCGAAGCTCGAGAGCTCCAGCTCTCCGACGAGCGCCATGTCGGATGGTTTTACTTCTTCGGGTGCACCGTCTGCTTGAGGCTTGCTCCGGGGGTGAACTTCGGGGCCTTGGACGCCTTGATCTTTACCTTCTCGCCCGTGCGCGGGTTGACGCCCTGACGGGCTGCGCGCTTGACCACGGAGAACTTGCCGAAGCCAGTGATAACGACCTCGTCGCCTTTCTTCAGCGTCTTGCCGACGGTGGTCAGAAACGACTCGACCGCGCGCCCAGCATCCGCCTTGGAGAGACCGCTGTCGGTGGCGATCGCCTCGACAAGCTGGCTCTTGTTCATGGAGTGCTCCCTTTCGATTGGTGTAACTGGCAGTGGCGCAGACTAGCGCGCCTGCCCACGAACTGGCTCGAGCATGCGGCTCAGCTGCTCGCGCGTCAGTTCTAGACCGCGCTCTGGAGCCACCGAAAGCGAGCCGATCGCGGCACTCGCCTTCTCCCCGGAGAGGGCCGTGTTGGAGGGCAGCTCGAGCCCCGGATCCTCACCGCAGGCCTGAAGAAAGGCCTCGAGCGTGCCCTCTCTCACAAGCTCGGGGGCGCAGTCGAATGCGTCCGCCAGCAATCTGAGCCACGCAAGCCGTCCCAACGGCGCGGCGCCGCCCATGTTGTAAACGCCTTCACACCCTTGTGCGACCAGCTCGCAAGTGCGCTGCGCGAAATCCCACGCGTATGTGGGGGAGCGCCAAAGCCCGTGCGGTGCCTCGAGCTCATCGCCTTCGCACAGGCGCTTGACCAGGCTCAGGGCAGGACCCGAGCGCTCCCACACGCCCTGCCCGCACATGTCTCGCTCGCCCGTGTCCCGCTTCCCTGCGCGCTGTTCCCAGGCACCCTGCTTCCCCGCGGCCTGTTCCCCCGCGGCCTGCTTCCCAGCGTCCCGTTCCACAGCGTCCCGTTCCACAGCGTCCCGTTCCCCCACACCCTGCCGCAAACCCTCGGCGAGCGGCCGCGAAAGGTTCACGCCGTACACGTCGGCCGGCCGCAGGATCAGCCAGGGCAGGTTCGCGCGCATGACAGCCTGCTCGCAGGCGAGCTTGGAACGGCCGTAGGCGTTGACGGGAGCGGAGGCATCGCTCTCGGCAAAGCGCGAGCCTGCGGGTCGGTAGCCGCTGTAGACCAAGTCGCAGGACACAAGCACGTAGCGAGCACGCACCGCGCGCGCGGCCGCGAGCGTGTGCTCGGTGGCGAGGTAATCGAGCTCTGAAAGCAGCGGCTCGTGCTCGAAGCGGCTGAGCGCGACCCGGCCGGCGGCGTGCACGATCACATCGGGATCGAACTCCATCGCAGCGGCGACGCACTGGTTGCGCTCGGCGAGCTCGACCGTGAGCGTCTGCACCCCGTCCAACTCGACGCCGTGGGTATGGCAGCAGCCGACCGCGTCCCAACTCTGCTGAGCCACCGCGGCGGCCACGTTCGATCCGATCAGGCCCCCGGCGCCTGTCACCAACACCCGCATCTTGGTACACACCGTCTCTTAGCTGTCAAATGACGGTAGCACCCTGGGGTGGCTGCTCCAAAAGGGCATGCCCCGCGCGCGACGCGGGCGCGTTGACGCGGGCGCGCACGGCCGCGCGCGCATTATGCGCTCGCACGCGCGCTCACGCGCGCGGGGGGCATCGGTTTTTTCGGTATTCCGCCGCGAGCCCGCTAGCGCAGGAACGCGTTCGTGCCGTAGCGCGCCGGAGCGATCGGCGCGTGGATCAACCCGGCGCCGAGCATCCACTTCGACATCGCCGCCACATTCGCCGCCTGCAAAGTCCCGAAAGCAACGGTGTGCCCGGCCGCGAGGAGCGGCAGGTAGACCTTCAACGACGCCGCGGTCAGCGCGTGCGGCAAGGCCGGGTTGGCCGCCTCGAGCTCTGCCAAGCTGCGCGAGGGGTCGGCAAGCGTGTCTTCGTAACCGTGCACGGTCGCCGCCACGAAGTCGCGTACGAGCTGAGGGTCGGAGGCGATCTCATGACGTGTGGTGAACGCGACCAGCCCGGGATAGGAGGGTCCGCCGTACTGGGCCAGGCCGAACGCGCTCACGGGATGCCCGCCGGCGGCAAGTGTCACACCTTCGTCGGGGATGAAGCCCGTGAAGGCCGATATCCGCCCCGCCAGCAGAGCTTGGGGTCCGTTGAAACCCACGGTCACGACGTGCACGCGCCCAGGGCTCACGCCAGAGGATCGCAGCTCGGTGTCAAGCACCGCCAGATCGCTCGGCACCCCTGTGATGCCGACCGTCTTGCCGGCGAGGCCGGCGGGCGAGCGCAGGCGTTCGGAGGCCAGCGCGATCAGCCCACCGAGCGGCTGCTGCACCAGCGCCATCACCGCCTGGGCGTCGCCACCACCTGCGATCAGCGAGGCCACATCGCTGCCATCCGCAAGCCCGAACTGGGCCTTGCCGGCGTCGATCAGCTTCAGGGTTTCCTGTGTCGAGGTCGGTTCGACCACGCGCAGATCGATGTTCTCGCGCTTGTAATAACCGGCCGCCAGCCCCCGGTAGATGCCGGCATGCACGGCGTTGGGCGTGAAGTCGAGGATCAGCGTCGCCTGCGTGGGATGCTCGAGTGGCGCCGGCACGACGTGCAGGGAGAGGCTCGAGGTGCCGCTCGTACTCGAAGAGCCGCACGCGCCTAGCCCGATCGTCAGCACGCAGGCCGACCCCCAAATGCCGAGGGCTCTCCGCGCCCGCGAAGGCAGGGAGCCAAAACCCCGGATGGGTAGGCGGTATCGTCCAATCACTTGAAGGGATCCTCCTCAGCGCAGGTTGCGGGACAGCACGCGGCGGGCCACGAGGCCCGCACGCTATCGGGCGAGCCGGTTCGGGAGCTCTACACGCCCGCGGACCTCCCCACGGGGATCGGCGATCCCGAGCGCGACCCGATCGGAAACCCCGGCGCCTACCCGTTCACGCGCGGCATCTACAAGTCGATGTACCGCGGCCGCTTGTGGACGATGCGTCAGTTCGCGGGCTTCGGCACCAGCGAGGAGACCAACGAGCGCTTTCACTACCTGCTCGCCCACGGCCAGACGGGCCTCTCCACGGCATTTGACATGCCGAGCCTGATGGGCCACGACTCCGACGACACACGCTCCTACGGCGAGGTCGGCCGCGAGGGCGTGGCGGTCGACACGACCGAGGACATGAAGACGCTCTTCGCGGGCATCGACCTGAACGAGGTCTCGGTCTCGATGACGATCAACGCACCGGCCGCGATCATGCTCGCCTACTTCGTGGTGGCGGCAGAGCAGGACGGCGACGGCGCGGGCGGAGCGGTCGCTCCGGAGCTGCTTTCCGGCACGATCCAGGCGGACATCCTCAAGGAGTACATCGCCCAGAAGGAGTGGTGCTTTCCGATCGACCCCGCAATGAGACTCTGCGGGGACATGATCGAGTGGTGCACGCGCCATATGCCGCGCTGGCACCCGA
>DATCEK010000079.1:0-58738 GCA_036510155.1 Solirubrobacteraceae bacterium | reverse complement strand
GATCCATGCTCCTGTTGGCGAGCAGCGGATCGGCCCGACTGCCACCTACCTGCTCAGCAAGCGTCCTTGTCGGGTGATCATCGAGACCGAGAACCGCCCTTCCCGGGTACGCGGCCAAGCGGACGGAACGCCGCTCAACGGAGCCCCCGCATGAGCATCGACACATTGTTCGCCGCTTCCGATCTGCCTTCCTAGCAGCGTCCAGGCACCGCCGGCTGCCGGCCAGCCGGGTCAGGCAGCCAACTGAGAGAAGGCACTGCGTCGCCTTGTGTATGTCACAATCCACATTAGATATGCGGGGGAGATGGATAGGGTTTGTGACGATGCTCGCCGTGGGGGTGGTGCCCTGTTCGGCGTCTGCCGCCTCACAGCGGGATGTTTCCTCTACACACGCAGTGCTCGTTGCTGCCAATTCGACTTTGCAGTCTGTCGTCCACACGTGGCCCGCCATGGAAGCAAGCTTGCACAAGCTCGACCGTAAGTTCGCGTCCGAATGCCCCGACGTCGGCGCCGGCTCTCCCCAGAGCGAAGCAGAGCAGAACCTGAGCTACGAGGTTGCGGGTGCGCTGTGGGCCACCGCCTACCATGCCGACTCCAGGTTCGCCCAGGCCTTCATCAAAGCTGTGAGCCCTTTGCGATGGAGTAACCCCGCAATCGGACGCACGGCGCATAAATTCATCAAAGGGCTGCGCGAAATGACCTCCCTTCAGGTGCCAAACCTCTGCGCCGACGTGCGCTCATGGACGGCGAGCGGCTACCAGACGATCCCAGCTAGCACGCTGCGATTCGACCGACACGTAGAAGCGATCGAAGTAGCAGTGCCCTCGCCGCGGATCGTCTCGACATACGTGCAGCCAGCTGACCGCGGCCTCTTTGCGAAAGTGGAGCACCTGCTTACCAGATTTGAAGAACTGGAATTTAGTACCGGGCAGAGATATTGGAACACGCTGCTGGAAACGGTTGGGTTGAACCAGTAGCTCCCGGCCAGGCACCGGTGGCCAAACGCCAGGTGCCGGTGACCAACGCCAGAACACGGTGACCGATGCCAGAACGCGGTGACCAACGCCAGGCGCCGGTCACCAACGTTCAAGCGAGGCCGAGAACCATGCGGAAGCGCTGGACGCCGGCCTGGCTCGTGGCACCTGCGGTCAGCGTGCCGAGCGACTTGAAGTAAGGCACGAGGCTGGAGACGCCCGGGCTCTGTGCCAGGCCGACCCCTTCTAGGAAGCCCAGCAGCGTCGGGAATTCGACGATCAGGCTCGGTTCGATGCCTCCGCCCAGCGCGGCGGCCGCGCTGGCATAGGAGGGGGAGGTGGACAACGTGCTCGACGGACTGAGCGCGCCCTGAACTGATGATTCTCCGAGCCCAAGCACGAACTTGCCTCCGCCGTCGGCTATGTAGATGACTGCCGGGAACCCCTGCAACTTGACGCTGGCAGCGGCGTCGGCCCCGGCGATCGAGGCGTTGCTGACGGTCGCGCCGGCGCTTTTCATCAGACTCCCCAGTTGGCCGACCGCGGCGCGCGAGGCGCTGGGGTTGTTCGAGGAGATCACCAGCGCAGCCTGCAGATTGAACAGTCCGGTACCACTCACGAACATCCCACCGGAGCCCGCCCAGCCGGCGAAGTCCTGTTGCAGTTTGGCGTTTGGCGAATCGATCGCGGTGAACAGCTTTTCGATGCTCGGGCCGCCGAGTGAGGAGAAGATCGTGGAGGTGCCAAACGAGGCGACGCCGTGCAGCAGCGCGAGCGCGCGCGGGAGGTTGGCGCCGACGTTGCCGACGCCGGCTGCCAGCCACGAGCCGCCTGGCAGCTCACCCAGCTGTTTAGCGCCTTCCTGGCCAAACAGGGGTGCGGAGTCATTGCTCGAGTGGATTTCGCCCTGTATCGAGATCGTGTTCGACGTCGGTGTCACTGACAGGGAGGCAGTCTGTGCGTCGGCAAACAGCTCGCCGAGCAGCGACACGCCCTGCCCGGCCAGGCCGCCTGAGCCGTGAATGGCCTTCGTCAGGGCTTCGGGCTGGGCGTAGGCGCTTGCGATAGCGTCGCTCGGCGGCTTGACATAGCCGGATGCGTTCGTGATCGGTGAGCCTCCGAGCGACGTGTCGATAGCTTCCTTGACGCCCGATTCGCTGCCGATGACAGCGAAGTCTTTGACTATGCCCTCAGCCTCTCCGCCGGCCGAGGCCTGGTAGGTGACTCCCCGATAGCTCGTTGTATGCGCTTGCTGTTCGTGTGCACGCCCTTCCAGGAACGAACGAGCCTTGCCGACGTCAGAGGTCTCGAAGACGATGGCCCCCTGAGTGCCATTCGCGCCGAATGTACCCGCGCCGAGCGAGGATGCGGCGCTTGTCAAGCCACCTTCGAGTAGCGACTGAGCGGAGCTCCCATTCTTGGGCAACTTGCTCGTGTCAAGCGAGGTTATGAAGATGCCGGCGCTCTGCCCGACCCACGGCTCGATGTCGTGTTTGAATTCGACATGGCTGCCAACGCTCGAGAGCAGCGCCTGGGCGAGGCTGCCGTACGGTTCTGCCAGGTGCGTGAGATCCTTGGCGGCCGTCGATGCGTCGCCACTTGATCCACCGCTCGGCTTGACGGTCACGTTCGCATAGAGCGGGGCGGACACCGGCACGAGGCCGGCCGGGTCGCCGCTCGAGCCAGAGGAACCGCAGCCCGTGAGCGCGCCCGCGCCGAGGAGCGAGATCAGCGCAAGAGCCATGCAGCTTGTGCGGCCCTTGTGTGCGCTTGTGTGACCCTTGTTCGCTGTACGCGCGGCCTTGTGCCGGCGCGCACACAGGGCGGGCTCGGCTTGCGAGCATGGGCGATCGTGCTGGTCGGTCGTGGCGTAGGGCAACACGTTCCTTTCTCTTGCTGACTCTGGTCGGAGCTCTGCAACGAACGTTACACGCGCCGCCCCTGCAAGCTCGCATGCAGGCGCCCAGCGTGGTTGGGCGCACGCCTCCCACCGGCAAAACCCAAGCTGAGCAGGCTCTTTTGTGCGTTTTTGGGTCTAGCGGTATGCATTGTGGGAGAAAATGTGCAATCAGGGTTGCATTGTGGGGGAAAGTGGGGTAAGTTCGCGGCAGCGAGCCGTGGTGGAGGAGTTCCTCCCACTCCTCCACCGCGGCTCGATCAACTTGATTGGAGTCCCCAGTGGCCTTCCGCGGCACTTTCGACCACACGCTCGACGCGAAGAACCGGCTCACCGTCCCGGCTCGTTATCGCGCTGCGCTGTCGGAGGGCGTGGTGCTCGCGATGCCCGTTGATCTCAAGCCGTACGTCGGCGTGTGGCGTCCTCATGACTACGAGCGCTACACCGAGCGCTCGCTCTCAGAGCTCCCACCCCTGTCCTCGAGACTGACCGAGCTCGAGCGCTTCTTCTACGGAAGCTCCCATGACATCGACCTGGACGCCGCCGGACGGATCATGGTGCCCGGCTTCCTCGGCGAGCACGCAAAACTCAACAAGGATGTCGTCGTGGTGGGCGCCGGCGACCGCCTGGAGCTGTGGGATCGCACCAGTTGGGATGAACACCGACCGGCGCTGCTCGGCAGCGTCGCAGAGATCACGGCGCGCGTTGACCATCCTGCTTGATATGGCCACCACGCACATCCCCGTGCTCGCCGAGGAGCTGCTCGAGCTGCTCGACCCGCAGCCCGGCCAGACCGTCGTCGACTGCACCTTCGGTGGCGGCGGACATGCGCGCGCCGTCGCCGAGCGCCTCGGCTCGCAAGGAACGCTCGTTGCCATCGACCGAGACCCCTTCGCTGAGGAGCGCTTCCTCGAGCTCGCCCAAGAGATCCCCTGCTCGGCGCGCTTCATCCGCGGCGATTATGCGGAGGGCCTCGAGATGCTCTCAGACGTTGGAGTGATTGCGGACTCGGTCTATTTCGACCTGGGCATGTCCTCGATGCAGATCGACACCCGCGAGCGCGGCTTCTCCTACTCCTATGACGCGCCGCTCGACATGCGTATGGATCCACGTCAGGAGCTGACGGCCCAGGAGATCGTCGCTACCTGGGACGAGCGCCGCCTCGCGGGGATCTTGCGCGAGTTCGGCGAGGAGCGCCACTCTGCCCAGATCGCCCGTGCGATCGTGCGCGCTCGCTCACGGTCTGCGATCGAGACGACGCTTGCGCTCGTGGGGGTGATCACCGCCGCGATTCCCACCCCGGCTCGTTTTGCGGCCGGGCACCCGGCCAAGCGCACCTTTCAGGCTCTGCGAATCGCCGTCAACGACGAGTTGGGACAGCTCGATCAGGCGTTGCCGCTCGCTTGGGGCTTGCTGCGCGAGGGCGGTGTGCTTGGCGCGATCTCCTTTCACTCACTCGAGGACCGGCGTGTGAAGCGCTTCTTGGTGGAGCGCGCTCGCGGCTGCATCTGCCCGCCCGACATGCCCGTCTGCGGTTGCGGGCGCGTCCCCGAGGGGGCATTGCTCACACGTGGGTCGATCGTGCCCTCAGCAGAGGAGACGGCGCGCAACCCGCGCGCCTCGTCGGCACGTCTGCGCGCGGGCACAAAGCTTGCAGGTATCTCAATCGATCAAGGAGGTCAAGCATGACCCCACCAGCCACGGCCCACTCGCTTCCCAAGCGCGCAGCGCCTGAGCGATCGAAGGCCGGCGGGCGCCGCGTCGCGCCACGCCGCGCCAGACGCATATCCGGCCCCAGCGCTCCTATTCGCTCGGGTTCGCCGGCCGCCGCTGTCGCGATCCCGGCGCCGGGTGTCGCGCTACCACGCGAGCGTCCGGCGAGACCTGGCTCACCCTCGCGTAAGCGCTCGGCCCCCGCGAGCAGGCGCGCCTCGGCTGGGGCTACCCCGGGTATCGCGCAGCGTGGCGTCCAGGCGCTTGACGGAATATCGAGCAGCGCTTTCGTGGACAGGTTGATTCGGGGACGCTTGTGGATTGGTCTGCTGGCCTTCGCCTTGATCGGGATCGTCGCTATGCAGCTACTGGTGCTGAAGCTCAACACGAGCGTCGGTCGCACGCTCGGGCACGTGGCGAGCTTGCAGCGCGAAAACGCTCAGCTGAACATCGAAGACTCGATGTACTCCTCTGAAAGTCGGGTCGCGCCCCTGGCGAGCGCCGCCGGCATGACGCTTGCGCCGGCCGGGACGGTTCACTTCGTCATGGCGAGCACGGCTGACTTCTCGCGGGCGGCTGGCGCCCTCTCAACCGTCGCTCAGGTCTCGGCGGGTACTGCTTCGCCGGCAAGCAGCTCTACAGGCGGCGGCGAATCCTCGATCGCAAGCGCCGGCAGCGAAGCTTCCACGACCGGCGGCGGCGCGCAAGCCACCAGCCCGGGAGAAACCTCCGCCACTCCCAGCTCTGCCGGTGAAAGCGCCACAGGATCAAGCGAATCCCAGCCAACGAGTTCTTCCACCGCTTCTACGTCAAGCGCCAACGCCTCTGGCCCGGCTGAAAACTCTCCATCGACCACTGGTCCTCGAGCGGCCTACGGCACGCCAACCGCCGAAGCGCCGGCATCCTCTCAGAGCCTTGGTGGCGCGGCGGCGAGCACTCCCGCCGGCGGTACGCAGGCAGGCACGCGGTAATAGCCGATGGCGGCCATCCAACGTCGCGTCGGACTGCTGTTCGCGTTCTTCGTCGTCCTGTTGCTGATCGCCAGCGCTCGCGCTCTCTACCTCGGCGGTCCCCATAGCGGCGTATTGCGCAGAGCCGCACAGACGCAACAGCTGACCGACGAACTGGTGCCCGCCCAGCGCGGCACGATCACCGATCGCAACGGCGTGGCGCTCGCGATCTCAGAACCCGCGCAGCAACTCACCGCTGACCCGTATCTGATCAAGGAGACGCTCGCCGCTGCCCAGCGACTGGCGCCGCTGTTGGCTCTCAGCCAGGCAAAGGCGCTCACGCTGCTCAGCGAGCACACCGGTTTCGTGGTGCTCGCGCGCGCTCTCCCGTACGTCACCGCCCAGAAGGCGCTGGCGCTGACGATCCCGGGTCCGCGAGGCGCCCCGGTGAAGATCCCAGGATTGCAGGCCACCCCGGTGATGCGACGCGTCTATCCCCGCGGGACACTGGCCGCACAGGTACTCGGGATCGTCGGCACCGAAGACGAAGGGGCCGGTCTAATGGGTCTCGAGTATTCGCAGAACCGGGCGCTTGCTGGCCTAGCAGGCAAGCGCAGCGTCGTCAGCGACGCGATCGGGCAGCCGATCTCGATCGCCGAAACCCGCCACGAGCAAGCCGGCTCTTCGATTGCGCTGACGATCGACGCCAACATCCAACAGCGCGCCGAAGACGTGCTCAGCGCTGTCGGTCGTGTGTTTCATCCCAAAGACTCCACCGCGATCGTCATGGACCCCCGTACGGGCGCGATCCTTGCGATGGCCAACTGGCCGCTTGTCAACAGCAACGATCCGCCGGCAAAGCCAGAAGAAGCATTCGAGAACCGCGCGGTCAGTTTCAACTACGAACCTGGCTCGACCTTCAAGGTCGTGGCCGTCTCAGGGGCTCTGCAGGAAGGACGGATCACGCCGAGCAGCGGCTTTGAAATACCCGATCAGATCGAACTCGGCGGGCGCACGATCCATGACGACACCGAACACGAAACCGAGTCATTGAGCGCCTCGCAGATCCTGGCGCAGTCGAGCAACATCGGCGCGATCAAGATCGCCGGCCTGCTGGGCCCCGAAAAGTTCAACTCTTGGGTCCACGGCTTCGGCTTCGGCGCGAGGACGGGCGCAAGCATCCCAGGTGAAGAACGCGGCGCCACACTGCCACTGGACAAATACTCGGGCTCCTCGATGGGCAACCTGCCGATTGGCCAAGGGGAGCTTGTGACCCCGATCCAGATGGCGACGCTCTACTCGGCGATCGCCAACGGCGGCATGCTGCGCCCGCCGCACCTCCTCGGAGCGCTCGGCGGTCACACGGTCGCAGAGCCGCCAGGTAGAAGGGTCATATCCTCGCGCGTTGCGGGCGAGGTTCGCGAAATGCTCAAGGGAGTGCTTGCGCCGGGGGGCACGGCGAGCGAGGTGTCGATACCCGGCTATGAGTTGGCCGGCAAGACCGGAACTGCCAGCAAGATCGACCCCGAAACCGGGGAATACTCCGAAAGCGCGTACGTCGCCTCGTTTGTCGGCTTCGCCCCGGCCTCCGACCCGAAGCTGCTGTGTGCAGTGATCGTCGACGAACCGCAGGCCGACTCGATCTACGGCGGTGTCGTCGCGGCCCCGGCCTTCGGCCAGATCATGGAATTCGCGCTGCCATACCTGGGGATTCCACCGAGCTAGGGCTCGGCTGGGACAGAGCGGACCGTCCCTTCTGGTCGTGGCCCTAGACTCTCGCTCCTTGAGCTCTGAGGGTCCAAAGCCATGAGGATGGACGAGTTGACGGCTGCAGAGGCGCCTGGGCTGCGGATGCTCTCCTCGATCCCCGATTCGCTCGAGATAAGCGCTCTGGCGTATGACAGCCGGCGTGTGCGAGCAGGCACGCTGTTCTTCTGCGTGCCGGGCTACGAGCGTGACGGACACGATTTTGCCGCACAGGCAGTGGCTGGGGGGGCGGCGGCGCTGGTCGTCGAGCGCCCGCTCGGGCTGGGTGTCCCCGAGCTGCTGGTCAGCTCCGCACGGGCTGCGATGGGTCCGCTCGCGGCGCGTTTCTACGGCGAGCCGACCGCGCGCTTGCGGGTCGTCGGGGTCACGGGCACCAACGGCAAGACGACGAGCGCTCACCTTGTGTGCGCTCTGTTGGAAGCCACAGGTGAGCGTTGTGGGTTGCTTGGCACCGTGGAATCCCGTGTGGCCGGCGAGCGACGAGCGGCGAGCCGTACGACTCCCGAGGCGATCGACCTACAGGGGGACTTCCGAGCGATGCTCGACGGCGGTCAGAGCTGCTGTGCGATGGAGGTCTCCTCACACGCTCTGGCACTGGGACGCACTGACTGTGTGCAGTTCGCCGGGGCGATCTTCACGAACCTGACCCAAGATCATCTTGACTTCCACGAGACGATGGAGGACTACTTCCTGGCCAAGCGTCGACTCTTCCTGGAAAACGGGCAACAGGCCAGGCCCGGCATCGCGATAGTGAACTTGGACGACCCCTATGGGCGACGCCTGGCCTCCGAGCTCGAGGAAGTGGTGACGTTCGCGATCGACACCGACGCCGAATACCGTGCGCGCGAGGTGCAGATCGAACTGGGGAGGACCCATCTGCAGCTGGACACCCCGTCGGGCACACACTCGCTCTCGCTCGGTCTGCCGGGTCGCTTCAACGTCTCAAACGCGCTTGGCGCACTTGCCGCCGTCCACAAGCTCGGCGGCGACCTCGACACGCTGCTTGCGGCGCTGGAGCGCGGCGTGCGCGTCCCCGGGCGCCTCGAGCCGGTCGATGCGGGACAGGATTTCGCGGTGCTCGTCGACTACGCGCACACGCCCGACTCGCTGCAGAACGTGCTGAACACGGCTCATGAGGTCGCTCACGGCAGAGTGATCTGCGTATTCGGCGCCGGCGGCGATCGCGACCGTGGCAAGCGTCCGCTGATGGGTGCGATCGGAGCCTCCTTGGCCGACGTGCTGCTCGTCACTTCCGACAACCCGCGCTCAGAGGATCCGCAGACGATCATCGACGAGATCATGCAAGGCGTGGTCCGAGCAGAGCGCCCTTCCGGCGCCCCGGCAGTCGCGTGCGAGCTCGACCGGCGTGCCGCGATCGAGCGGGCGGTTTCGCTCGCGCGGGATGGCGACGTGCTCGTGATCGCCGGCAAGGGCCATGAGCAGGGACAGGAGCTCGCCAAGGGGGTCAAGGTGCCCTTCGACGACGTCACGGTCGCCCGCGAAGCCCTGGGCGCACGGGTCGGCTGATGGGTCGCATCCTCATCGGGGGCACGGCAGCGCTGCTCATCTGCATCTTCTTGAGCCCGAAGTTCATCGAGTTCTTGCGTCGCCGTGAGTTCGGCCAGCAGATTCGCGAGGACGGCCCTCAGGGCCACCACGAGAAGGCCGGCACGCCGACGATGGGCGGGATCATCATCTTTCTCGCCGTCGCGATCCCGTATCTGATCCTGAGTGATTTCGAATGGCGCTCGGTGGGAGTCTTCGGGACTGCGATCGCGTGTGCGCTGCTCGGTTTCGCCGACGATTACACAAAGCTCGTAAAGCGCCGCTCGCTGGGTCTGCGCGGGCGGAGCAAGCTGGCAATCACAATCGCGATCTCGCTAGGGCTGTGGTACGTGGCAAGGCACGGCGCCGACCTGGCGCCAACACTTCGCTTGCGCTTCGTCGACTACACGATCGACCTCGGTGTCTTCTATCCCGTGCTCATCTATCTGGTGGTGGCCGGCACCACCAACGCCGTCAACCTGACCGACGGCCTCGACGGCCTCGCGGCCGGTTGCGGCGCAATCGTGCTGCTCGCCTACATCGGCATCACGTTCATCGCCGAAGATTTCGATCTGGCGATGCTTGCAGGCGCGCTGGTCGGCGCCTGTATCGGCTTCCTCTGGTTCAACGCGTTTCCGGCCACGATCTTCATGGGCGACACCGGGTCGCTCGGCATCGGCGGCGCAATTGCCGGCCTGGCGGTCATGACCAAGACCGAGACGCTGTTGATCTTGCTCGGCGGCATCTTCGTGATCGAGGCATTGTCGGTTGTGATCCAGGTCATCTCCTTTCAGATGACGCGTAAGCGTGTGTTCCTGATGGCGCCCATCCACCACCATTTCGAGCTGCGCGCGTGGTCTGAGACGAAGATCATCCTGCGCTTTTGGATCGTCGCAGCGATCTGCTGCGCAATCGGCTTCACGCTTTACCGCCAGAGCATCGGTTGATGGGCGCTCGCGCCCTTCGACGGCGTGAGCGAGAGTCAGCAGTTAGAGCCTCGGCCTGATCTCCCGCCGGGCGTTTGCGCGAGCTCCTCGAGCAGCTGTGACGACTGCGGCGCACACGGGCCCACAATGCTTCTCGCGAGCGCCAGGGAAGGTCATAGAGGCTTCCAAGGACTGGCGTCGAAGAGGGCTCTGATGTCTGTAGCCGGACGGCGCTCAAACTCTGCCGTGACCCCGAAGTCGCGGGCCAAGCGCACCCAACGGACAGCGTCCACCCAGGCGAAGGGCGGTCAGTCGCTCGAGTACAACATCCTTTTGACGGCCACACTCTGCCTGCTGGCCTTCGGAGCGGTCATGGTCTACAGCGCCTCTTCGGCCAGCAGCCTCTTGGTGAGCGGCGGCAGCGGCACGGGCGAGCTGGTGAAGTTCGTCATATACGGCGCGCTCGGGTTGTTTTTGATGAGGCTGCTTGCGCGCGATGGCATCGCGCGCCTCCAGGGCATGGTCGCGCCGCTGCTTGCAGTCTCCTTCGTGCTCGTGCTCGCCGTGCACATCCCTCATGTCGGCGTGAGCGTCAACGGGGCTCGTCGCTGGATCGGCAGTGGGCCGCTTCAGTTCCAGCCCTCCGAGCTGCTCAAGCTCGCGCTCGTGCTCTACTCGGCCACGCTGCTTGCCAGCCGTCCGCAGCGCGTGAACGACATGCGTGAGCTGTGCAAACCACTGTTGGCGGTAGTCGGCGCTGCCTGTCTGCTGGTCGTCACCCAGCCAGACCTCGGCACCGCGATGGTGATCGCCTTCACGACCTGCGCGCTGCTCGTGGCTGGCGGCATCCCAGCTCGCAACTTGGCGATCATCGCTGGCTCGGTAGTCGCGATCGTCGCTCTGATCGCGATCGCGCGTCCCTATGAGCGGGCTCGGTTGACCTCGTTTCTCAACCCGTGGGCCCATGCCTCCGGAAGCGGCTTCCAGGCGGTCCAGGGCCAGATAGCGATCGGCTCCGGCGGACTGTTCGGCGTCGGCCCTGGACAGTCGGTGCAGAAGATCTTCTACCTCCCGGAGGCCCAGACCGACTTCATCCTCGCGGTCATCGGTGAGGAGCTCGGCGTCCTCGGCGTGGTCGCGCTGCTGTTCCTCTACGGCATGATCGCCTACGCCGGCCTGCGCGTCGCCAAGGCCGCCCGCAGCCTGCACAGCGCGCTGGTCGCCGTCGGCATGACCTCGCTGATCGTCTCCCAGGCATTGCTCAACGTCTTTGCGGTGCTCGGCCTGGCGCCTCTCACCGGCGTCCCCTTGCCGCTGGTCTCATATGGCTCGAGCAGCCTGATCGTGACGCTCATCGCGATGGGATTGCTGCTGAATGTGGCAGCCGGCGGTAGCGCGCATGTGCGTGCGGTGGGCTCATCGCGAGGCAAGCGCCCGCGTGCCGTCTCCGCTGAGCGCGGCTCCAGGGGCGCCGCGCGGAGCTCCCGCGGAGCGGTGGCCGACGCCCCGCCGCGAGAACCGGCACGATGGGGTCGTGAGCACAGCGCAGAAGAGGATCGTGATAGCCGCCGGCGGGACGGCCGGGCACGTGGTTCCGGCGCTCGCAGTGGCGGACGCGCTGCGGGCTGAGGGCGCCGCGGTCACATTCATCGGCGGGGCACGGGCAGAGGCACAGCTGGTGCCGGCTGCCGGCTATCCGTTCAGAGCGCTCGCGGTTGAAGGCCTCAGTCGCTCGAGCCCGCTGCGAGCGGCGCGCGCGCTGCTGCGCGCCGCTCGCGCGACGCTGCGTGCGCGAGCGCTGTTGGCAGAGATCCAGCCGGATGCCGTGATGGGCGGCGGCGGCTATGTCGCCGGGCCGGTCGGCGTGGCGGCGCTGACAATGCGCATTCCGCTCGTGCTGAGCGAGGCCGACAGCCATCTCGGGCTCACCAATCGGATGCTCGCCCGCTTCGCCAGGCGCGTGTGCCTGGCCTTCCCGATCGCCGGCCGCGAAGGGTCGCGCTACAGGCTCACCGGGCGCCCGATCCCGCCGGTGCAGGTCGAGCGCGCAGACGCACGCGAGCGGCTCGGGATCGCGGCGGATGAGACCTCTGTGCTCGTCTTCGGTGGCTCACTTGGAGCGCGTACGCTCAACCACGCCGCACGCGGCGCGTTCGCCTCAGCCACATTTCACGTCTTGCACGTGTGCGGGCGGCGCGATTACCCCGAACTTTCGGTCCGGCCGCTCCCGACCGGCTATGACCTGCGCGAGTATCTCGACATCGACGACTTCACGGCCGCTCTAGCCGCAAGCGACCTGGTCGTGGCGCGTGCCGGCGGCTCACTGTTCGAGATCGCCGCGCACGGCCTGCCTGCGATCCTCGTTCCCTATCCGCATGCCTCGGCAGACCATCAGAGTGCAAACGCCCGCTGGATGTCCGAGGCCGGTGCGGCACTCGTCGTGCCGGACACCGAGCTCAGTCCTTCCAGGCTGGCGCGCGAGGTGGCACAGCTGCTGGCCAATCCGGCCCGTCTGAGCGCGATGGCGGGCGCCTCGCGACGGCTTGCGCGCCCCGCCGCGGCTCGCGAGATAGCGGCGGAGCTGCTGGAGGCGGCCGGATGATGAGCTCGCTCCTCCGCGATCGGCAGGGTGCTCGGCAGTGTCCCGTGGAGCGGGTGCGATGACGACTCCGAGGGTGCGATGAGCGATCCCAAGCAGCCTTGGACGCGGCGTCGCCTTCACTTCGTTGGTGTCGGGGGGGCAGGTATGAGCGGCTATGCGCGTGCGGCCCATGCACTTGGTGCAAGCGTGAGCGGGTCCGATAGGGCATCGAGCGTGCACTCCGAGCGCTTGCGCGAGGAGGGTGTGCTCGATGCGAGCATCGGACACGATGCCGCCAACGTGCCGGATGGCGGGGACGTCGAGCTCGTCTACTCGAGCGCTGTCCCGGCCGAGAACCCCGAGCGTCTCGCCGCACGTCGGCGGGGTCTTGCCGATCGTCCCAGAGCAGAGCTGCTGGCCGAGCTGAGCGCGTTGCGCCGCACGATCGCCGTCGCGGGCGCTCACGGCAAGACGACCACCGCTTCGATGATCGTGCACTTGCTGCGTGAGGGAGGAGTCGATCCCGGCTGGCTTGTGGGCAGCTCCGTTGGGCCGGGCCTTGACAACTCACACTGGAGCGAAGGCGAATGGCTGGTGATAGAGGCCGACGAGTCCGACCGCTCGATGCTCAGCCTCGATGTCGAGATCGCCCTGCTCACAAATGTCGAGCTCGACCATCACGCCACGTTCGGGTCGCTCGAGGAGCTGCGCGAGGCCTTCCGCGAATTTCTTGCTCTGGCACGGCGGGCCGTCGTCATATGGGACAGGCCCGAATTGCTTGCTCTGCTTTCGCCCGCCGTCGCCTCCAGGGCGATCCACGTGAACGGCTCGGACGAGGACGCAGTCGGCGCGGGTGCGGTCCAGGCCCCGAATGCCGATGCCCAAGGGGGTCACGCCGCAGACGTCGAGGTCGTAGCTTACGACGTGGCGGCGGCGAGGCTGGAAGGCGGAGGCTCGCGTTTTCGCTGGCGGGGGACGGATGTGGGTGTCACCGTTCCCGGCGCCCACAACGCTTGTAACGCCGCGGGCGCGCTCGAGGTCGCGCGTCTGGTGGGGATCGCCGACAGTGCCCGCACGGCGATCGCCGGCTTCAGCGGTGCCGCGCGGCGCTTCCAACGTCTCGGAGTCACCGCGAGCGGAGCGGTCGTCATCGAGGACTACGCTCATCACCCTACGGAGGTGGCGGCCACGCTGGAGGCTGCCCGTACGCTTGGCCCGACGCGACTCGTGGCGGTCTTCCAGCCGCACCTGTATTCGCGCACGGCGCTGCTAGCCGATGAGTTCGGCGCGGCTCTTGCGATTGCCGACGTCCTCGTGCTGCTCGACGTCTATCCAGCACGCGAGCGCGCCGAGGATCACCCAGGCATCAGCGGAGCGACACTGGTGCGCTCGACGCGTGCGCACGGCCAGGGACGCGACGTGCTGTGGAAGGCCGGCTTCGAGGAGGCTCAGGAGGCGCTCGAAGAGCTACTGGAGGATGGCGACTTGTGCGTGGTGATGGGAGCCGGCGACGTGGATGTCCTGGCAAGACGATTGGTGGCCGGCGATGACCTCTAGAGACTCGCCGAGGACCGCGCCGTCGATCGTGCAACGCGATTTTCCGCTCGCCCGCTTGGCGACGATTCGAACCGGCGGCGATGCCGATTATTTTGCTCGCGCCGGTAGTAACGCTCAACTGCGCGAGCTGCTCACGTGGGCGAGCGCCATCGAGATTCCGCTCGCGGTGGTTGGGTCGGGCTCGAATCTGCTGATCGCCGACGAGGGCGTCCCTGGCTTGGTCGTCAAGCTCGATCGCAAGTTGGCTCAGGTCCAGCACGAAGGGGAGCGGATCGTGTGCGGCGGCGGGGCACGCCTGCCTTCCGTTGCCGCCCGGGCGGCTCAGGCGGGGCTGTCGGGCATCGAGTTCGCCGTCAACATTCCCGGTAGCGTCGGCGGTGCGCTCAGGATGAACGCGAACGCTTATGGCGGCCAGCTGGCAGACACGCTCGAGTGGGCCGAGATCGTCACCGCAGAGGGAGTCGATCGTCGTGTGGCGGCGCAGCTGGGCCTCAGCTATCGCCAATCCAATCTGCGCAGCGGCGAAATCGTCGCGCGGGCCTCGTTCCTGCTCGCCCCGGCCGACGTGGACACCGTCAAGGCAACGCTTGCACAGATGCGTACACGCCGTCATAAGGCCCAGCCGCAAGGAATCAAGACCTTTGGCTCTACCTTCAAGAACCCCGAGGATGAGAAGGCCGGCGGGAGAAGTGCCGGCCTGTTGCTCTCCGAGGCCGGCTGCAACGGGCTGAGTGTCGGCGGCGCACGCTTCGCACCCAAGCACGCGAACTTCATAGAGAACATGGGGACCGCCACCACGGCCGACGTCGTGGCGCTGATGGGTGAGGGGCGCCGTCGTGTGATCGAGCGCTTTGGTGTACAGCTGGAGCCCGAGGTGCAAACGCTTGGAGCGGTGCGCTTTCCCTGGAGGGATCGATCATCAGGAGACTTTGATCGCAGTTGACCGTGGCGCATGCGCCACGGTCCGGGGCGGCACATGTGCCGCCCCGCGGGGGCGCGCATGCGCGCCCCCGTCCCCAATGATGTTCATTCAATCGGTGCGCGGAGCTCGAAGCGACTCGTAACGCGTTGCCGCCTGCGCGAGGATCTCCAGCATCGCCGGTGTCGCTGGGCTGAGGCGCGCGTCGGTTGGCGCCGCCGCGATCACCTGGCGCAGGGGAGGACTTGGAGCAAGCGTGCGGATCGCGATGTCCTCGCGCACGACCGACAGCGCCAGCTCGGGAATCAGCGCGACGCCGACCCCGGCGGCGACAAGCCCCTGAACCGTCTGGTAATCGTCGCTCTCAAACGCGACATTCGGCTCGAAGCCGGCGGCGTGACAAGAGCGCACGACATGGCGCGCGCAGGGACTGGAGCGGGATGTCTGCACCCACGCTTCGCCATGCAGATCCTCCAGGCGCAGATCGCTCTTTTGGGCCAACAGGTGTTCCCGCGGTAGCGCCAGATACATCGGATCCTCCAGCAGCTCCACGCGCGTCAAGCCCTCGGCGCCGGCGTCTTCCTCGAACTCGAACAGCAGCGCGAGATCGAACTCGCCGGCGTGTAGTCGCGGCGCGATTTCCTCAGGCTCACCCTCGGCGAGCGTCAATTCCAGCTCGGGATAGCGCGAACGGAATGTCGCGATCGCCAGTGGCATCAACGTCGCGCCCGCGGTTGGAAAGGAGGCCATGCGCAATCTCCCGGCCCGCAGGCCGGCGATCGCCGACAGCTCGTCTTCCGCCGCCTCCAAGCGCGCAAGAATGCCTTCCGCGTGCTCCACGAGCGCTTGTCCCGCGGCGGTCACACGGACGCCGCGCGCGTGGCGCTCGAGCAGCGTCATGCCGGTTTCGGCCTCGAGTGTCGCCACCTGCTGGGAGACGGCCGATTGGGTGTAGGAAAGCGCCTCGGCCGCGGCGGAGAACGAGCCGCGTCTGGCGACCTCGACAAGGACTCGCAGTCGGGTAACGTTGAGCATTAGCTGTCCTTATAGCTCAGATTACGAGGTTCACTGGTGCTGATGGCAGGGAATGGGCACCATGTAATGGAAGTTCAGTTTGGATCGTGCCACAGGACGATCGCCAACAAGACGGCAACAAGGCGCCAGGCAACAAAACGAAGCCGGGCGAAACGGCACAAGAGAGAAAGAGTTCGAAAATGTCCGCCAACATCATCATCTCCTATGACGGAACCAACAACGAGGACGACGCGGTTGCGCTCGGCCGGCTCCTCGCAATCGCGGGTGGGACGGTGTCGCTCGCGTACGTGCGCCACGCGCCCGAGGATGAGACCAGTCGCGAGATCCTCGCCCAGCACGAGGCCGAAGAGTTGCTGCGCAAGGGCACAGAGCTACTTGGCGACAGCGATGCTCCTCGTCACGTCATCACCGACCCCTCGACCCCCGGGGGCCTGAGCAAGCTGGCCGCGCAGACCGACGCCGACATGATCGTGTTCTGCTCGGACTCGCACACCGCCAAGGGCAGTGTCACAGTCGGCAACTCCGCGCAGCGTCTGCTGAACGGCGGCACCGTCGCCGTCGCGATCGCCCCAGCCGGATATGCGCAGAGTGGGGATTCACAGCTCACGCGTGGTATCGCGGTGGCCGGCGACGGTGGCGCCCAGGCGACCGCCGAGGCGCTTGCCCGGGCGTTTGGAGCAGAGCTCGTCGCCGCGGAGCGGGAGGCCGGCCTGATCGTGGTCGGCTCACGCCCGGAGGCCGAGGCCGGTCGTGTCTCGCTCAGCGCTGCCAGCGAGAACCTGATCGAGAATGCGGGTTGCCCGGTGCTCGTCGTCCCGCGCGGCAAGGCGCTCGAGTTCGACGGCCATGTGGTGGCGGCCGCGTAACGAATCACACAGGTAGGCGCCCCGCAGACGAGATCGGTCAGCGGGGCGCGTCCCCACGTCGGGCGCGCGCATAGCTCACCAGCGCTTGCGCGAAGTCAAGCGAGCCGCCGAGGAGGTGCCCGACTGGGCCTGTCCAGAGCCAAGCCTCCAGACGGCGTGTGCCACGAGCGCGAACCAGCATCGGCTCGCACGGTATCGTGCCAGCCATGTCAACGGCTTTGAAGACAACCGTCACCGAGCTTCCCGAGTCTCGGGTGCGCGTGCAGGTGGAGGTTCCCTCGAGCGAGATCGAGGATCGCCTGGCGCGCAAGGCGCGCCAGTTGGGGCGCGAAATGAAGCTCCCAGGCTTTCGCCGCGGGAAGGTCCCGGCGCCGCTGGTGATCCAGCGCGTCGGACGCGAGGCAGTGCTCGAGGAAGCGGTTCGGGACACTCTGGGCAGTTGGTATTCCGATGCGATCGAAACGGCCGGCATCGTGCCGGTGGGAGACCCGCAACTTGATCTCGCCGATCTCCCGGGACAAGGCGCGGCACTGGAGTTCTCGATCGAGATATGTGTGTTGCCGACCGCAGAGCTCGGCAACTACAAGGGCCTGGAGGTAGGCCGCCGCGAGGTCGTCGTCGAGGACGAGGCGATCCAGCAGGAGATCGACGGGTTGCGCGATCGCTTGGCGCGACTGGAGACCGTCGAGCGCCCAGCAGCCTCAGGCGATTTCGTCGTAATGGACTATCTCGGCTCGACCGCGGGCGAGCCGTTCGAGGGCGGGGAGGGGCGCGATCAGCTCATAGAGCTCGGCTCGGGCAATTTGATCGGAGGCTTCGAGGAGGGTTTGGAGGGAGCGACGGCCGGGGAGGCGCGGACGATCGAGGTCTCTTTCCCGGCTGATTACCAAAGCGAGCAGCTCGCGGGCGCCGAGGCCTCCTTCGAGGTGACCGTCAAGGAGGTGAAGCACAAGCTGCTCCCGGAGGTGGACGAGGACTTCGCCGTGGACATGGGCTTTGACTCGGTCGAGGAGCTCACCGAAGACGTTCGCACGCGCCTGGCCGACGCCGAGACCAAGCGCATCGAGGCGGAGTTTCGCGAGGCCGCGCTCGATGTGGCGGCATCTGAAGCCCACGTCGAGACGCCCGAGGCGCTGATTCAGGCCAAGGCCCGTGAGATGTGGGATCGAATGCTTCACTCTCTCTCCCATCGGGGCATCACACGCGATGTGTATCTGAAGATCACGGGACGCGAGGAGCAGGAGATGATCGCCGAGCTGCTGCCCGAGGCCGCCCAGTCGCTTCGCCGCGAGGCGGTGATCGCCGCGGTCGTCGCGGCCGAGAAGATCGTGCCGAGCGAGCAGGATCTGCTCGAGGTCCTGACTCCCACCGCGGAGCGCGAGGGAGTCGAGCCGCAGAAGCTGCTCGAGGAACTGCGCGACTCCGGGCGCTTGGAGGACATCCGCGAGGATCTCGCTGCCCGCCAGGCAGTCGAGCTGATCGCCTCCGAGGCCACGCCGATCACACTCGAGCAGGCCGAGGCACGTGAGAAGCTGTGGACGCCAGAGTCTGATGAGAAGCAGGGCGAAGGCGTCGCCGAGGAGGCTGCGGCGAGACTATGGACGCCGGAGCGCTAGCCTAGTCAGCACCCGATCGGGATATGTTCAGAAGGAATCCGGCCTGTAAAGCGAAACTGAAGCGAGGATCATGAGCCCACTTGTACCGATGGTGGTCGAGCAGACCTCGCGAGGCGAGCGCGCGTTCGACATCTACAGCCGCCTGCTCAACGAGCGGATCATCTTTCTCGGCACGCCGGTCGACGACCAGATCGCCAACCTGATCGTGGCGCAGTTGCTGCATCTGGAGTCCGAGGATCCCACCAAGGATGTCTCGATCTACATCAACTCGCCGGGCGGCTCGGTGTACGCCGGCCTTGCGATCTACGACACGATGCAGTTCATCAAGCCAAATGTGCAGACGATCTGCGTTGGCATCGCGATGTCGATGGGGGCGCTGCTGTTGGCCGGAGGAGCCCCGGGCAAGCGGATGGCGCTGCCCAACGCGAAGATCCTCATCCACCAGGTCTCATCCAGCTTCCAGGGACAGGCGACCGACATCGAGATCCATGCGAAGGAGATCATCGACGTGCGCAAACGCCTGGATGAGATCATCGCCAAACACACCGGCAAGAAGCTCGACCAGGTGAGCAAGGATACGGAGCGCGACTACTTCATGAGCTCTGAGGAGGCCAAGGAGTACGGCATAATCGACCGGGTCATCTCCGAACACTAGGCACCCTGTGGCCCGGCCGACAGACTCCAACGAGCAGCTTCTGTGCAGCTTTTGCGGCAAGTCCCAGCGGCAGGTCAAGAAGCTGATCGCCGGGCCCGGCGTCTATATCTGCGACGAGTGCATCGATCTCTGCAACGAGATCATCGACGAGGAGCTGGCGGCGCCCCCTGCCTTCGACCTGGAGAATTTGCCAAAGCCGCGCGCGATCTACGACGTGCTCGACGAGTACGTCGTCGGCCAGGAGGCTTCCAAGCGCACCTTGTCGGTTGCCGTTTACAACCACTACAAGCGCGTGCAGATGATGCAGTCCGAGGATTCGGACATCGAGCTGCAAAAGTCGAACATCCTGCTGCTCGGGCCAACCGGCTGCGGCAAGACGCTGCTTGCACAGACGCTCGCACGCATCCTGAATGTGCCGTTCGCGATCGCCGACGCCACCGCTCTGACCGAGGCGGGCTATGTCGGCGAGGATGTCGAGAACATCCTGCTGAAGCTGATCCAGGCCGCCGACTATGACGTCAAGAAGGCAGAGACCGGGATCATCTACATCGACGAGGTCGACAAGATCGCGCGCAAGGCCGACAACCCGTCGATCACACGCGACGTCTCAGGCGAGGGCGTGCAGCAGGCGCTCTTGAAGATCCTCGAGGGCACGCAGGCATCCGTGCCGCCACAGGGGGGACGCAAGCACCCCCACCAGGAGTTCCTGACGATCGACACCACCAACATCCTGTTCATCTGCGGGGGGGCATTCGCGCACCTCGACAAGGTGATCGAGCGGCGCATCGGTCACAACGGCATCGGCTTTGCCTCGGCGATCGAAACCAAACTCGAGCGCGACACCGGTGAAATATTCGAGCACTGCCTTCCCGAGGACTTGATCGAGTATGGCCTGATCCCCGAGTTCATCGGGCGCCTGCCGGTCATGTCGGCCGTCCACCAGCTCACCTGCGAGGATCTCGTCTCGATTCTCACCGAGCCGCGCAACGCGCTCGTCAAGCAGTTCCAGCGCTTCTTCTCCTTCGACGGAATCGAGCTCGTGTTTGCCGAGGACTCTTTGCTGGCTGTCGCGGAGAAGGGACTCGAGCGAGAAACCGGCGCGCGCGGCCTGCGCTCGATCATCGAGGAGATCCTGCTCGAGGTCCAGTTCGAGCTGCCCTCGCGCCGCGACGTGAAGAAGTGCGTCGTCACACGCGACACGGTTGAGAAAGGCACGACGCCAACGCTTGTGACCGAAGCCGCGCCAGAGGAGCCGGCCGAGCGCTCCTTGCGCGAGGAGTCGGCGTAGTCACAGTCCGGCTGTCGGGGCTCGCTAGCATCCACACTCGATGGACGAGCAGAAAGAGCGCTGAAATGGTGCATGACGACTTCCGCATCCGCGTAGAGCTACCGCGAGCACAGGCGCATGAGCTCCTGCACGCGCTGGAGGCGCACGAGCGCGATGGCGGTGGTGGCGTTCCAAGCCCTGCGCATGTCGCCGTAAGCCACGAGGATGGGCATGTATTCCTTTATGCCGACTCCGCAGATGAGGCGGCGAGCGCACAGACAACTGTCGAGGCGATCATCTCTGAGAAGGGCATCGCCGCGCAGGTCAGCTGCTGGCGTTGGCATCCAGAGGAGGAGCGTTGGGAGGATGCCTCGCTCGCATTGCCCAGTAGTCCCGCAGAGCACGTCGCCGAGCACGAGCGCCTGGAGGAGTTGGAGACCGAGCAGTCAGAGCAAAGCGGCTACCCGGCATGGGAAGTGCGTGTCACGCTTCCCACTCATCATGACGCGCGAGCGTTTGCCGAACGCCTAGCAGCCGAGGGTATCCCTGTGCAGCGTCATTGGCGCCATCTCACGCTCGGCGCCGAGGACGAGGATGACGCTCGCGCGCTCGCCGAGCGCTTGCGTTCCGAGGCCCCGCAGGGCTCGACCCTCGACGTGGAGGGCTCCGCCTGGGACGCCTGGGTAGCGGTGAACGGGCCGGCCCGCCCATTTGCGCTGTTCGGCGGCCTGGCACAGTAGCAACAGCTCCGCTGCGTACACTCACGCTCCATGAGCGAGCGCATCAAAGAGCTTGAAGATCGCACCCGGTTCGAGCCCGCGCAGGTCGAGCCGCAGATCGTCGAGCGCTGGCTCGCCTCAGGCCTGTTCCATCCCGAGCCCGAAGGAGAGGCGAGCGAGAATTACGCGATCGCGATACCGCCGCCCAACGTAACGGGCTCGCTGCACATGGGTCATGCGCTCAACTGCTCGGTGCAAGACACCTTGATCCGCTACAACCGGATGAAGTCCTCATCCACCGGACGGACCAAGTGGATCCTCGGGACCGACCACGCCGGGATCGCCACGCAGGCGCAGGTCGAGAAGGCGCTGCTCGCCGAGGGGCTGAATCGTCACGAGTTGGGTCGTGAAAAGTTTGTGGAGCGCGTGTGGGAGTGGCAGGCGCACTATGGCGGCACGATCGTTGAGCAGTTCAAGAGGCTTGGCGCGTCGTGCGACTACTCCGAAGAGCGTTTTACGCTCGACCAGGGCTACGCCCGCGCAGTGATGCAAGTCTTCGTCCGGCTCTACGAGAAGGGCTGGATCTACCGCGACCGCTACATCGTCAACTGGGACCCGGGCAGCCGCTCGGCGATCTCCGACCTGGAGGTCGAGGAGCGCCGTGAGACAGACACGCTCTACTCGATTCGCTACGACGTAGAGGGGGGCGCCAGCGTCACGATCGCCACCGTTCGCCCCGAGACGATGCTCGGTGACACCGCGGTGGCTGTTCACCCGGGTGACGAGCGCTACCGGTCGCTGGTCGGGCGCAAGGCGATCCTGCCGCTCGTCGGGCGACATCTGCCGATCATCGCCGACGACTACGTGAAGATGGACTTCGGCACGGGGCAGCTGAAGGTCACCCCAGCACACGATCCCAACGACTTCGAGATAGGCAGCCGCCACGAACTCGATCAGATATCGGTGATCGGCGAGGACGGGCGCATGACCGCCGAGGCCGGCGAGCGCTTCGCCGGCCTCACGGTCATGGAGGCGCGTGAGGCCGTTGTCGCTGCGCTCGAGCGTGAAGGTCGGATCGTCGCACGCGAGGACTACGAGCACGAGGTGCCCTACTCGCACCGCTCCGGCCAGCGCATCGAGCCGCTGATCTCACTGCAATGGTTCATGAGCATGGACGAGCTGGCGCGCCCGGCGATCACTGCAGTGCGTGAGGGGCAGGTGCGGATCGTGCCAGAGAACCACCAGCGCGTCTACCTGGACTGGATGGAGAACATCCGCCCATGGTGCATCTCACGCCAGCTCTGGTGGGGCCACCGGCTGCCGGTCTACTACTGCGAGACCTGCGGTCACGTCACCGTGGCGCTCAGCGCACCCGAGGCCTGCTCGGAGTGCGCGGGTCACGTGCGCCAAGAGGCGGACGTGCTGGACACGTGGTTCTCCTCCGCGCTGTGGCCCTTTGCGACGCTTGGTTGGCCGCAAGCCACCCCTGAGCTGAAAGCGTTCTACCCGACGAACGTGCTCTCCACAGCCAGGGACATCCTGTTCCTATGGGTCGCGCGCATGATCATGATGGGGATCGAGCTGACGGGCGAGGCGCCGTTCTCTGACGTCTACATCCACTCGGTGATCCAGGCGCCCGACGGGCGGCGCATGTCCAAGTCGTTGGGGACCGGCATCGACCCATTGCAGGAGATCGACCGCCACGGCGCCGATGCGGTGCGCTTCGGTCTGCTAGCGATGTCCTCGACCCAGGACGTTCGCTACTCCGCAGAGAAGGTCCAGCAGGGACAGGCGCTGGCCAACAAGCTGTTCAATGCGACACGCTTCGCACTGGTGCGTATCGACGCAAGCCTTGGATCGGGGCGGGCAGCGGCCGTTGAGGCGCAGCCGTTGCCGCGCACGGTCGAGGATCGCTGGATCCTCTCACGGCTAACCGGGATCTTGGCCGACACCGCCGCACGCATCGAGCGGTACGACTTCTCCCACGCCGCGCTCGGTCTGTACGACTTCGTCTACGGGGAGTTGTGTGACTGGTATCTGGAGATGGTCAAGCAGCGACTTCCAGACCTAGCTGGTACGGACAGTGAGGATGATGGTCGGCAGGAGCTCGCCGCGACCTTGCTCTACGTGTTGCGCGAGACGGTCGCCATGGCCCATCCGTTGATCCCGTTCGTCACCGAGGAGCTGTGGCGATACCTCGATGACACGGGCGAGTTGCTCGCCGGCTGTCCCTATCCGCGCGCTCGAGAGGATTTGCTCGACCCGCAGGCAGAGACCGAGCTGGCGCGCACGATCGAGGCGGTGACGCTGGTGCGCGGTTGGCGTGACTCGGTTGGCGCGCGGGCCGGCCAGTTCGTGACCGCACGACTTTGCGCGGATGGCTATGAGTTGACAGGCCTACTACTTGCCCGCTTGGCGCGTTTGCAGCTTCTGCCCGAGGATCAGCGCTCTCACGCACTCGATCCGGTGGACAGAAGCCCTGTCAACGGGGTTGCTTCCGGCGCGGGCGGGGGAGAGCCTTCGGCCGCCGCGCCTACCGCGGTCGCCTCCGTCCCCATCCCCGGCGGCACAGTCGAGGTGCTCTCAGAGGAGGGTCTGGATCTCGGCGCCGCCGAGCGCCGGCGCAAGGCCGCCAAACAGAAGCTGCTCGCGGAGATCGAGCGCGTGGAGGGCAAGCTGGAGCGCCCAGGCTTTGTGGAGAAGGCGCCGGCAGCCGTCGTCGAGGGCGAGCGCGAGCGTCTAGCGCGCCTGCGCGCCGAGTTGGAGGTTCTATGAGCCACCACCCCGAGCATGCCGAGCGTCATCTGCGCTGCCCCGGGCATAAGTTGGAGGTCCTATGAGCCAAGATTGGAGCCCCGAGCATGCCGAGCGTCATCTGCGCTCACTCGAGCTGTTCGGGATGCGCTTCGGACTTGACCGAATGCATCGCATGATGACGGTGCTCGGCTCGCCCGAGCGCAGCTTTGACTCGATCCATGTGGTGGGCACGAACGGGAAGAGCTCGACCACTCGCATGATCGCGGCTATCCTGGAGCGCCACGGGCTGCGCAGCGGCTGCTACCTCTCGCCCCACCTGCTCTCCTACTCCGAGCGCGTTCAGATCGGCGAGCGCGATGTCGAGACGCATGCCTTCGCGGCGGCGATCGCGCGCGCTGCCTGGGCGGCCGAGCGTGTCAACCGGACCCTCGCCGAGGACGACCACGTGACTCAGTTCGAGTTGCTGACAGCCGCTGCCTTCTGGGAGCTCGCGCGGCGCGAATCCCAGGTTGTAGTCGTCGAGGCCGGTCTCGGTGGCCGCTACGACGCGACCAACGTGATCGACTCCAAGGTGGCGGTACTCACCAACGTCGGCCTCGAGCACACACGCTGGCTCGGCCCCACCCTTATCGATATCGCCACCGAGAAGCTCGCGGTCCTCGGCGAGCAGTCGGTGCTGGCGGCCGGCTCGCGTCTACAGCCGGAGGTACTGGCGCTCGCGCGCCGCGTCGTAAGCGAACGTGGTGGGGAGATCTTGATCGCGGAGGCGGCTCCCGAAGATCTGCAAATGGGCGCCCGCGGCGCCTTCCAGCGTGAGAACTTCGCGCTGGCGCGGTTGGCCGCAGAGTCCTACCTGAAACAAGCGGGGCTTTCAACGAGCGAGCAGGCCGTCCAGGACGCAGCG
This sequence comes from Solirubrobacteraceae bacterium, assembly GCA_036510155.1. GTDB lineage: Bacteria > Actinomycetota > Thermoleophilia > Solirubrobacterales > Solirubrobacteraceae > Palsa-744. Next base: position 34,090 of record DATCEK010000079.1, on the reverse strand, counting down.
CGCTCGACCCTGGTCGCCGGTCGCATGGAAATCCTCGGAGAGGATCCGCTCACAGTGGTCGATGGGGCGCACAATCCAGCTGCGATCGCCGCCCTGGTCGAGTCCTTGCCCGACGTGCTTGGCCGACGCCCGCTGGCGCTGGTGCTCGGTGTGCTCGAGGACAAGGATGCCGCCGGCATGCTCCGTGAGTTGCTGGCATTGTGTGAGCAGGCGTGGTTCACAGCGCCACCGAGTCAAAGAGCGCTCTCGCCCGCGACGCTGCAATCGCTGGCCGGCCAGCTTGGCTTCGAGCAGAGCGCCTGCGAGTCCCAGCCGACCAAAGCGCTTGCGGCTGCCCGCGACTGGGCACGCCGCCGCGGCGGCGCGGTTCTGGCAACTGGATCTGTGTATCTGGTAGGCGATCTGCTCGCCCATGAGCACGAGCTCGGCCTGGGTGCCGCGACAGGCCTCGCGTCACGCGACGAGCAACGAACGCGCCTGCGGGAAGGGAGTCGCCATGAACGATGACGGCCCATCGGTATTGACAATGATCGGCGCCGTCGCCCTGATCGTGGCGCTCGTGATCCTCGTGTTTTTCGCCGCCGGCTATGGCTTCGGCCGATTGTTCCTGTGAGGCTCCAGGTCTGCAAGAACAGTCCCTTCGAAGCTTGATCGCGCGTTTTTCGCCCGCTAGCCTCTAAACTCGGCCGCCCGATGCGCCATCACGGATCGACGCGCCCCGTTTCACTCGTGCTTGCAGGGAAATCCCTCAGCGGAGCCGTATAGGGCATCGATGACACCACCAATCGCCTACTTCGGAATCGAAAGCAAAAGCTTGAGCCTGGTCATCGACCTGTTGATCCTGTTCGTCGTGGTCCTCTACTTCTCATTGCTGTACTGGACCTACGCCGACGCCCGTCGTCGCATCGCCGATCCGATGCTGGTCGGTTGCGCCACGGTCGCGTCGCTGTTCCCGTTCGTGGGAACGATCGTCTACATGATCCTGCGCCCGCCCGAGTATCTGGAGGACGTGCGTGAGCGCGAACTCGAGTTGCAGGCAGCCGAAGCACGCCTGCACGAGCTAGACGTCAGCCTCTGCCCGCACTGCGACTATCGCATCGAGCGCGACTTCATTCGCTGCCCAAGCTGTCTGCGCAAGCTCAAGGAGCGGTGCGTCAGCTGCGCGCGACCACTCGATCGCGCGTGGACGATCTGCCCGTACTGCGAGACCGACGTTCCCACGACGGCCAAGGCAACTCGGCGCGGCGCTCGCTCAGAGCGCGCGAACACCGCGGCCGCAGCTCGTACTCGCGCCGGCGCAGAGGAGGAGCTCGAGGTGGTCGCGCTCGACGCAGAGGCGGTTTCGCCGGCTCGTGCACGTGCAGCCAAGCGCGCCGCTGTGAGGGCGCCAGAGCCGGCCGCCTTCGTCGGCGAGGTCTCATTCGCCGCCGATGCCGTCGAGGAGCCCGAGAGCGCCCGTGAGGACACGGAGTCTGAAGCCACCGTCAAGCCGAGCTCCCGCCCGCGCGCACGTCGTCCGCGCCCGACTTCCTGAGTCTCGCCCCCGAACACTTCCATAAACCAACCCGGCCTCGGGCCGCGACTATCTCCACGAACCAAAGGAACCCATGGACCGCACGTTGATCCTCGTAAAGCCGGACGCCTTCGCCCGCTCGCTCACCGGCGAGATCGTCGCTCGCTTCGAGCGCAAGGGTCTGCGCATCGTCGCGCTGCGCCACATGACCGTGACGCGCGAGCTGGCAGAGCGCCATTACGCCGAGCACGCCGAGAAGCCGTTCTTCGGGGAGCTGGTGCAGTTCATCACCTCCGGGCCGATCGTGGCGATGGTGCTCGAGGGGCTTGACGCCGTCAAGGCGGCTCGGCAAACGATCGGCGCCACAAATCCACTCGAGGCCGCTCCCGGCTCGATCCGCGGCGACTTCGCCATCGAGATGGGCCAGAACATGGTCCATGGCTCGGATTCGCCCGAGTCGGCAGCCCGAGAGGCGGCGTTGTTCTTCCCCGAGCTCTCGGCCTGAGCAGGCACGCTGCCACGGCTCGGGCACCGATTGTGCTCCCCCGCAGGGACCTTCGCAGCGAGGAGAATCATTACGGCGAGAGTCACGGTGGCGGCATGTGTGTGATCCGGTCATGAGCGGGGTCGGTCCGCTCGTGCTCGCGTCGGCCTCGCCGCAGCGTCGGGCGATCCTGGAGCGCCTCGAGGTGTCCTTCGCGACGCGGGCGAGCAATGTCGAGGAGATCAGCCAAGGGGAGCCAGAGCGGGTCGCAGTCGAGAACGCGCTGCTGAAGGCGCGTGCGGTGCGCAGGGCAGGCTCAGCAGAGACGGTGCTCGGCGTCGACACACTGGTGGTGCTCGATACTCGTATCTACGGCAAGCCCGCAGATGAAGGGGAGGCGCGGGAGACGCTGGCGGCGCTCTGCGGGAAAACGCACATGGTTCTGAGCGGCATCGCGCTGCTTGGAGGGGATCGCGAACAGGTTGGGCTCGCACAGACCGAGGTCGTCTTCAGGCACTGCTCGGATGAGCTGATCGACTGGTATGTGGCCAGCGGTGAGTGGCGCGAGCGCGCCGGCGGCTATGCAATCCAGGGTTTTGGAGCGATGCTGGTGAGCGAAATCCGCGGGGACTATGAGAATGTCGTCGGCCTACCTGTGGCGAAGCTCATGGACATGGCCCCCGAGCTGTTCCCAGTGCCGGGCGAGCACCGGCCCTGAGAGGCTTTCCGGCTGCAAATACGCTGTCAAGGTTGCAAGCCGGACGACGGTGTCCGCTAGACTCCCCGCGGGTACGCCCCGGAGTGCCGGGATGCCAGCCAACCGGCCAGGCGAAGCCGAATCCGAGCGTGCTTCCTACCTAAAGATGAGCATCCTCACCTACCTCACAGGGTTCGGTGGCCGCGACATGGCGGTCGACTTGGGAACCGCCAACACGCTCGTATACGTACGCGGCCGTGGGATCGTGCTGTCCGAGCCGAGCGTGGTGGCGATCGACTCGCGCACAGGCGAGGTGCACGCGGTGGGAATCGAGGCCAAGCGCATGCTCGGCCGCACCCCCGGCACGATCCAGGCGATTCGACCGCTCAAGGACGGGGTGATCGCCGATTTCGACGTGACCGAGGAGATGCTGCGTCACTTCATCCAGAAGGTCCACCAGAATCGGTGGGCGCATCCGCGGGTCGTCGTGTGCGTGCCCTCGGGCGTGACGGGCGTGGAGAAGCGCGCTGTGGAGGAGGCGTGTCTGTCGGCCGGCGCGCGTACCGCCTACCTGATCGAGGAGCCGATGGCCGCCGCGATCGGCGCCGGCCTCCCAGTGGGCGAGCCGACCGGCTCGATGGTCGTCGACATCGGCGGAGGAACCTCCGAGGTTGCGGTCATCTCCCTCGGCGGGATCGTCGTCTCGCAGTCCATAAGGGTCGGTGGGGACGAGATGGACGAGGCGATCATCAACTACGCAAAGAAGGAGTACAAGCTCCTGATCGGCCAGCAGACCGCCGAGGAGCTCAAGCTAGAGATCGGCTCGGCATGTGCGATGGAGGAGGAGCTGCAAGCCGAGATTCGCGGGCGCGACATGGTGGCAGGCCTGCCCAAGACGGTCGTGCTGACCAGCGAGGAGATCCGCCAGGCGCTCGAGGAGCCGCTTTCGCAGATCATCGAGGCGGTCAAGGAGACACTCGACCGCACCCCACCAGAGTTGGCATCGGACATCATGGATCGCGGGATCATGCTTGCCGGCGGCGGTGCGCTGCTACAGGGCCTCGACCAGCGCTTGCGGGAGGAGACACAGATGCCCGCGCACCTGGCGGAGTCTCCGCTCACGTGCGTGGCTGTCGGGTCGGGGCGCTCGCTCGAGGAGTTCGAGGCGATCCACCGCTCCAACCGCAACTCGCGCAGCCGTCGCCGTCGATGAGCGCGCCTACCGGCTGCCAGTCGCTCGTCGGGGCTCAATGCCTCGATCGGGCTCCGCGGATCATCCTGGATACCTGTCGCTGCCCAGGAGGCACGCGGGTACTCTTCCCATGAACGCTTCGGAAGGTCCCAATTCGTGTATGAGAAGACGGTCAGGCGCAGACGTGCGGTGCTCGCACTGCTCGTCGTGCTCTCCCTGATACTGCTGACCGCCTACTTCGGCGAGGCCCCGAGCGGTGGCCTGCACTCTGTGCAGCGCGGCTTTTTGACCGTCGTCTCGCCGATCCAGGACGGCGCCAACAAGGCGCTGAAGCCCGTCCGAGACCTGTTCGGCTGGTTTGGCAGCACGCTCAAAGCCAAGAGTCAGAACGCTGAGTTGCGCAAGCAGCTCGACAAGCTGCGCAACCAGTACACGGCCGGCCAGGAAGACCAACGCTCCTACAGGGAACTGCTCAAGCTCTACCACCTCGAACACGAGCTCAGCATCGCCGACTACAAGCCTGTCAGCGCGACCGTCGTCTATCAGTCGCCCAATATCTGGTACTCCATCGTCACGATCGATCGCGGCTCCTCCTCGGGGGTCCACGTCAACGACCCGGTGATCGACGGCGAAGGGCTCCTGGGCAAGGTCACCGAAGTCGCCTCCGACTCCGCGCAGGTGAGCTTGATAACCGACAGCGCGGTCGAAGTGACCGCGAAGATCAGCGCAACCGGAACTGTGGGAATGGTGCAGCCGGAGGTCGGCGAACCTGGGAGGCTGTTGATGACCTACCTGGAATCGACCGCAGGCGTCCAGCCGGGTGACTATGTGGTGACCTCGGGAACGGTGGCGAGCCCGGGCCAGTCGCTGTTCCCCAAGGGCATCCCGATCGGCCAGGTCACCTCGGTCAACGAACAGAACGGCTTCAAGTCGGTCAGCGTCTCGCCAGTAGCCAACTTGCACAGTCTCGAAACGGTTCAGGTGCTGACGTCCACTGCAGGCTCGCGTGCGGCGAAGTTCAACAACGTCGTCTCCGGTCTCTCCACCGGGCGCTCCGGCGGATCCGAAGAAGAAACCCAGGGCGGTCAGCTTGCCCAGACAGGGGGTGGCGGATGAGCTCCGCGGTCGGACCTGTTCGCCGCGCCCGTGGCGCGCAGCCCAGCTCGGCGTGGTTGCCAGGGTCGCTGGTATGGCGCGTGACGCTGCTCTGCGGAGCTGTCGTGCTCGTGCAGATCAGCATCGTCTCCGAGACCCCGATATTCGGGGTCAGCGCGGACCTGACCCCGCTGCTGGTGGCATTCGTCGGCCTCTTGTGTGGCTGCACAATCGGCGCAATCACCGGTTTCTGCGTCGGTCTGGCGATCGACCTCACGTTGATGCAGACACTCGGTCTCACCTCGCTCACGTTCACCGTGATCGGCTACTGGGCAGGACGCTTTCGCGAAGTACGCGACCCGCAGGCGGCGCTCACCCCTCTCCTCGTCGGTGCTATCGCTGCCGGTTGCGCGATGATCGGCTACTCGGTGATCGAGTTCTCGCTAGGGGTCGATGCCCCCGTGAGCTACGAGCTTGTTCGCGAGATCGTGCTCGGCGTGCTCGTCGACACGATCCTCGCGCTGCCGCTTTGGGCGTTCGTGCGCCGCTGTCTGGTCGGCGGGCTGGCCCAAGACCCGCGCCGGCGCCGTCGGCGCGCGTATACGACCGGCGGTCTGAGCCCGCTCTCGCGCACCCGAGGCTCCGACCGATGAGCACGATCGACAGGCTGCAACCGAGCGAGCCTCGCGGGGGGGCGGGAGGGGTCTCGACACCTCAGCTCGCGGTACGGGTGGCGATGCTCGGCACCTTCGCGCTCGTGATGTTCGGGATCGTCTTCTTCCGCCTCTGGTACCTACAGGTCCTGAACGGTGAACAGTATGTGCAGCAGGCTCGCGCCAACGACCAGCGACCGATCTCGGTTCCCGCGCCACGTGGGGAGATCCTCGACAGCGAAGGTCAGCCGATCGTCACCAGTCGCGTGACCAACGCGGTGCAGATTCTGCCCAGCGCGTTGCCCAACTCGGTCAGGGAACAGGCCCTCGAATATGGCGAGCGCGTGACCAAGGCTGAGAAGCTGTACACAGAAGCCGGCCAACGACTCGCTGCCTATGAGAGCTATCTGAGCTCGATCCACCTGCGCGCTCACCACCACAAGGCGACGCGCGCCGAGCTTCGCGAACTGCGTGCGCTCGCCGATGCCCACCGTTTGCGGGTGATCCCGATTCCAACGATTCCAGATTCAGCCGGCGAACTGCGCAAGCTGCTGAGGCATTTGGCGCCGGTGATCGGGCTCAGTCCGCAATTGATCTACGAACGCGTGATCTCGGGCATCGTCCAAGTGCCCTATGCGCCGGTGACGGTCAAGACCGACGCAGGGCTCGCGGCGCTCACCGTGCTCGGGGAGCGCCATAATGACTTCCCGGGCGTGCGTCAGGAAGAGGTGGCGATCCGCCATTACCCATACAAGGATCTCGCCGCCCAGACGCTCGGCCATGTAGGCCAAGTCAGCCCCGAAGAGTTGAAGATGAAGGCATTCGCAGGTGTCCCACAAGGTACCGTCGTAGGACAGTCTGGTCTGGAGTACTACTACGACCGCTACATGCGCGGCAAGCCGGGCGTGCGCCGCGTGCAGGTGAACGCCGAAAACCAGGCCCAGCGCGCCAAGCTGCCCGAAACACCGCCCACCGCGGGCTACGACCTGCGTCTGACGGTCAACCTGGCTCTGCAGCAAGAGGGAGAACGCGCGCTACGCGAAGGTGTGGGACTCGCGCAGGCAAAAGGCAACCCCGGCTCAGGCGCCGCATTCGTGGCGATCGATCCGCTCAACGGAGACATCTACGGGATGGGCTCATATCCGAGCTATGACCCCAACATCTTCGCCAAACAGCTCACCAACGCCGAGTACGAAGCGCTTGCGGGCGCCGGCACAAATGAAGGCATCGACCCGCCTGCGCCGCTGTTGGACCGCGCTGTCGAAGGCCAATACCCGACCGGCTCGACGTTCAAGCCGATCACGGCGATGGGGGCCCTGGAAGCTAACGTGATCAACCCCAGCGAGGCGCTCGGTGGGGGCTCATGCATCACCGCCGGCGCCGAGCAGTTCTGCAACTCTGGCAAGACCGACTACGGCTCGGTCCCGCTCGTGCAGGCCCTGACGGTGTCTTCAGACACCTACTTCTTCACCGTTGGCGAGTACGCCAACGAACACGGCGGCCTAGTCATCCAGAAAATGGCACGCGAGCTGGGGATCGGCAAAGAAACCCATATCGACCTGCCCAACGAGATCGAAGGCACGATCCCCGATCCCGCCTGGCGGCGCACGCAGAACGGACTACAGGAAAAGTGCGAACACACCCACCCGCACGGCGCCCAAGAATGCCACATCGTCTCGGAAATCAAAGAATGGACGGTCGGCGACAACATGCACCTTGCGGTTGGCCAAGGGGAATTGTTGACATCCCCGCTGCAGATGGCTGTCGCCTACTCGACGCTCGCCAACGCCTATATGAACGGCGGCAAAGGCACGGTCGTGCGCCCGCATCTAGGCATGGAGATCGACAACTCAGACGGCGAGCTGGTTCAGGCACTCGCGTTTCCGCCTCTCGGCCACGTACATCTCAACTACAGCGACCTGAGCGACGTGATGGAAGGCATCCACGACGCCACCTTCGCTCAGGGCGGCACGTCTGCGGATGTGTGGTCGGGCTGGAACCAGTCAGAACACCCGGTATACGGCAAGACGGGCACGGCGGAACGCGCGGGTCAGGTCGAACAGGCCTGGTACATGTGCTTCCTGCCCGACCCCAAGCGTCCGCTTGTGATAGCCGCAACCGTCGAACAGGGCGGTTTTGGCGACGAAGCGGCCGCGCCGATCGCGCGTTTGATCGCCTCAGAGTGGTTCCACAAGCCCTTGACGCTGAAGACCGGCACCAACCCCGACCATTGACGAGCCCATGTCCGCGTCCTCGTTGAGTCCAATCGCAGCCGATGGCCAAGCCCCCGCTCGCGGTCTCACGGGTACGGCGCGTCTGTCGCTCGACCCGCTGCTCACGTTGGCGGTGATTGGGCTCGGGGCATGCTCGATCCTCACGCTGCGGGTCGCCACTCGTGATCTGATCCCGAGCGACCCTCACTACTACGTAAAGCGCCAAGCGATCTACCTGGTCTTCGGCTTTGTCGCGATGGTGGCCCTCTCACGATTCGACTATTCGCGCTTGCGCAGGCTGATGTACCCAATCTACGGCGCGGTGATACTGAGCATCCTCGCGGTGCTCGCGCTCGGTCGTGAAATCAAGGGCTCGGTGCACTCGACGCGCGCGATCAACTTTCCACTGTTCTCATTTCAGGCCTCCGAGCTTGGCAAGGTGCTGCTGGCCATTGCGCTGTCGGCGTTCGTTGTGGGCCGCTCGCGACGGCTGCGCGAGCTCGATACGACTGCACGCGTGTTGGTCTTGGCGCTGGTACCGGCGATGCTGGTGATCCTCCAGCCAGACCTCGGCTCAGGGCTCGTATACATGGCGATCGCGTTCATGATGCTCTTCGTCGCCGGCACCTCCTGGAAGCAGTTGGCGGGGCTCGTGGCGCTCGTGATCGCCTCGCTCGCAATCGTATTGGCGGCGGCGCCCGCGGCCGGCGTGCACGTGCTCAAGCCATATCAGGAAGAACGCCTGACCGTCTTTCTCAATCCGTCGGGCAGCACCGGCGAAGGCGCCTACCAGCAGCTGCAGTCGAAGGTCGCGATCGGCTCAGGTCAGAAGACGGGTCGTGGCGGGGAATCGACCCAGATCGAAGGCAAATACGTGCCCGAGGACGAAACCGACTTCGTCTTCGCCGCGGTCGGCGAGCAGTACGGTTTCGCCGGCGCAGCACTCGTCTTGTCGCTGTACGCACTGTTGATCTGGCGCACGCTACGGATCCTCACGATGTCCAAGGATCTGTTCGGATCGCTGCTCGCCGCCGGGGTCCTGGCTATGCTGATGTTCCAGGTCTTCGTGAACGTTGGCATGGCAGTAGGGATAATGCCGATCACCGGCGTCACGTTGCCCCTAATGAGCTATGGCGGATCGTCGGTCATCACAACCCTTGTGGCAGTGGGTCTACTGCAATCGATCTACGTCCAAGGACGCGCCTCCCAGGCGCTGAAGGGCCGCGTTGTCCGCCACTAGAGAAGATGTCAGCCGAGACTCCCCACCAACCAGCAAAGGCCGCGCCAGAGACCGCAGTGCTCTGGCGCCCGCATGCGTGGGATTCGGAGACGACAGGGACCCCGGGTATCGAAACCCGGCCCGTCCCACCCATTACAGATCTCGAAAGACTGGATCAAATTGAGAAAGCAAGTGCTTGTCAGCGTCGATCGCGCGGAGACGCGCGTGGCGCTTTTGGAGGCTGCCGGAACGCCCGGCGCCCTACGTGCCCCGAGTGCCCCATTGCGGGGCACAGGTGAGGCATCACGTCCCGCCGGACGCGCCTCCAAGCGCTCGTCCGCACGCCCAGGTGCCGGCTATCGGATAGCTGAGCTGTACATCGAGCGCCGCGGTGGGCGCTCGATCGTGGGCAACATCTACAAGGGCAAGGTGGACAACGTTCTCCCGGGCTTGGAGGCAGCGTTTGTCGATATCGGCCTGGAGAAGAACGGTTTCCTGCACGTGGATGAGATAGTGCTCCCGGGAGTCGAGGCGCCCAAGCGCGGGCGCGGTGGCGGTCGCAAGATCTCCGAGCTGCTCCAGCCGGGACAGGAGATCGTCGTGCAGGTCGTCAAGGACCCGCTGAAAACCAAGGGCGCCCGCCTGTCGATGGAGCTGACGATCGCCGGGCGCTACATGGTCTACGCGCCGACGGGCGAGGGTATCGGCGTGTCTCGCCGTCTGGAGGACAAAGAGCGCGAGCGCTTGCGACGCCAGACCGCCAAGCTCGAGATTGGAGAGGGGGGAGCGATCATCCGCACCGCCGCACACGGCGCGCAGCGGGCAGACTTCGAACGCGAGCTGCTGTATCTGCACAAGCTGCACGAGGTCTTGATGAAGCGCGTCGAGGACACGCAGGCGCCCGCGATGGTCTTCCAGGAGGCTGACCTATCGGTCAGGGTGGTGCGTGACATCTTCTCCGAGCATTTCGAGCGGGCGATCGTCGACGACGAGCAGCAGCACCGTCGCCTGGTGTCGTTCTTCGCGCGCACCGCCCCCGAGCTGGTCGAGCGCGTGGAGCTGTGGCAGGGTCCTGAGCCGCTGCTCGATGCCTACAAGGTGACCGAGGCGATCGACGGTGTCATGTCGCGGCGCGTGGACCTGCCGAGCGGCGGCTACCTGATGATCGACTATGCCGAGGCGCTGACCGTGATCGACGTCAACTCCGGCAGCTTCATCGGGCGCGGCAAGGGGGCGGGACTCGAGGACACGATCACCAAGACCAATCTCGAGGCTGCCGAGGAGGTCGTCAACCAGCTGCGCCTGCGCGACATCGGCGGAATCATCGTGATCGACTTCATCGACATGGCGCGCGCGCGCAACCGCGACGCGGTCATGAAGACATTGCGCAAGTCACTCGACGAGGATCGCACCAAGACGTTCACCGCGGAGCTCTCGCGGCTCGGATTGGTGGAGATGACCCGTCAGAACGTGACCGAGGGCGTTCGCGAGATCATGAGCCGCCCGTGTCCCACTTGCGAGGGTGAGGGCGTGATCCGCTCGGAGGAGACGATCGCGATCGAATTCGAGCGGAGGTTGCGCGACCTGGCAGTCGAGCATCCGGGCGCCGAGGCGTTTCTGGTGCAGATCAACCCGCGCGTCACCGCCCAGTTCACCGGGCAAGCCTCGCGGGTGTTGCACGCGATGGAGGCCCAGACCGGACGCTCCTTTCACTTCGAGGGCTCCGAAGGGCTCGCGCTCGATCATTTCGCGATCACCTTCCAGGGCACGCGCGAGGAGGTCGAAGAACGCGCGCTGCCGTTCCGCGAGGGCGATGAGGTGCTCGTCGACATCGTCGAGCCGCACATGTACGACGTCGATGACGCCGTCGCCAAGCTCGACGGCTACATCATCTCGATCGCCGGCGCCGCGCGCAACGTCGGGGAGAAGCGCATGGTGCGGATCGAGACGGTGGGTCGCACGGCCGCGAGTGCGCTGCTGCTCGACGAGTCAGGTGAGGTGATACGCCCCGCGCCGCGTCCGGCCGCCCGCCCAGCGGCCAAACGGCCGCGCCGGCGTGCAAAGCCGATGCTTCGCGCCGGCGCCGAGGAGTCCCAGGCGAGCGAGCGTGAGCAAGCGCCGTTGGCCGAGGAAGAGACGCCGTCGCGACCTGCGCAAGAGTCGCTCGAGGAGCCTGAGAAGGAGCTGGTCTCGAGCGGCGCGCAAGAGGATGTTCCAGAGTCGGCGGACGCAGACAGCGAGGATGACCTACAATCCAAGCCACGGCGCCGCGGCCGAAGAGGCGGACGGCGCCGTTCGGCCGCCAAGGCCCCGGCAACCTCGGAGTAGGAGCAAATGTACGCGATCGTCAAGACAGGCGGCAAGCAGTACCGCGTCGAGCGAGGTCAGACCCTGCTCGTAGAGCGTCTCCCAGCCGAGGAGGGCGCGAGCGTGGCGCTGGAGCCGATCCTGTATCGCTCCGATGACGCCGTATTCGATGCCGCATCGTTGAAGAAGGTCAAGGTCACCGCCAAGGTCGTTGCCCACGAGCGCGGCGAGAAGCTGCGTGTGTTCAAGTTCAAGCCAAAGCGCGGCTACAAGCGTCGCACCGGCCACCGCCAGGAGCTGACGCGGATCGAGGTCACCAACATCTCGATGGGAGCGGCCGCCAAGGAGCCAGCCGCCAAGGCCACATCCAAGCCGGCAGCCGAGAAGGCCGAGACAGCCAAGGCCGAGGCAACAAAGCCAACGACTGCCAAGGCTGCCGCCGCCAAGCCCACCCCCGTTACTTCCCCAACACCTGCTGCCGCCTCGCGCGGCAGCAAGGAGCAGGAGGACTCAAATGGCTCATAAGAAGGGACTGGGGTCCAGCCGCAACGGCCGCGACTCAAACGCCCAACGACTGGGCGTCAAGACGTTTGCCGGTCAGACCGTCACCGGCGGAGAGATCATCGTGCGCCAGCGCGGCACCCGCTTCAAGCCGGGGACAGGCGTCGGCATCGGCAAAGACGACACGCTCTACGCACGGGCCGCAGGAACTTTGCAGTTCAGCACCGGTCGCCGCGGGCGCGTCGTCAGCGTCCTCGCCGACGGCGAGTAAGCACCAAGGCAATGAATCCGCGGCGAGGCGCATGGCTTCTCGCGGCGGGGCGTGCGGCCTTGGGTATCGCAGTGCTGGTCGCCCCAGAGCAAGTCGTCAGCCACTGGCTCGGAAGAGAGCACGCCACAAAGCCGGTAGTCCTCGACCTTGCGCGCTCGCTCGGCGCCCGCGACCTCGCGCTTGGGGTTGCGACCCTCCAGACCCTCGATGCCGCAGTCATCGGCCCGCGTGTACAGGCGCTGTGCGCGGTGGTCGACGGCGTGGACGTGCTAGCTACGCTCATCGCGCGCCGGGAGCTACCCAGGAGCGGCGTATTTGGCACCGTCGCGATCGCGGGCGCCGCGGCCGGGGCAGGCTTCTACTTCTCCCATGAGCTGGCGCACGCCTGACTCATCCCGCCTGGGCGGTTGGCCGGATCAGAATCTCGTTGACGTCCACGTGCGGCGGCTGGGATAGCGCGTAGAGCACAGCACGCGCGATGTCATCGTCTAGTAGTGCATCGGTGGGTGGCTTCTCGAAGAAGGGCGTATCGGTCATGCCGGGCTCGATCAGAGTCACACGAATGCCACTGTCGTTGAGATCCTGACGAGCCGCCTCGCCCATCGCGGTCACAGCGTGCTTGGTGCACGAGTACATGGAGCCGGGCAGCACACGTCGACCCGCGACGCTCGATGTCAACAGCAGGTGCCCGCGCGACTCGCGCAGCGCCGGGACGCTCGCTCTGATCGTCAAGGCGGCGCCATATACGTTGGTCAGCACCATCTCGCGCCAATGCTCAGGAGTGTCCTCGAGAAAGCCGCGCGGACCACCGAAGCCGGCGTTGGCAAAGCTCGCATCGAGCCGGCCGAATGCCGCGAGTGTTGCAGCAACCATCTGTTGCTGGTCCTCCCAGCTGGTCACATCACAACGGATCGCGATTGCTTGCTCGGGACCGCCGAGCTCGTCTGCCAACGCCTGCAAGCGCTCCTCAGAACGTGCCGCAAGCGCCACCCGCCATCCCTGCGCATGCGCGTGGCGAGCAGTGGCCGCACCGATGCCGGAGGAGGCGCCGGTGATCAGCAGGACGGGAGCCACGGGAGTTTCGCTGTTCATTGCCTAGTGCTCCTTGTAGGGATTTGTGGGTGGTCAAAGAGGCTAGGCGAATTGTGCCCGGCTCCAGGATCGTCAACCAACATCTGACCGGCTCGCCGACAGCTAGGTGGATCGGCCCCCGTCGATCGGGCGCTGCTGTCACGATGCTCGGGTGCTCGACGACCGCTCAAGGATCGAAGTGAGGGCAGGCGCCGGCGGCGACGGCTCGGCCGGCTTTCGCCGCGAAGCGCACGTCCCGCGCGGCGGCCCCGACGGCGGCGACGGCGGCCGCGGCGGCGACGTGGTGCTCGTCTGCGACGACTCGTTGCGGGACCTACAGAGCTTCCGGCGCACACCCCACTATCGAGCCGGTCGCGGCGGCCACGGAGAAGGCTCTCAGCGTCACGGCGCCGACGGCCAGACACTGCTCGTACGAGTGCCGCCGGGCACGCAGGTCGAAGGCGTCGAGGGCGATGTCGCGGGCCGGCGCTGGGACCTGCTCGCCGCGGGACAGCGCGCGTTGGTCGCCAAGGGCGGCTCCGGGGGGAGAGGCAACAAGCGCTTTGCCACCCCTACGCGCCAAGCCCCGCGCTTTGCCGAGCGCGGATTGGTCGGGGAGGAAGGTTGGCTTCAGCTACAGCTCAAGCTGCTGGCCGATGTGGGCCTGGTGGGCTTGCCAAACGCGGGCAAGTCCTCGCTCTTGGCACGCATCACAAGAGCGACGCCAAAGGTCGCAAGCTACCCATTCACGACGCTCTCGCCCGCGCTCGGCGTGCTCGAAGCAGACGAGCGTCAGCTAGTGATCGCCGACATTCCAGGACTGATCGAGGGCGCAAGCGAAGGCGCCGGCCTGGGCCACGACTTCCTCGCCCACGTGGAGCGCACGCGCTTGCTCGTGCATGTGCTCGACCTCGCCCCCGAGCTCAGTGGCGAGGAACAGGCCGACGCGCTCGTCAATCACGCCACGATCGAGCACGAGCTGGCCTCGCACGACGAGCGCCTGGCGCGCTTGCCGCGCGTGCTCGCGCTTTCCAAGGCCGATCTCGTGCCACCGCAGCGCGTCAGCGAAGAGGTATCGCGCTGGTCAGAGCGTCTCGGCGCCGACGTGCCAGTGATCGCCACCTCGAGCGCCACAGGCGCCGGGCTGGGAGAGCTGGCTGTCGAGCTGCTACGGCTCGTGCCGGCCATTGAGCAAGCTGAGCAGCGCAGCGGGCGTGGCGTCGGCTTCGGGTCTCCCACGGGCTCCGCCGCGGATGCCGACCAAAGCGGCAACTTCCTATTGAGTGCCCAGTCATCCAGCTCGGGCGAGCCAGCGCTCGCCGAGCACATGGTGTTCCGTCCGGCAGCCTCCACCGGCTTTGCGGTCGAGCGCAACGGTCCTGGCTCCTATGCCGTCAACGGCCGCGGAATCGAGCGCTTGGTGGCACGTTATGACGTCGAGAACGAGGATGCGATGGCCTATCTCGAGGGTCGCCTGCGCAAGATAGGAGTGCTGCGAGCACTGGAAGCGGAGGGCTTTCAGGCCGGCGACGAGCTCGAGATAGCGGGAGTGGTCTTTGAGCTCGACCCGGAAGAGGCGGAATAGGGCGGAGTAGGCGGCGTCCGTCCGGTGTTCTGCCGCGATTCAGCTCCACCCGCGCGCACGTCCCGTCGCGCTCGCCCCACTCAGCCCAAAATCACTCCGCTCGCACGCAACTCGCGCCCGCACCATCTAGGCTGCCCTCGATGAAGCGCGTGGTCATAAAGCTGGGTTCCAGCATCGTCGCCGACGAGCAGGGCGAGCTGCGCAGGGATGTGCTCGCGCGCATCTGCGACGAGGTCGCCTCCTTGCATGGCGAGGGCAAGGAGGTCGTGATCGTCTCCTCGGGTGCAATCGCGCGCGGAGTACGCATCATGGGTCTGCCTTCGCGTCCGGGCGGGGTAGATGAGCTGCAGGCCGCAAGTGCCGTCGGGCAGGGCAAGCTCTACCGCGCCTACGACGAGCTGTTGCGCGAGCGTGAGTTGATATCCGCTCAGTTGCTGTTGACGTTCATCGACATGAGCGCCCGGGCCAATTACTTGAACGCCCGTCAAACCTTGCGCAAGCTGCTCGACTGGCGTGTAGTGCCGGTCATCAATGAGAACGACACGACGGCAACCGATGAGATCTCCTTCGGCGACAACGACTTTCTCGCAGCGCAGGTGGCAATCCTGACGAGCGCTGATCTGCTCGTGCTGTTGACCGATATCGATGGGCTGCACACCGCTGACCCAAGGCACGACCCAGCTGCGCGGCTGGTCCGCGAGGTCACAGATTTCGAGACGCTCGAAGGCGCCGAGGTTGGCCACACGACTTCGCCGCTTGGCTCCGGCGGAATGCGCTCCAAGGTCGTCGCCGCCGACATGGCCACGGCAGCGGGAATTCGCGCGGTCGTCTGCAACGGAGTGCGAGATGGCGCTTTGCACGCGGTGCTGGCAGGGCAAATGGAGGGCACCAATTTCCCGCCGCGCGCGGCGCGTCACTCCTCTTTCAAGCTGTGGTTGCGCTACGCCAAGCCCAGCCACGGGACGCTGGTCGTCGACACGGGCGCCGCGAGGGCGTTGCGCGAGGAGGGCACCAGCCTGCTGCCGGTCGGGATCGTCGATGTGCTTGGCAGCTTCGGCGCGGGCGATGCCGTGGAGATCACCGAGCTCGGGGAGGGCGCGGTAGGGGACGGGGCTAGGGTCCTCGCGAAGGGCATCTGCAGCTATTCAGCCGAGGAGCTCAAGCGTGTGAGGGGTCTGAAGTCAAAGGCCGTTCAGGAGATCCTGCCGCACGCCAGCGAGGAGGCTGTGCACCGCGATTACATGGTGCTGGGGTGAGGTTTGGCCGTTGTGTGTGTTGTGTCCAATTTTGGACAATTACAATAGTGACTACATCAGTAGCGCTATGGTGAAGTGAACAAAAATGGGGCACCATCCCCACCGTACCGCTGACGGATAGCGCGACTGCGGGGATGCGGTGCCGGCGCCCCCAAGACCGCCCCGCCGCAGTAGCTGTCGTACCCTTACTCTCAATGACGGCGATCACTGTCTCATCGGTAGAGAGCACGTGCGAACGCGCAAACGAGGCGTCGAGGGTATTGGCCCGCACCGATACCGCCACGAAGGACGCTGCGCTAGCGGCGATCGCGGCCGCACTGCGTGAGCGCGCTGAGGAGATCCTCCTCGCCAACGAGCGCGATCTGGTGGCCGGTCGCGAGGCCGATATTGGCGCGGCGCTGCTCGATCGTCTGCGGCTCGATGTAGAGCGGATCGAGGGGATCGCAAGAGCGGTCGAAGCTGTCGCAAAGCTGCCAGACCCCGTGGGCGAGGTGATCGACGGCCACCGCCTTCCCAACGGCCTGGACGTGCGCAAGGTGCGCGTCCCGCTGGGCGTGATCGCGGTGGTCTACGAGGCACGCCCCAACGTCACGATCGACGCCGCGGCACTGTGCTTGAAGTCTGGCAACGCGATCGTGCTACGTGGCTCCTCGAGCGCCGCACATTCAAACGCGGTGCTGTCCTCGATCGCCGCCGAGGCCGCCGTCGGGGCGGGACTGCCCGATGGCAGCATCGGCCTCATCGCCGGGGGCGGGCGCGCCGAGCTGGCCGAGCTGGCGACGCAGGACGGCTGGATCGACCTGCTGATCCCGCGCGGCGGCGAGGGCCTGAAGGCTGCGTTGAAGGACGTGGCAAGCGTCCCTGTCATCTACGCCGCGTCCGGCAACTGCCACGTCTACGTGGACGCGTCGGCCGACCTCGACGACGCGCTTGCGATCGCGCTGAACGCCAAGACGCAGCGTCCGGGTGTCTGCAACGCGGCGGAGACGCTGCTAGTCCACGCCGACATCGCCCCGCTCTTCCTGCCGAGAGCACTGGCAGCGCTCGGGGGCGCCGGCGTCGAGCTGCGCGTCGATGACCGCGTTGCAGAGCATGCCGGCGAGGCCGCGGCGCTCGCGACGCCGGTCAGCGATGAGGACTGGGACACTGAGTACCTGGCGCTGACGCTGGCGGTCGGGGTCGTCGACTCGACACAGCAGGCGATCGACCACATCGCTCGCCACGGCTCCGGCCATTCCGAGGCGATCGTTACGAAAGACACGGCCAGCGCGCGCGAATTCCAGCTCGGCGTGGACGCGGCCTGCGTGTACGTCAACGCCTCGACGCGCTTCACCGACGGGGGCGAGTTCGGGATGGGCGCAGAGATCGGGAACTCCACGCAGAAGCTCCATGCGCGCGGCCCGATTGGGCTCAGGGAGCTGTGCACGTTCAAGTACCTGGTCGAAGGCGCCGGCCACGTCCGTGCGTGACGTGGTGGGTTCCACAGGATCCGTCGATATCGATCCCTCGTCGGTGATCAAAGAGCGCCTCGGGATCCTCGGCGGAATGTTCAATCCGCCCCATGTCGGCCATCTCGCGCTCGCTCGAGCCGCGGCGAGCGACTTGGGTCTCGGGCGAGTGCTGCTGACGCCCGTCCTGATCCCACCGCACAAGCCCGCCAAGTGGGACCCGGGCGCCGAGCACCGCATGAGGATGTGTCAGCTGGCGATAGACGAAGATCCGCGCCTGGACGTGTGCAGGTTGGAGCTGGAGCGCCCAGGCCCGTCCTACACGGTCGATACCCTGAGAAGCATCCACGCAAGCGACCCTGACGCAGAGCTGACCCTGATCGTCGGCGCCGATATGGCCACCACGCTGGCTTCCTGGCGCGAGCCGCGTGAGATCCTGAAGCTGGCGAGCCTCGCGGTGGCAGAGCGCGAGGATAGAAGCCGGCGCGATGTGCTCGACGCGCTAGCGCCGCTGGAGGGAAAGGCACACGTCGAGTTTGTGTCGATGCCGCGGGTCGACGTGTCCTCCTCGCTGGTGCGCAAGCGCTTGACGGCCGGTGAGCCGATCGAGGATTTGGTGGGTCGCGAGGTGGCGGCCTATATAGCCGAGCACGAACTCTACGGTCGCCGGCCGGCAGGACGCACGGGGAGTGGGAGATGACCTCTCAGGAGCTGCTCGAGCAGATTTGCCGCTACGCCGAGGACAAGAAGGCCGCCGAGCTGGTCACGCTGGACCTGCGCGAGCTGCTGGGCTACACAGACTGGTTCGTGATCTGCACGGGCGCCACCGAGCGCCAGACCAAGGCGATCCACGACGGGATCCTCGAGGGCCTCAAGCATGAGCACGACCTGCTGCCGCGCCGCGTCGAGGGTCTCAGCAGCGCCGATTGGATCCTGATGGACTACCTCGACGTGGTCGTGCACATCTTCACGCCGGCGACGCGCGAGTTCTACCGCCTGGAGCAGCTGTGGGGCGAGGTCCCGGCGCGCCGGGCAGAGAACGCCTAGGGCAACGAAACTGACTGACCTTTCGGCAGATTCTGTTGCATTGACTTTGACGTCGCGCTAGTGTCGCCTGCAAAGCGTCGGGCACAAGGTCCGGCGCGGGTCATTGGAAGGGACACTGCAATGGGCATTTCAACCACCCACACGGGAGGCTGGCGCGCGCCGTACGCGCTTGCGATCCTCGCTGCCGTCCTGGCCTCGGCGCTGGCGCTGCTCGGCCTGGTGGCAACAGCTCCCGCTCACGCCGAAGGCCCCGGAGAAGGCACCCCGTGGGTCGTCAGCCTCGGCGACTCCTACATCTCCGGCGAGGCCGGGCGTTGGGCCGGAAACACCAACGAAAGCTCCTCGGAGATCGACGCGCTGGGCGAAAAAGCCTACGACGACAACTCCGGACACACAGCCGAACTGATCCCGGCCTGTCACCGCTCGCAGTCGGCCGAGGTCTACATCGGCGGTAGCGTCGATGGGGAGAACCTCGCCTGCTCGGGCGCGAAGACATCCTCATTCACAGAGGAAGAAGACTTCAAGCCTGGCATTGACTTCTACAACTCGGGTGGCCACGAAGGTCAAGCACTGATGCTCGAAAAATTCGCGAAAACGCACAACGTGAAGCTGGTGCCGCTGTCGATTGGAGGCAACAACTTCAACTTCGCAAGCATCGTGCAAACCTGCGTCGAGGACTTCCTCTTCAGCCCCGAATGGTGGCCCGCCTACTGCAGCGAAGAAAAATCGGTGACCGAAAACTTCACGCCGGGCAATCTCGCCACCCAGCAGGCGGCCATCAAGACAGCGATCCAGAACATCGGCAAAGCGATGACCAACGCCGGCTACTCCAGCACGCAGTACACGATCCTGGTGCAGGATTACCCCTCGCCGATCCCCTCGACCGGCTCGGGCTTCCGCTATTCCCAGAAAGGCTATACACGCCAGGAAGTCGGCGGCTGTGGACTGTGGAACCACGATGCCGAAGAAGCCGACGCGAAAATGCTCCCCACGATCGACGGCGCCGTCTTCAAAGCCGCCGAAGAATCCGGTCTCACAAACGTCAAGACGATGCAACTCTCGAGCGCCTTCAACGGCCATCGCCTCTGCGAAAAAGGCGTTGGCCTACTCGAGGAAGAGGGCCTCACCTCCTGGAAACAGACGGGCGCGCCAAACAAGACCGAGTGGATCAACCAGATCCGCACAGTCAGCGCGATCTTCCCGCCATATGAGATCCAGGAAGACCTGCACCCCAACTACTGGGCGCAGCTCGCGCTACGCAATTGCCTGACCCAGGCCTACAACGCCGGCACCCCCAAGGGGGGAACCTGCACAACCTCAGGCGAAGGCCTCAACTCGGCCGGAGAGCCGAATATGACGCTGAAATAAGGCGTCAAGGGACGCCAGGCGCCGGTCAAGCAGTAAGCGAGCGCCACGTCCGAGCCGCGGACTCACAGGATCCAAGGCTCGGGCGTGGCGCTGTTCCTTGGGGCCTGTTGTGACAAAAGCGCATCTCGGGGTTCGGGAATTGCTCCAACCGTCGAAGGCGCCGAGCGCCGCGCAAGGCGAGAATCTCGCGGTGGGCCTGGCAACAGACATGCTCGAGGCCGGCTACCGGCCGCGCGCTCCGTTCCGCGACGAGCTATACGAGCTCGACGGCACGCCGCGCCCAGCGGCCCAGGCGCTTGTCGCCGAGCTGGCCCGTCTGGGCCCCGAGGGCTTGGTCGAGGCCGGTCGTAGGCGCGATGCGATCTTCATGCAGCAGGGCATCACTTTCGAGACCAGCGGCGAGAGCGGCGCTTCGCACGAACGCCCCTTCCCGCTGGATCTCGTGCCGCGCGTGCTCACGGGCGAGGAATGGCGTGCAATCAAGCGTGGCCTGGCGCAACGCATCCGCGCCCTGAACCACTTCGTCGACGACATCTACCACGCGCGCGAGATCGTGCGCGAGGGCCTCGTCCCGTGGCGCCTGGTGGCCGGATGCCCCCATTTCGCACGCGCAGTGCATGGCATCCGCCCGCCCGGAGGGGTCTATTGCCACGTGGCCGGCTGCGACTTGGTGCGCGACAGCGACGGCTCCTGGCGTGTGATCGAGGACAACGTGCGCATCCCCTCGGGCATCTCCTATGTCCTCGAGAACCGCGCCGCCATGGCGCGTCTGGTGCCCGAGCTGTTCGCGTCCTACCGCGTGCGTCCGGTCGACCATTATCCGCAGCTGTTGCTCGGCGCCTTGCGCTCGGTTGCCCCTTCGGCTGAGAGCGAGGCCACCGTCGTCGTCTGGACACCCGGGCCGGCCAACTCGGCCTATTTCGAGCACGCCTTCCTTGCACGCCAGATGGGAGTCGAGCTCGTCGAGGCCTCAGATCTGGTCGTGCGCGACGACGTGCTCTACATGCGCACAACCCGCGGCCTGGAGCGCGTCCATGCCGTCTACCGCCGTCTGGACGACGACTTCGTCGATCCGCTCGAGTTCATGCCCGACTCGCTGCTGGGCGTGCCGGGCCTGGTGCGCGCCTATCGCGCGGGCAGCGTCGCGATCGCAAATGCGTTCGGGACGGGCGTAGCCGACGACAAGGCGATCTACTGTTTCGTCCCGGAGATGATCCGCTTCTACCTGGGCGAGGAGCCGATCCTCGAGAACGTGCGCACCTACCTGCTTTCAGACCGCGAAGTGCGCGAGCACGTGCTCGGCCGACTAGGCGAGCTCGTCGTCAAGCCGACCGGCGAGTCCGGCGGCAAAGGCGTGATGATCGGACCTCATGCGAGCGACAGCGAAATCGCGCGCATGGACTCCCTCATAAGAGCTCATCCGGAGCGTTGGATCGCCCAGGACGTCGTGCGCCTCTCGACGGTCCCCACGGTCGCAGCCGACGGCAGCCTGCGACCGCGCCATGTCGACCTGCGCCCTTTCGCGGTGTTCGGTGAGCGCATCGACATCGTCCCCGGCGGCTTGACGCGGGTGGCGCTGGAAGAGGGCTCGATGATCGTCAACTCCTCGCGCGGTGGCGGCTCCAAGGACACCTGGGTACTGGAGGACGGTGACGACGCAGACCGGGCAGGGCCGCCGATCGCCGATACGCTGCCGCCGGCTTTGCCGGACCTGCGCTACGGCGCATGGATGGGCCAGCAACAGCAGCAACAGCAGCAACAGCAGCAACAGCAGCAACAGCAGCAACAGCAGCAACAGCAGCAACAGCAGGAACAGCAGGAACAGCAGGAACAGCAGCAACAGCAGGAACAGCAGGAACAGCAGGAACAGCAGAAACAGCCCCAACAACAACAGGGGCGGTCCACGCTGTTTCGGGAGAATTGATGCTCGCGCGCATCGCTCACGATCTCTACTGGCTAGGGCGCAACCTGGCGCGCGCCGAGTTCACCGCGCGCGCCGTCGAGGCGGTCTTCCAAGCCGAAGTCCAAGGCGCCTCTGACGTCGGTTCGGGCGTCAGCTTCGGCGCACGCGGCCTGCTGGCAATGCTCGGCGACGAAGTAGAGCGCGAACATGCCGGCAGCGCAGCAGCTCTGGCGCGGCTCACGCTCGACGCAGAGCGCCCAGGCTCGATGATGGCAAGCGTCGAGCGTGCACGTGAGGGTGCGCGCACCGTGCGCGACGTGATCAGCGCCGAGATGTGGGAGGCGATCAACACGACGACGCTCAGCCTGCGCAGCGGCGGCCGGGACGGGTGGGCTCCGGATCTACGCGCTCCTGCCAACCCTCATCTGGCCGCCCAGTACGTCAAGCAGCGCACCGCGCTGATCTGGGGTGTGGCGTCGCGCACGATGCTGCGCGACGAAGCCAAGTGCTTCCTGGATGCCGGTGGCACGATCGAGGTCTCAGACATGGTCCTGCGCATGCTGAGGATCGCGCTGCCCGCAGGCGAACACGCCGAGGCAGACGGGCACGCACTGATCCTGCTGCAGGCCGTCGGTGGCTTTCACGCATATCTGCGAGCCGTGACCGCTCCACCGAATGCCCATCCCGTCGCACGCTTTCTTCTCTTCGAGCGTGCCTATCCAGACAGCGTGGCTGCCTGCGCCGACTCGTTGCACGACGCCTTCACCAACGCCGACGCCGGTCCGCGCAACTCAAAGCCCGTGCTGCGTGTCAGCCGCCTCGTTGCAGACCTTGACTTTCAGCGTCGCGCGCTGCCCGACGGCGCCGAGCTGTCGGGCATTTGCGAGCGCACCCAACAGGAGTTGGCCAGCATCGACGCCGACGTCGCCGAGCGCTACTTTGCCGGTGCCACCCCAGGACAGGAGAGACACTAGGTGCACTTCGCGATCCGCTACATGACCGAATACCACTACGAAGCCCCCGTCTCGGACAACCTCAACGCGCTGCGGGTGCGCCCAGCCACGACCTCCTCGCAGCGCTGTGACGAGTTCCACACCCGCATCGAGCCCGAGGCCCGCGTCAGCCGCCACCTCGACTACTTCGGCACCGAGGTGCTCGAGTTCGGCGTGCCCACAGCCCACGAAAGTCTCACGATCGACGTGCGCGCGCGGGTCGTCACCTCCGATCCGCCCGACCCTCCGCGCGGATCTTGGGAGAGCGTCGACAGCGATGCCTACATCGACGCAGCCGGTGAGTTCGCGCTGCCATGGCAGGACCAGCCGATGATCGCGGGCCTCGAGGAGATGCAGGCAGAGCTAGCAGGCGTCAGCCCCCTGGTGATGCTCGAGCAGTTGTGCGAGCGGATACCCGACCGCTTCGAATATCGGCCCGGGGTCACATATGTCGGATCGACCGTCGAAGATTTGCTGCAAACGCGCGCCGGGGTCTGCCAGGACTTCGTGCACCTCTCGCTGGTGCTGCTGCGCCGCTTCGGCATCGCCGCGCGCTATGTCTCGGGCTACCTGTGGGCGGCACCGGAGGATGGCGGCGCCGATTCGCTCGAGGTTGACACGCACGCCTGGCTGGAGGCGCTGCTCCCGGGAACCGACGGTCACGGCGAGCCGATCTGGGTGGGAGCCGACCCGACGAACCGGCGGCTGGCGGGGGAGACCCACGTGAAGATCGGGCATGGGCGCTTCTACGCCGACGTGCCCCCGGTCAAGGGTCTTTACATGGGCGGTGCCGGTGCCGATCTGAAAGCGGCTGTGACGATGTCTCGCCTGGACCCGCAAGCGGGTGCTCGCGCGTAGGGGCCGCATACGGCAAGGCTTTACTGCCGGACCGTTTGTCCCGAGCGCCAGCGCCGTTGCTAGTGTTGCTCGCCAGGTGCCCAACTTCGACGAGTGGCAGATCGAGTTGCACGGACGCCGCGCGGTCTACCGGATTGCGGGCGACGGGCCGCCTGTCGTGCTCATCCACGGGATGCTCAACTCATCGAGCCACTGGCAGTCGGTCGCGCTGGACCTGGCAAGCGACTACACGGTCATCGCGCCAGATCTGATCGGCCACGGCGATTCGGCTGCGCCGCGTGGGGACTATTCGTTGGGCGCCCATGCTGCGAGTATTCGCGACCTGCTCACCGCGCTTGGTATCGAGCGCGCGAGCATCGTCGGCCACTCGCTCGGCGGCGGTGTGGCGATGCAGTTTTTCTACCAATTCCCGGCTCGCGTTCAGCGTCTTGTGCTCGTGTCCAGTGGCGGGCTTGGGCACGAGGTCAGCCCGATGCTGCGCACCGCCGCGCTTCCGGGAATGTCGGCGGCGTTGTCGCTTGCGGCGCATCCGCGGCTGCTCGGCGCCGTGTGGGGCGCGGGCACTCGCTTGCGTCGCGCCGGCGTGCGCCAGGGCGCCTACGTGCAGGCGGTCGCCCGCGCGTTGCGCCCGCTGGAGCGCTCGCAGGCACGCGAGGCTTTCCTGCAGACGCTGCGCGCAGTGATTGACGTTCGCGGCCAGCGCGTCAGCGCAACCGATCGCCTGTACCTGCTCGAGTCGATGCCGACGATGATCGTATGGGGAGAGCGCGATAACACGATCCCGCTGGAGCACGGCCGCCGCGCACACGAAGCCGTGCCAAACAGCCGTTATCGCACCCTCCCGCGAGCAGCGCACTTCCCGCACCTGGAAGAGCCCGAGGCGTTGGCGGCCGTGCTGCGCGAGTTCCTGGCCGAAAGCGAGCCATGTGAGATGGACGACGCCGAGTGGGGCGCCCTGCTGGTCAGGCGCTCCACGCGCGAGCGGCGACTCAGCAGCGCCGCGGCGTAGGGCTGCTCGCTTTCAACGGCCTGTAACGGTCATGTCGCAAAACCGCCAGACTTCTGCCTGTCGGTAGGGCAGACTTGAAGGCGTGATCGAGGACTTCGACCGTTGTTACCAGGCCGCTCAGTCGCGTGACCCGCGCTTTGACGGGTGGTTCATCACGGCTGTGACCTCGACCGGCATCTACTGTCGGCCGAGCTGTCCGGCGATGACGCCCAAGCGCGAGAATGTGCGCTTCTACCCTACGGCCGCCGCGGCGCAACAGGCCGGCTTTCGCGCGTGCAAGCGCTGCCGCCCCGATGCTGCTCCAGGCTCCCCGGAGTGGGACGGCCGCGCGGACGTCGTAGCGCGCGCGATGCGTCTCATCGGCGATGGAGTTGTGGATCGTGAGGGCGTGCCAGGTCTTGCAAAAAGGCTTGGCTACAGCGTGCGCCAGTTGCAGCGACTGCTGTTGTCGGAGCTTGGCGCGGGGCCGATCGCGATCGCTCGCGCTGGGCGTGCGCAGACTGCGCGCGTACTGATCGAGACAACCACGCTGAGGATGGTCGAGATCGCCTTTGCCTCAGGCTTCGCAAGCGTGCGCCAGTTCAACGAGACGGTCCATGCTGTATTTGCGCTTTCCCCAACTGAGCTGCGGCGTCGCGCAAGCAAGCGTGACTCCGGGCGGGGGTCCCAGCGGCGCAGCGAGGGCGTCGAGAAGTTCTCCGGTGCCGGTGCCGGTGCGCAGGGCGCGATCCTGCTGCGGCTGCCGTTTCGCAAGCCGCTGGCCCCCGAGAACCTCTTCGGACACCTCGCCGCGACAGCGATCCCAGGGGTCGAGGAGGTGAGCGAAGGCGCCTACCGTCGTAGCCTGCGTCTGCCACATGGACCAGGCATCGTCGAACTCGTGCCCACGCCGGAGCACGTCGTCTGTCGTGCGCGGCTCTCAGACTTGCGCGACCTGACGACCGCGATAGCGCGCTGCCGTTGGCTGCTGGACCTCGACGCCGACCCGGTCGCGATAGATGAGCTCCTGAGCAAAGACGCACAGTTGGGTCCAGTGGTGGCGAGGGCGCCCGGACGGCGCGTGCCGCGCTGTGTCGACGGCGCCGAGCTCGCGATCCGCGCCGTCCTTGGCCAACAGGTCTCCACGGCTGCGGCACGCACGCACGCGGCGCGCCTGGTTGCCTCTCACGGTGAGCCGCTGGAGGACGAGCACGGCACGCTCACCCACCTCTTTCCAGAGCCCGCGGCGCTGCGCGAGGCGCAGCTTGCGATGCCGGCCACGCGCAAGCGCACGCTCGCCGCTCTGATCGACGCGCTGTCGAGCGGACGTCTGTCGCTGGACCCGGGCTGCGATCGCGCCGAGGCGCTCGCGACGCTCGCGGAGTTGCCAGGCTTCGGTCCATGGACGACCCAGGTGATCTCGATGCGCGCCCTCGGCGATCCCGACGCCTTCCCAGTCGCTGACCTTGGTGTACGTCGCGCCGCCGAGGCACTCGGCCTGCCGGCCTCGCCCGGCGCCCTCAGCGCCCGCGCCGAGCGTTGGCGACCGTGGCGGGCCTATGCGGTGCAGTACCTCTGGTCGGCCACACCGCACCCGATCAACCATTGGCCGCCGCGTCGTAGTGGCGAAAGCGTCGAACCAGCGTCCACAGGGACGCTGGCACAGGAGGCAGCATGACACCAATAGGCACGAGCCTGCCCACGAGCATGACCACGACGATGGACAGTCCGATCGGAGAGCTGACGATCACCTCTGAGGAAGGAAAGCTCACTGGTATCCAAATGCACGAACAGCGTCACCCCAAAAAAATCCCAGCCGACGCGCGCCGAGACGACGACGGACTCGGGCATGTCGTCGCTCAGCTCGAGGCGTATTTTGCCGGTGAGCTGACCGAGTTCGAGATGGCGCTGGACATGCGCGGAACCGAGTTTCAACGTCGCGTATGGGCGAGCCTTTGTGAAATCCCATACGGGGAGACGATCAGCTACGGCGAGCTGGCGCGCTGGGTCGGCAACCCAAAAGCCTCGCGCGCCGTCGGTCTGGCGAACGGGCGCAACCCGGTCGCGATCGTCGTGCCGTGCCACCGCGTGATCGGCGCCGACGGCTCGCTCACGGGGTACGGGGGAGGGCTCGAGCGCAAGGTGTGGCTGCTGGAGCACGAGGCCAAGCACCGCACGAGCGCGGGCGCTCAGGTGACGCTCGACCTACAGGCTCAGCCGGCTTAGCGCATCGAGCGCGGCGCCCTGGCCGCACATACCGTGCACGCCACCGCCGGGCGGCGTCGAGGAGGAGCACAGGTAGACGCCTGGGATCGGCGTACGGTATGGATGCGGGCTGGGGCTGGGACGGAAGACGGTCTGGCGCAAAGTGGCAGCACCGGAGTTGATGTCGCCGCCAACGTAATTGGGGTTGTGCCGCTCGGTCTCCACGGCGTTGACGCTGTGGCGCGCGAGGATGAGGTCACGAAAGCCGGGAGCGAAACGCTCGATCTGCGCCTCGATGCGCTCGCTCATGTCTCGATCCGAACCCGACGGCACGTGGCAGTAGGCGTAGAAGCTGTGCTTACCCTCAGGCGCGCGTGTCGGGTCCACCACACAGGGCTGCACGGTGATGCAGAAGGGATGCTCTGCGTGGCGCCCGGCGGCGACCTCGCTCTCGCTGCGCGCGATCTCCTCGAAGCTACCGCCGATGTGTAGCGTCGGCGCTGCGCGGCAGACCTCTGCCTGCCAGGGAACGGGCCCATCCAGCGCCCAGTCCATCTTGAAGATGCCGGGTCCGTATTTGAAGCGACGCATGGCTTTGCGGTAGCGCCGGCCCAGGCGCGGTCCAGCGGTCTCGAGCAGGTTGTGGGGCGCAACGTCCAGCAGTGTGGCGCGCGCGCGCGGAAGCTCGTCCAGGTCAGCGATCCAGTGGTCGCTGTGCAACTGGCCGCCGCAGCGTTGAAGCTCGGCCAGCATCGCATCGACGATGCGCGCGCTGCCACCTTCGACGACCGGCCAGCCCACAGCGTGCGCGAGCACCCCGAGCAACAACGCAAACGCACCGGTACCGGGCGCCCCGAGCGGTCGCATCGAATGGGCGCCCAACCCAGCCAGCAGCGCACGCCCCTCGTCGGTCTTGAAGGGTCGGGCGAGCACGGTCGTCGGCCACAGCCCAAGCAGGCCGAAGCGGGCCATCGCCAGGGGATGGGCCGGGGGAGAGAGCAGGGGCGCGAGCACCGAGGGCACGATCGCGTCCGTGTCCTCGACGAGCTTGGCAAAGATGCGGCGATAGGCGCGCGCATCCTGGCCGAGTGCTGTCGCGGTCTGCTCGACCGAGTCTGAGACGAACGCCGCCCGCCCACCGTCGAGCGGGTGGGCAAAGGCGATATCCGGGGTCTTCAGCGACAGCCCCTGAAGCGGTGTCTCAGTGAAGAAGGGAGAGGCCGCGAGCAGTGGGTGAACGGTCGAGCAGACGTCGTGCGCAAAGCCGGGCAGCGTCAGCTCTTGGGTGCGGCAGCCGCCCCCGGGCGTCTCGGCCCCCTCGTATACGTGAACGCTCAGTCCAGTGCGTGCGAGCGTGAGCGCCGCGGCAAGACCGTTCGGGCCTGACCCCACGACGACCGCGTCTGCCTCCTGCATGCTCACAATTGCAGCACGGTGTCCTGAGCGGCGACGATCACGTCAACGTCGGGCGTTGCAGCGAAGCGCGCTTTCAACTCGTCAAGCGCATCGTCGCTGCGGTCGGGTCGATGGTGGGCCAGCAGCACACGGCGAGCTTGGGCATGGCGAGCAAGCTCAACCGCATAGTCGGCGGCCGCATGCCCGAAACGTCCTTCAGAGGCCAGCTCGGCCCGTGTGAGCAGCTGCGAGTCGTGCAGCAGCGCGTCGGTGGCGGCGGCAAGTTCGAGCGCGGCGGGATGATACTCGCCCCACCCGTCCGGCCCTGCGCCGAGCGAGGTAGGACAATGGTCGGGCATGTAGGTGAACGTCGAGTGTCCATCGCTGAGGCGATAGCCAAATGTGCGCCCGCCCTTGTGCGGAATCTCGCGCGCCAGCACGCTGAAGCCGTCGAACTCCCCAGCGCCCGGAGCGAGCGTCGCAAAGCTCCAGCTACCACGCAGCTGGTCCGGGCGCATCGGGAAGTGGGGCGGTGACATCGAGCGCGCCAGTACAGACACGGCGTCCGCCCCGTCCTCCTGCTCGGGCAGCAACAGGCTCACGTGAGCGTCGTCGTTGTCGCCGGCGTGGAAGAACGGCAGTCCCTGTACGTGGTCCCAGTGCAAGTGCGTCAACAGGATCGTGCCGCTGAAGGCGCGCTTACCGAGCAGCCCCGTCACCGAGCGGATGCCCGTGCCGGCATCGAGGATCAAAGTCGGGAAGGGCCGATCGTCGTGGGCGATCGCCACGCAAGAGGTGTGCCCGCCGTAGCGCAGAAATTCGCCGCCGGGCGCCGGGGTGGAGCCCCGCACGCCGCAGAGATGAACACGCACGGTCTCTAGTCCCGCACGGGCTTCTTGGGACGCTTCCCCTCCCGACGATGACCCTCCGACAGCTCTTGCAGCGCCCCGCGCTCGAGCTGGGAACCATCCACCGCCGCCACCCTGCACGCGGTGACCGCCACGAGCGTCGAAGTCCTCACCCCGCCCTCCAGGTGCGCGCGCTCGCCCAACATCGCGCCCGGCCCGTACTCCGCAAGTCTCTCTCCGTCATGCTCGATGCGCAATACCCCGTCGAGCAGCAAGAAAACCTCGGTCCCGCGCTCACCCTGCTTTACAAGCGTCGTCCCAGCCTCGAGCTTTTCGATTCTCGGCTTGGCGGTACTTGTGCCCTTTCGGGTACCGCGCATCAGCTGCTCGGAGAGCCTGCGCTCCAGCGCGCTCTCCACAGCGGTCACAAGCGCCTTGGACTCTTGATCGCCCCAGGGTGTGTGGCGGCCAAAGGACTTGCGATACCAGTCCTTGAAGTCGGCCAGCCCCGACTTGTGCGAGAGTCGGCCGTCCTTGTCGTAGATCCAGTGGCGTGGGAAGCGGCTCGCGCCGACCATCGATCCTTCGGCGCGCCCGTCGGTGTAGATGGTGAGGGTGAGGGTCGTCCAGACGAGCGGCGCCTGCCACTGGATGAACGGCTTGCGCCTGACCCGGCGCGGCGCCGGCACCCCTGTGCGTCCGCCTGTCGTCTGCACGAAGCGCACGAAGTCCCTGCCCTTCTCAGGCTTCTTCTGGATCGTGGGTAGGCCGATGGCTTCAAAGGTCCGAGCGACGGGCCCCATCTTCACGGTGGTGCTGCCCATCAGGCCCCGGCCGCTGTAGCCGAAGTCCTTGATCTTGCCTTTCTCGTCCACCTCGATCCAAGCGTCGAGGACGTTGGCGAAGCGAAAGCGATCCTCGTCGCAGAGCGCTTGCAGATCGTCGATCTTCTCCGGCGGCGGGGGATCGTAGTGAGCCATCCCAGCGTCGAAGGGAATGCGCATGCTGCCCTCGATCGCCTCAGAGGGGATCCATGACAGCGAGGTGATTGAGCTTTGGTGACGCAAGGACGCGATTTCGGGTCGTGCTCAGGTCTGGGTAGTGCTCAGGTCGGGCGGGAGCTTAGCATCGGCTGTAACGGTCCACACGGGAACCTTGGCAACGCGACCGCGCACCTCGAACTCGCCGACGAGCGTCAGGCTCTCGGGCGGATTGCGCATCCGCTCGCGTGTCGTGTCGGCAATGAACAGCATGTGCCCGCTGCCCTTGGTCATACCCTCCAGCCGAGAAGCAGTGTTGGTCGTGTCGCCGAGCGCCGTGTACTCGACGCGCTGCTCGGAGCCGATGTTCCCAGCCATGACGCTGCCGCTGTTGATGCCGACACCCATCACGAACTCGTGCTCGTGCCCTTGCTCTTTCAACCAGCCGTTGAACTTCGCAAGGCGCGGCCCGATCATTTCGACAGCGGCGGTGAGCGCCCGGTCGGCATGGTCGGGTTGCTCGAGCGGCGCGCCGAACACGGCCATGATGCCGTCGCCCATGTAGGCAATCAGGGTCCCGCCGGCGGCCATGATCGCTTCGGTCATCTCGTTCAGGTAGCAGTTGAC
Organism: Solirubrobacteraceae bacterium; assembly: GCA_036510155.1. GTDB lineage: Bacteria > Actinomycetota > Thermoleophilia > Solirubrobacterales > Solirubrobacteraceae > Palsa-744. Next base: position 3,374 of record DATCEK010000079.1, on the reverse strand, counting down.
GACCTCGATGACGCGTTCGGCGGGTTGGTTCTCGGAGAAGCTGGTGAAGCCGCGCAGGTCGGAGAAGAGCACAGTGCAGTCGCGCTCGACGGCCCCGAGTCGCAGATTCTCGTCAGTGCGCGCCATCACCTGGTCGACCACATCGGCGGGCACGAAGCGGGAAAACACGTCGCGCGTGCGTTGGCGCTCGATCGCCTCGCTCAGGTAGAGGATCGCGAGCGTCCCGAGCGTTCCGAGGGCAAGGGCGAGAAGCGGGTAGACGAAGCTGACGATCCAGCCGCTGTTGAACAGGATCTGGGTCAGGACGGTGAAGAGGATGGCGGCCGCGAGTGCGTCGGCAAGAGCACGCCAGGGACGCACGCGCAAGCTGCTGAGGGGTGTCAGCGCCCCCATCAGGACGATCAGCAGGAGGTTCAGACCGCCGCCTACACCGCGGAGGGAAATGCCTCTTAGGAGGGTGGCGGTGGCGTTGGCCCAGATTTCGGGGCCGGGCATATCACCGCTCGTAGCGGTGGGGTGGATGTCTTGCAGGATAGGTGCGGTCGCGCCGACGACCACAACCTTCCCCTGTACCTCGCTCGCGGGAAAATTTTTGGTGAGGACGTTGTAATAGGAAATTTGGCGGATCGTCCCGGACGGACCTGCATAGTCGATCGGCACCGTGCCTTTTTCGAAGTCAGAGGCCTGGACTGGGCGTCTCGTTGCGGTTTCTGCCGCGACAACGGGAAAGCTACGAAGGCCTTTTTGGGAAAACGCGAAACGCCTCACGGCGCCGTCCGAATCCGACGTCAGATGCACCTCACCCGGTCGTGCCCCGACTTCGTGCAGGTGTTCGTCGCCACCGAGCACCGGAGTGCTGCCACCGTGACCTATCTGGACGGTCGCCAAGACCGTCTTGCCGCTAGCGCGCTCAAGAGCTTCGATCAGCGCGTTGTCGTCGGTGACATCGGTTTCGCGCAGAAATTCGATGTCTAGAGCAATCACCTTGGCACCAGCCCGGCGCAGGTTGTCGATCACCCGCCCGTCATAGCGTCGCGGATAGGGGTAGCCGATGTTCGGGGTCGCTTCCCTGATTTTTTCGAGGGTGGTCTCGTCGATACCAACGAGGACTACGCTTGATGGCGCCGATTGCTTCCCCCGAACCGAAAAGCGCGCATCGATCGTCTGCAGTTCGGTGCGCCGCAACAGGTGGGTCGCGTAGGCAAGCACGCCGATGCCCGCTGCCAGGACCGCGGCCACGACCAGCAACATCGCCTTGCGCCTTGCCCAGGCAGCGCGCCCCATTTACTCGTCCCCTGTCATAATCCGCGCCTCGACACGCGCTGATGCTAACGGCTGGGGCTTACATCGGAGGACGTACGTCGCGATCCAGGGGGGTCGCTGCGCTGGTGCTCGCCTCGATAGCGATCGCCCTCCTCGCGCTATGTGCCGTCGCCCCGAGCCGAGCGAGTGCGGCGGTCGAAAGCGGAGCGCTCTCGCAGCTCGGTGAACCATTCGCTTGCATCGGGGAGGTCGAAGAAGGAGTCGCGAAATGTGGCAAGTCGGTCCCGTCCGGTTTGAGCTACGCCTACGACGTACAGGTCAGCCCGGACGGGCGCAGCGCTTACTCGGTGGCCGTCCAGGGCGACCTGATCGAGTACTCGCGTAACCCGGCGAACGGCTCACTCTCTGTGATCGGTTGCTTCAGCTCGAAGCCAAAGACAGAACCAGCGTGCGAAACGAACGCCGAAATGGAAGTGGCGTCGATCGAATCCCCGGCCGCGCTGGCGATCAGTCCGGACGGCTCGAGCGTCTATGTGATCGGCCAGGGCGCCGCCAACGACCTTGTCGAGTTCAGTCGCAACGCGGAAACCGGTCTGCTGACCAAGGTTGGATGCATCACGGAGGAAGCCACTTCGACCGAATGCACGACCGGTGCCAAGGGCCTCGAACTTCCTTACGGTGTGACCGTCAGTCCTGACGGCGAAAATGTCTACGTCACGAGCTTCGCTGACCAGGCGATCGCCGAGTTCAAGCGCGACACGAAAACTGGCCTGTTGACGCAGCTCAGCGGAGAAAACGACTGCGTAAGCGACACGTCAGGGAGTGGGTGTGGGACGACGACCGCGATTGGCCTCAAGGAAGCGATTGGCGTGGCCGTCAGTCCCGACGGCAAGGACGTCTACACCGGAGCGGGCGCCACATCCGCGGAAGGGGACATCGCGGCGTTCGAACGCGGCGCCGAAGGCGCGTTGAAACAACTGCACCTCGAAGAAGGGTGTATCAGCGAAACTGTGATCGGTTGCTCGCACGCCGAACACATCCAGGGCACGGAAGACCTCGCTGTCAGTCGACGGCAACAACGTGTATGGAACCTCGACGGCGACCCATTCGGTAGTCGAGTTGAAGCGCACGGGTACCGGTGCCCTCGAACAGCTAGGGGCTCCCAACGAGTGTGTTACCACCGAAAAATCCGTCGCCGGATGCACAGAAGCCAAGGAAATCGCGAGCCCGGTTGGCGTGGCCGTAAGTCCCGATGGATCCAACGTCTACGTGTCGAGCAGGTCCACAAACAAAAGCGCGGTGGCCGCATTCGCGCGCGGGTCCGGAGGCGTACTCACTCAGCTCGCCGGTAATCCATGCGTGACCGAAGCGGCGAGCGGCTGCGAACCTGCGGCGTCGAATGAACGTATCGGCTTGGCGTACGCCCGCCGGGTCACGGTCAGTCCGGACGGCACGAACGTTTACGTGGCCGCGCAGAGCGCACACGCCATCACCGAGCTTGCACGTGCCGTCACCCCCACGGTCACGAGCCTCAGCAACGGCGGGGGCATTGAAGCGGGCGGCAACGAAATCACGATCGAGGGCAGCGGGTTCGTCGAAGGGGCAACCGTCGAATTCGTGGGTGCGGGCAGAGCGTCGGATGTGCATGTGGAGTCCGCCAGCACGATCACCGCTGTGGCGCCGCCTGGCCGCGGCGTTTCCTACGTTGTGGTCAGGACATCCTCGGGATCCTCACCCGTCGGTGGGGAAAGCGAATACATCTACGGTCGTCTCGGAGGCCTCGATATCGCCGGCTACTGCGAAGGGCTTGGCTACCTGGGGAACGGGTCTGGTGCGACCACGCTGTTGCGCGAAGGACAGGTCGAAGGACCTGAATACGCATACGAAAACTGGGCGTGTGTGAACAGTGGCGGAGCCGCGGTTCCGATTGCCGTGCACGGGCCGGCGCCTAGCATGGACAACGCCTGCGCTGTGGCGTTCCCGAATGTGCCAGCTCATGCGCGTGCCGAGAATCCCGACAACGCATTCTCGTGGACTTGCTACGAGGGTGCGCCACCCGAAGAAACAAAAAGCGGCAACGAAGGCCCGACAACGCTGTCTCCTCTGAAGAG
>DATCEK010000078.1:0-11493 GCA_036510155.1 Solirubrobacteraceae bacterium | reverse complement strand
AAAGGCGAGTAACGCAACCCGCCTTCACGATCGATCGTGACCGCCCCGCCGCACGGTTCCTCTGAAGACGTTCTCAGTTGCCGAGCGGATTGGTCTGGTCGGAGAACTCGCGGAAGAGGCCGGTAACGACGAAAGCGACCTGCTCACCCACATCCACCGCGTTGTCGCCGATGCGCTCCAAAGCGCGCGCAACCAGGATCATGTGCATCGCCCACTCGCGCGTGTCGGCGTCGTCGCCGATCTCGAGGGCCGTCCGGAAGATCTCGCGATTGAGACGGTTGATCTCGCGGTCCTGACGGGCGAGGTCTTCGGCGAGGCCGACGTCGCGCCCAGAAAAGGAGGCCTTGCACTGGACGATCTCAGAACGGGCGTAGGCGCCCATCTTCAGGATCAGCTCGAGCACCTCCGGGCGCACCGGAGGCTCGTAGCCCGACAGCGGGATCAGCTTGGCGATGTTCACGCACTGATCGCCCATCCGCTCGACATGCACGATCACGTGCAAGAGCGCCGCGACGAGGCGCAGATCGCCGGCGACCGGAGCCTGTGTGGCAAGCAGCGAGAGGATGCCCTGATGGACCTCCAAGTAGCGCCCATCGATGCGGTCGTCGTCGGCGATCACCATCTGGGCGAGCTCCACGTCCTGGTGGGCCAGCGCCTCGAGCGTGCGGTCGAGCTGCTCGATCACGACGTCGAGCCCGCCCAGGGCACGATTCTCGAGCTCCTGCAGCTGCTGCTGGAAGTGCTGGCGGCCCTGCTGGGCGTTCAGCGATGTGGCCTGTCCGGCGTTGACCTCAGATGAATTCGTGGGCACAGGCCTCAGCCGAACTTTCCGGTGACATATTCCTCGGTCCTGGAGTCATGCGGGTTGGTGAAGATCTGTTGCGTCGGGCCGACCTCGACCAGCTCGCCGCTGAGCATGAACGCGGTGCGGTCGGCGACGCGCGCGGCCTGCTGCATGTTGTGCGTGACGATCACGATCGTGACCTTGCTCTTGAGCTGGTCGATCAACTCCTCGATCTTCAGCGTGGCGATCGGGTCGAGCGCCGAGCATGGCTCGTCCATCAGGATCACCTCCGGCTCCACCGCAAGCGAGCGCGCGATGCACAGACGCTGCTGCTGGCCGCCGGAGAGCCCGGCGCCCGCCTCTGAGAGGCGGTCCTTGACCTCCTCCCACAGGCCCGCGCCGCGCAAGGCGGTCTCGACCTTGTTGTGCAGGTCCCCGCGCCCGCGCGAGGCCAGGCGCAGGCCGGCCGCGACGTTGTCGAAAACCGACATCGTCGGGAACGGGTTTGGCTTTTGAAAGACCATGCCGATCGCACGTCGCACGGCGACGACGTCGACGCTCGAGTCATAGATGTCAAAGCCGTCGAGCAGCACCTTGCCCTTGGCATGGGCCCCCGGCACCTCCTCGTGCATGCGGTTGATGCAGCGCACCATCGTGGACTTGCCACACCCGGAAGGCCCGATGATCGCGGTCACCTCGTTGGCATGGAAGTCGAGGTCGATGCCCTTGACCTGCTCGACATCGCCGTAGAAGGCGCGCAGCTGCTCGAGCTTGACGGCGAGCCCGTCGCTGACCGTCGCGCGGGTCTGGGCGGGCGCCTTCGGAGCGCTCTGCTGGCTCTTGGATGATTGGCTTCGGCTTGGGTCGAGCATTTGGGTTTGCTGATCCTCGGGGCTCATCGTAGGCTCATCTGCACTCATCGTGGTTTCCCCCGGGCTGATCGTGGGCTTCTCTAGGCTGATCGTCGGCTTCTGGGCGCTCATCGAAGGCTGCTACGGCGCGCCAGCAGCCGCGCGAAGAGGTTGAGTAGGAGGATCATGACGACGAGCGTCAGGGCCGCTCCCCAAGCACGGTTTACCACTGCTGTGGTCGGAGATGTGACATCCGTGTATATCTGCATCGGCAGCGAATTCATGAAGCCGCTGAGGTTGAACCCGGTCTTCATCGTCGCCCCTGCCGTGAACAGCAGCGGCGCGGTCTCGCCGGCCGCGCGCGCGATCGCCAGCAGAATGCCAGTCAGCAGACCCGGCAGCGCGGTTGGCAGCACGATCCTGAAAATCACCTTCCAGCGTGGCGCGCCAAGCGCAAGCGCTGACTCCCGAAGGGATCCCGGCACGAGCAGCAATACGACCTCGGCCGCACGCGTGACCACTGGCAGCATCAGCAGCGACAGGGCGAAGGCGCCCTTGTAGGCGGCATAGGAAGTGCCGGTGCCAACGATCAAGGCGATATAGATGAACAGCCCGAACATGATCGAAGGCACGCCGGTGAGCACGTCGATGAAGAAGCGCACCGTTTGGGCGAAGCGGGTGGCCTTGCCGTACTCCACGAGCCAGACAGCCACGCCGAGGCCAATTGGGACCGCTAGCACGGCGGCGAGCGCGACCATCTCGATCGTGCCGAGGATCGCGCTCTTGATGCCGCCGATCGAGGATGCGGCGAAGAAGGTGTTGCCGGTCGGGTCGGTCGTGAAGAATTTGACGCTCCAGGAGCCGAGCCCCTTGCTGAGCAGGTAGTAGACGATCAGGACGAGCGGCACGAGCGCGACGGCGGTGGCGGCGACGACCGCTCCGCGCGCTACGCGGTCTTTGCGTCGCCGGCTAGGGCTCAGCGAGAAGCGCTCGAAGGCTGGCGCGGGGGTGCTCATCGGATTGGCCTGTTGGTCGGACGTTCCATCGCGAGTCGGCGCCTACGGGCCGTAATTGCTCTTGCCTTGCGCGCAATGGGTTTTGCGTTTTGCGATCTCATATGCCCGTTCCCGTCCCAACCGCGGGGCCGGCTTGAGCGAAGTCTGCCGCCGTGCGCTTCGGCCTGGTCGTGCGCGAGGCGCGCAACACGAGCAGGCGCGCGATCGCGTTGACAAGCAGGGTCAAGACAAACAGGACCAAGCCGGCGGCGAACAGCGCCGAGCGGTGCAGTTCCTGGGCTTCGCCGAACTCATTTGCGATAGCCGCGGCGAGGCTGTAGCCCTGGCCGAACAGGTGGCTGCCAAGTTTGGGGTCGTTGCCGACGAGGATCGTCACGGCGATCGTCTCGCCGATTGCGCGACCGAGGCCGAGCATCGCCGCTCCGGATATGCCGCTGCGGCAATAGGGCAGTACCGCGGTGCGGATCATCTCCCAGCGGGTGGCGCCGAGGCCGAGCGCCGCCTCCTTGTGATCGGCTGGGACGGTGCTCATCACCTCGCGCGAGAGCGAGCTGACGATCGGCAGGATCATGATCGCGAGCACCAGTCCGGTGACGAAGTAGTTGGGGATCGTCGCCAGGCCGCCGCCCACGAACGGCACGAAGGACAACTTGTCGGCGACCCACTGCTCGGCCGGGAGCAGCTTGGGTGCCAGAAAGAAGATTCCCCATAGCCCATAGACCACCGAGGGCACGGCGGCCAGCAACTCGATCAGGATCGTCACGGGGCCGCGAATGCGCAGCGGGCACAGCTCGGTCACATACAGCGCTGTCGCCACGGCGACGGGCACGCCGATCAGCAGCGCGATGCCGGAGGTGATCAGTGTTCCGAGGAGCAGTGCCAAGGCACCGAAGTGGTTGGTGCTGACGTCCCAGTTGTTGCCGAAGGTGAAGCCGAGCACGCCAAACTTGGAGAACGCAGGGCCGGCTTCGCCGACGAGCTTGACGAAGAAGTAGACGATCAGCGCGAGGATCGACGCGGCCAGAGCCGTCAGGCCCCAGCGCAGCGCACGATCCGGAAGGCGCGCCAGCGGCGAGCGCTCGAGGATCGAGTGCCCGCCGCCGGCTACAGATACCGCCTCCATAGGACTACCTAGTCGCCGGCCGTCGAGCCGCGCCTTGCGCGGCTCGACTCCATCGTCGCTCGCTCATCCACGATCAGCGAGACTCTATTTGGCCGGCGGCTTGCGTTCATCAGCCCGTGATCGGGGCTCCGTTGCACTGCAGTGCCGTGACGGCTTCCTTGGACTTGGTCAGGATCGCCGCAGGGAGCGCCGCGTAGTCGGCCTGGCTGAGGATGCTCTGGCCGGAGCCGAGACCGTATTCCAGGAACTTCACGACGCCCTTGGCGGCTGATTCGCCACCGGGCACTCCCGCCTTGCACATGTCCTTGTAGACCACCACGAACGTCTGCGAGGTGATCGGGTAGGCCGTCGGCGCGGAGGGGTTCTTGATCTTGATGCCGAGGTTGGCCGGCACTTCGACGCCTTCGGCGGCGGCGCTTGTCGAGGCGAGCGTCGGTTCGACGTAGTTGCCTGCCTTGTTCTTCACGCTGGCGTATGTGAATTTGTGCTCGAGCGCATAGGACTGCTCGACGTAGCCGACCGAGCCCGTTGTCTGCTGCACGGCGCCGGCGACGCCCGCGTTGCCCTTGGCGCCTGTGCCCGTGGGCCACGGCACGGTCTTGCCTTCGCCGACCTTGCTCTTCCATTCCGGGCTCACCGAGGCCAAAAAGCCGGTGAAGCCGGAGGTGGTGCCGGAGGAGTCAGAGCGGTGGATCACCGTGATCGCAGTACTGGGCAGCGAGACGCCGGGGTTCAGGCCGGCGATCGCCGGATCGTTCCAGGTTTTGATCTTGCCGAGGAAGATCTCTGCGATCGTCGGGCCGTCGAGCTTGAGCCCACTCTTGACGCCTGGGAGGTTGTAGGAGACAGTGATTGCGCCCAGGAACATCGGGATCTGCTGGACGGGACCGACTTTTTCGAGCGTCGCGAAGTCCGCGGGCTTCAGTGGCGGGTCGCTTGCGCCGAAGTCCACCGTCTTGCCCTCCAGGGCCGTGATGCCGGCGCCCGAGCCGACAGGGTTGTAGTTGACGGTCAGGCCTGAGATGCCTGAGCCCCATTGCTGGTAGACCGGGGCGGCAAACGTCGAGCCGGCGCCGGAGATGGTCGCGGACGAGGAGCTCGTCGATGCGCTGGTCGAGCTCGTGCCCGATTTCCCGCACGCGGCGAGGGTGACTGTGAGCAGCGCGCAGCTTGCTAGCACGCCGATCTTGTTCTTGTTCACAACGTCTCCTATGACTGGATTTTTGGACGGCGAGCAGGCGAACAGGCCCCTGCGCCGGCTCAGTGCAAGCGCAGTCTCATCACTCGACAGGTGCCCCGTTGTGAACATCTCGTGAAAGCTCGGGCGCGTGTCCCCACGGCTGCGGCTGGAAGCGATAGCCGAATCCCGGGTGGGTGTGGATGAAGCGCCGGTCGGGCATCGCCTGCTCCAGCTTGCCTCTCAGCTTGCTGACGTAGACGTCGACCGAACGATCGCCGGCGCGCAATTGCCCGCCCCACACGGCTGCGTACAGATCCTCACGCGTGACGATCGCGCCAGCCCGGCCGGCCAGTGCGCCGAGCAGCTCGAACTCGCGCACCGACAGCGTCAGCGCACGGCCGCTTGCGAGCACCAGGCCCTCGCCGAGCCTGATCTCGAGCTCACCCGCATAGAGGGTGCTGGAACTGTCCTGGTGCACGGCCACCGACACCAGGGTGGCGCTCGAGGCTCTCCCAGGAGTTGCAAAGTCGTGATCGACTCGTAAAGAACTCGTGAAGCGGATGACGCGGGCGCGGCAGTGTGCATACCCTTGTCGGATGTCCTTCATTCGCCGCGCGGCCGATCCGACGCTCGTCACGCTCGTCGAGAATGCCGCCAGCAACATTCTGCGCTCTGGCCTGCTTTTGCGCGAGCTGCTGGCCGAGTTGCCCGAGCGCTCAGGCCTGGCCGAGGAGGTCAAGTCCTACGAGCAGGAGGGCGACCGCATCACCCACGACATCATCCATAGGCTCAATGGCGGCGGACGGCGCCTACGCTTGCCATTCGACTCCGGCGATGGCTACGCGCTGGCCACGGCGCTTGACGACGTCATCGACCACACCGAGCAGACGGCGGCGCTGCTGCAGCTGTACGGAGTGGAAGCGCCGATGGAGCAGGCCGTCGAGCTGGCCGACGTGCTCGTCGGCGCCGACGAGCAGATCGTCAAGGCCCTACAGCAGCTCTGCGCCGGCGGCGAGCCTGGGCCCTATCTGGTGGAGATCCATCGCCTTGAGAATGAGGGCGACCGGCTGCTGCGCGACGGCGTCGCCTCGCTGTTTGCCGGTGGCGCCGCCGATCCGATGTTCGTGATCCGCTGGAAGGACATCTTCGAGTCACTCGAGGCCGCGGTCGATGCCTGCGAGACGGTCGCCCATGTGATCGAGGGGATCATGCTCAAACGCGGCAAACGTCACTGAGGTGCGGGAGTCCAAAGCGCGAAAAGGCGGATGCCCCCGCACGCGCAGGGGCATGTCTCTTTCAGAATGTCGTGGCCGGCGCGCTTGTCTGGATCTGCGCTTTGCTTGGATCGCCGACGAAGTAGATTTGGAAAGGAACGTTCGTGCCTTGTGCCGGTACTTCCGGCAGTACCGCACGTCCCGCGGCCACGATCTTTCCTCCGCGGCGTGCGACCGCGTATACGACGAGGTTCTGCTGGGCAGTCCGCGAATGATTGGTAACGCCCCCAGAGAAGGTCGCTTCGGCCCCGGCTTCGGCGCTCTGATGTGTGCCTGAGACGCTCAGTTGGGGGATGCTCCCCGAGGCCTGGGTAGCTTCTCCGACCAGCGCGCTCGCGCTCGCGGGCACGCCGCTTGCGGTCACCTGATCGTCTATCCAGATCGTTTCCTGGCCTGGCAACAGCAGCGAGACGGTGCTCAGTGAGGGCTCGAGACCCGAGGCGTTGTTCTGGTAGAGCAGATTTCCGTGCGCGTCGCGCACCGTCACCTCGATCGGCGCGTTCTCGAGTGTGTGGGTGGAGGTGTTGCGCAGCGCCACGACGACTGCACTCTGAGAGCTCGAATGGACCACCGTGCTCTGCAGCACCTTGACGCTCGTGCTCTCCTTGGTCACGGCTGCGCTCTGCGCGGCAAGCACGTCGTGTTTTGCGTGATGCTGCAGTTCCGCGCTGCGTTCCTGTGTGCTCTCACAGCCGCAGAGCGTCACTGCCACGAGACCAATGCCAAGTGCCGCGGTGACACCGCGGGCACGCCATCCCCCTCGCGACGGGTCATCCAACCGCCCGCTCGCGACAGCGCCAATCGCCACAGGTGCACCACGGGCACGCCCAATCCATCCCCACAACGACAAGCGACCCTTGCGCCCGAGCCGTGGGCGCCCACCGCCGGCGCGGTATCTCACCCGAACGCCCCGCTCACGTACTCGCGCGTGCGCGCTTGCAGCGGGTGGTCGAAGATCTGTGAGCTCGGCCCATACTCGACCAGCTCGCCGAGGTGCATGAAGGCGACGTGGTCGGCGACGCGCATCGCCTGCTGCAGGTTGTGCGTGACGATCACGATCGCGACGTCGGCCCGCAGGCCGACGATCAGTTGCTCGATCGTCGCGGTGGAGATCGGGTCGAGCGCCGAGCAGGGCTCGTCGAGCAGCAACACCTCCGGGTCGGCCGCGAGAGCGCGCGCGATGCACAGCCGCTGCTGCTGGCCGCCGGAGAGGCGCAGCGCCGGATGGTCGAGGTTGCCGGCGACCTCCTCGTAAAGCCCAGCGCGGCGCAGCGCGTCCATGACGGCGGGCATCAGCTCGTCGCGCGACCGGCGTTTGCGTCGGCGCGCCCCCCGCTCGCCATGCTCCTCGCGCAGCGCGTAGGCGACGTTCTCAAAGATGCTCATCGGGAAGGGATTGGGCTGCTGGAAGACCATCGACACCCGCCTCCTGAGCGAGTTGACCTCGATCTCGCCGATCTCCTGCCCGTCGAGCGTCACGCGCCCAGCACGCGCTGCCCCAGCGGTGATCTCGGTCAGGCGGTTGAGCGAGCGCAAAAGCGTCGTCTTGCCCGAGCCTGAGGCCCCGATCAGGCCGAGCACCTCGCCCTTGCGCACCGGCAGGCTCACGTCGCGCACCACCCACTTCTCGCCATAGGCGAGCCAGACGCCTTCGATGCGCATGCGCTCCTGGACGTCGGCGGCTGCCTGCCACCCGACATCGGCAAGGGGGGAATGGTTTGGTCGCTCGGCCGTTGCGGTCCTCACGCTCGAACCGTTGGGCGTGGGATCGACAACGGTTGGATCGCGCTCGAGCACGATCCGTCTCACGGGAGGGGGCATCAGCGGTTCCACGGGCGTCTCGTTTCGTTGCTTGTGAACATCGGCCGTGAGCTCGCGGCTTGCTCGTGACCGGCGCCCGGATATGTCAGCGCGCCCGTCATCGGATCCAAGGCAAGGCCCCAGTCATGACGCGCCAGCGGCTCGAGGCACCAAGGCTCTGGCCGGTGCCCGCGCGGCTCGAGTTGAGTCGCATCACGATCACGTTCAGCAAAAGCACCATCAGCAGCAGCACGAACGCGGCGGCATAGGCCTTTTCGTGCGCGTTGCCTTCGCCGGCGGGCGAGTTGAACAGCACGTAGCTTGTGAGTGTGCCGCCGGTCCCGCGCAGCGTCGAGAGCAGCGGCGCCCCCCCGGCGCCTTCAAGGCGGATGGTCGCGCCCAGCAGGATCACGACGATCGCGGTGTCGCCGACGATGCGCCCGACACCGAGCGTGACGCCGTTGGCGATGCTGGGCCGCACAGAGGGCAACAGCACTTTGCGGATCGTCGTGGCCTTCGTCTTGCCGAGCGCATAGGAAGCCTCGCGCACATGCGCCGGCACCTGCAGTAGCGCCTCGCGCGTGGAGGCAACGACGAGTGGTAGGGCAAGCAGCGACATCATCGCGCCCGCGGTGAGGAAGGAGCGCCCGAACACCGAGCCGCCGGCCGAGGTCTGCGAGAGGAACGCCAGGGCCGGTCGTGCGAACAGGGCAAGACCAAACATGGCAAGCAGCACACTTGGCGCGCCGGCGATCATCTCGATGCCCGACTCGACCAGTCGCGCAAGCCAGGCTGGCCGTTGATACTCGCTCATCCAAACCGCCAGTCCCACGCCGAGCGGAGCCGCGATCGCGATGCCGATCGCGGTCAGAATCAGCGTGCCCTCGATCGGGTCGAGAAAGCCACCGGAAGCCGCTTGGTTCTGTGAGGCGCTCGGGTGTTCGATCAGCAGGCTCGGACGCAGGTAGGAAACCCCCTTCACGAGCATGAACAAGACGATCGCGGCAGCCATGAGGCACAGCCCGATGCCAACGATCCAGCAGAGCAGGTAGGCGACGCGGTCGGCCAGGGGCCAGCTGCGGATCGAGTCGCGCTGCTTGGCGCTCCGGATCGAGCTAGGGGGAGGGGTGAGGGCTTGGGTTGCGCTCACGTCCGGATCCCGTAGCGCTTCATCGGCTGCTTGGCGGCCCAGCCGGCGAGCGACAGCAGTGCGCACGAGACGAGCAGCACCGCGGCCATCGCGTACAGCGTATGTTCCACCGGGACGACGTTGAGGTCCTCGACGTAGTGGACGATCGTCGCCGCAAGCGGCCGCACCGGCTCGAAGAGAAATGTGGTCCCGTCGAGTGGATTGGGCGAGAAGCCGCGGGAGCCGGCGACCATCGCGAGCATGATCGCCTCACCAAGCGCACGCGCGGTCGCAAGCACGGCCGCCGCCACGATCGCGGGCCGCACGGTGCGCAGCGACACCCGCCAAGTGGTGCGCCAGCGGTTGACCCCGAGCGCCGCCGAGCCCTCGGTCCACGAGCGTGGGACGGACTCGAGCGCCCCGGCGATGATCGCCACCATGATCGGCACGATCATCACCGTCAGTATCAAGACAGCCACGCTGAGGTTGGCGCCGGTCAGCTGCACCACGTACTCGACAGAGCGCTTGCGCTGCTGGGAGATGAAGTTGTGTTCTACCCACGGAGCGATCGCAAGGATCCCGATCAGTCCGTAGACGACCGACGGCACCCCGGCCAGGAGCCGGATCGTCGGATCGATCGCGCGCTTGACGCGAGCCGGAGCGAGCTCGACCACGAACACGGCGGCCAGGATCGAGATGACCATGCCGAAGATCACGGCAAGCCCGGAGGTCAGGATCGTCGCCCAGATAAGCGGCCAGGCTTTGAAGTGGTAGACGTAGTTGGCGGGATCGCGCGGCCCGTTGATCATCGCCTCGAACTGCGTATCGACATCGCCACCGCTCCCGAACCAGCTGAGTCCGTTGTGCGAGAACGAAGGCCACGCTTTCGAGAAGACGACGATCGCGATGCCGAGGATCACCACGAGAACGCCGACTGCGAGCGTACGCAGCGCCAGCTCGGTGCGCCGCTCGGCGGCTGGGGCTCCGTCGCCCAGGAGATCTCGGAACGTGCGGCCACTGAGAAGACTCTTCAACATGCCGTCCCCGAGGAGATGCCTGAGGGCGCCACCGGGCCGCCCTCAGGGCGACCCGGTCTGGCGGAGGGTGTCAGTGGACCGCGATCCACTCGGAGTTGATGATCTTGCGGGCCGTGGCGTTTTTCGAGCTGACGATCCATTCGATGAACTTCTTGGCGGGTCCCTTGGGGGCGCCCTTGGTCACCATCCAGAAGTTACGCACGCCCTGGTATTGGCCGGACTTGGCGTTCTGTAGCGTGCAGGGGATTCCTTGGTAGCCAACTGGGTTGACGCCGCTGGTGAAGGCAAACGACACGAAGCCGATCGCGTTTTCGTCGGTTTTGACCTTGTTCTGCACGAGCCCGTTGCTTTCCTCGGCCTCCGCGCTGGGGGAGATCTTCAGCGATTCGCCGAGGAAGATGTCCTGGAAGGCGGCCTGCGTACCGGAGGAGGCGATGCGGTCGACGAGGTCGATCGGACCTGAGATCTTGGCTCCGGGCACTTCGCTCCATTCGCGCACGTCGCCGGTGAAGATCGCCTGCACAGTCTGCTGGTTGAGGTTTGAGATCGGATTCTTGGGATTGGTGATCATGCACACGCCGTCGCGAGCGATCTTGGTGAACACAAGCCCTTTGGGGTCGCCTTCTTCGGGGTTGCGCGATACGTCGCCGATGTCCACACGCCCGGCGGCCACGTCGGAGACGCCGACGTCGGAGGTGCCCTGGTTGATTTTCGGGGTCGGTGCTTTGGTCGCTTTGTGGTAAGCGGCGGCAAGCTGGGTCATCAGCGGGAAGACGGAGGTCGAGCCGTCGATCAGCAGGGCACGCGCCCCGGCGGCGGCGGGAGCGGCCAGCGCGAGCGCGGCGATCAAAGATACGGTCAGGGTGCGGGTGGGTCGGCGCACGTGGGGGACTCCTTTGCTGGGTGGATGCGGCAAGGCTGGCGCCCGCGGGCATGCCGAGCCCGGGGGACGTCAGAGCAGTCTCGGGGTCCGCCCCTGCCTCGACGTGAACAGGACGTTTTCAAGTTGAGAAGAATTGGTGAACATCGCGGTGAGCGGCCAGCGAGCGCGCCCGAGTTCTCAGCTCGTTCACAAGTCGGCGCCCGCGGACAGTCAGCCTTGCGCGGTGCTTCGCGCGTCGTGCGTCTCGATAGCCGTGCTGCTGCTGTGCGCGGCCACGGCCCAAGCAGAAATCTCGCCCGTCGCCCCGATTGACGGACCCTCGGCTGAAATCGTCGAACTGGGCGGCGCGGCGATGGCCGCCGACGGCACGGGTGGAATCGTCTACCGCAAGCGCGTGGAAGGTCGCGCGCACATCT
>DATCEK010000077.1:0-12499 GCA_036510155.1 Solirubrobacteraceae bacterium | reverse complement strand
ATGCTCGACCGTCACCTGGGTAGCGAGCTGGCCGAACCGGCCCCTGAGTGGGTGCCAAACCTGCGCATGGAGCGCATTCCCGACGCTACGCACTGGGTGCAGCACGACGCTCCCGAGCGCGTCAACGAGTTGCTGATCGACTACCTGGGCGAAGCCGGCTCCTAGGCGGGCAGGGTGTTGTGAAATCGGGGTGCCCCCGCGCGACGCGGGCGCGTGTCTGCGCGCGCGTTTCGCGCGCGCCCGCGTACGCGCGCGTCCCCCGCGCGCGCGTCGCGCGGGCATCGCGCTTTTTGGATGCGCTCACCCACGCTCGCTTCACGACTCCACAGCGCGAGCCGCGCCATCGGCTCGGGCAAACGGGGAGATCCCGCGCAACGTCATCAACCCCATCAGCGCCACCAGCAAGCAGGTGATAGCGCCCACGCCCAGGCCGGCGCGCGCGCCGGCCTGGGCCAACACCCAGCCGGTCACCGGACCGCCGATCGGCCTGTCCGCCGGTGAGCTTCTCGATGTGCCTGCGCAGCACCTCGGGTGCTCACCTCCTGTGGCCGCTTCCCACCCACTATATAAACAGCGTAAATCTGCTGTTCGGGTCGGCACATGTGCCGACCCGCCGGGACGCACATGTGCGTCCCGGGGCCGTGGCGCATGCGCCACGGCCTTCCATATGGTCAAAATGGATGTGTGCAGCAAGCCAATCCGTACCGCCGGGGCTGTCGATGACACGAGCGCCCTCAGGCGAGCAGTTCGAGATCGCCTACGGCGAGCAGCGCGCCACGATCGTCGAGGTGGGGGGTGGGATACGCGAGTACAAGGTCGCCGGCACGCCGGTCCTTCACCCCTACGAGGTCGGGGAGATGTGCGACGGCGCGCACGGCGCGGTGCTGCTGCCGTGGCCCAATCGGCTTGCCGAGGGCCGCTACGAGTTCGAGGGCGAGCAACACCAGCTCGCGCTCACCGAGCCCACGATGCGCAACGCCATCCACGGTCTGCTGCGCTGGCGGTCGTGGTGGGCCGTCGAGCGCGAGCCTGATCGCGTCGTGGTGGCAACGCGCCTTCACCCAGAGCCCGGATATCCGTTCGCGCTCGACGCAACGGTCGCCTACGAGCTGGGCGAGGACGGCCTTCAAGTGACGATCGGCGCGGTCAACGTCGGCGCGCGCGCGTGCCCGTACGGCGCCGGCCAACACCCCTACCTCTCGCCAGGCGAGGGCACGATCGACGACTGCGAGCTCGAGCTGCCGGCGCGTACCCGCCTGCTGGTTGACGGGCGCCATCGGATTCCAATCGATCGCGAGCCGGTTGACGGAACCCCGTTTGACTTCCGCGAGCCACGCCAGATCGGCGAGCTCGAGATCGACTCCGGCTTCTGCGATCTCATCCGCGACGCCGACGGCCGCGCCAGCGCGCGTCTTCACCGTCCCGATCGGAGTTGCGTGGAACTTTGGGTAGATGAGCAGCATGAGGTCCTGCAGGTCTACACCGCCCACACGCTCGCCCCAGCACGCCGACGGTGTGGCCTAGCGGTCGAGCCGATGACGTGCGCCGCAAACGCGCTGCAAAGCGGCGACGGCCTGGCGCGCTTGGAGCCGGGCCAGGCGCTGCGCGCACGTTGGGGCGTCTGCCTCGTCTGATCGGCCGCTTCGCGCGCCATGGCAGGTCTGGGCGGTAGCGAAGCAACCAGTCCGTGCGTGCCGGGAGGTTGCGTTCGGCGAAGTCGTGTGTGGTGCGCGCCTCGCAGTTCCTCGCTAGGAGACGGGCACCGGCTCGACATCGTGCTCGGGGACGCCGGCGGCCGCATAAGCGTCGAGCGCGTCGAGCGTCTCGGCCGCCAGCAGCGCCTGGGCCAGGCTCTCGAGCTGCGAGCGATGCTCGGTGAGCAGCTGTGTCACTTCGCCGTGAGCCTGCTCGACGAGCTTGCGCACCTCCTCGTCCACGAGCCGCTGTGTCTGCTCGGAGGTGACGCTCGTTCCTGGGAACATCTGCTGGTCCTCATTGGGGAGCAAAGTGACCGGCCCGAGCGCCTCGCTCATCCCCCAACGCCCAACCATCTGCCGGGCGATAGCGGTCAGCTGCTGGATGTCGGACTCCGCGCCGGTAGTGATCGTGGCATAGACGACCTCCTCGGCCACGCGCCCACCGAGTGCGACACGGATCTTGGCCTGCAGCTCCTCGGTCGAGTAGGACACGCGGTCGGCGTCGGGTGTTGACAGGGTCACCCCAAGTGCCATCCCTCTGGGAATGATCGATACCTTTCGCACGGGATCGGCGCCAGGGGTCAACATCCCCACGAGTGCATGCCCAGACTCGTGATAGGCGGTGCGCTCACGGTCGGCGGGGGAAAGCAGAATCCCGCGCGGAGACCCGAGCATGATCTTCTCGAGCGAATCGGTGAAATCGGCCATCTTCACATTCTCGTGCCCGCGACGGGCGGCCAGCAGGGCGGCCTCGTTGGCAAGGTTGGCCAGGTCGGCGCCGACCATGCCGGGAGTGGAGCGCGCAACGGCGTCGAGGCTGACCTCGTCGTCGAGGGGAATCGAGCGCGTGTGGACGGCGAGGATCTTCGCGCGACCGTCGCGATCGGGCGCCTGCACGGTGACACGCCGGTCGAAGCGCCCAGCACGCAGCAGAGCTGGATCGAGCACGTCGGGTCGGTTGGTGGCGGCCAGCACGACGACGGCCTCGGATGACTCGAAACCGTCGATCTCGGTGAGGATCTGGTCGAGCGTCTGCTCGCGCTCGTCGTTGGCGCCGGTGACCGACACAGACCCCTGGCGCGAGCGCCCGATCGCATCGAGCTCGTCGATGAAGATGATCGCGGGCTCCGCCTCCTTGGCCTTGGCAAACAGGTCGCGCACACGCGAGGCCCCGACGCCGACGATCGCCTCGATGAACTCCGAGGCGGAGATCGAGAAGAAAGCGGCATGCGCCTCGCCGGCGACCGCGCGCGCCAGCAGCGTCTTGCCGGTGCCGGGCGCTCCAGAGAGCAGCACGCCGTGAGGCATGCGCCCGCCCAGGCGCCCGTAGCGCTCGGGGTTGCGCAGGAAGTCGACGATCTCAGACAGCTCCGCCTTGGCCTCGTCGATGCCGGCCACGTCGTCAAAGGTGATGCGGATCTTCTCGGGATCGATGCGCCGTGCCTGGGAGCGGCCGAAGTTGCCGAGCGCACCCATCCCCCCGCCGCCGCGCATCGCACGCCGCGCGAAGAAGACGAACAGCCCAACGATCAACAGCGTCGGTCCAAAGCCAAGCAGCAGCTCGGTAAGGATCGAGGTGCTCTGGGAAGTGGACTTCGCGTTGACTTCAACTCCCTTTTCCTGCAGCAGCGCAGCAAGCTCGCTGCCGTTCCAGAAGCTCGGCACCTCGGTCGCGAACAGGCTCGTCGGCGTGCCTTTCTTGTCGCCGGCCGGATAGCGCTGCTTGGTCTTGAACGTGCCTTCGATCGTGTCCCCCTTGGAGGAGATCGACTTGACCTCGCTGTTCTTGACCTGTTCGAGGAAGTAGGGATTGAACGAGACCGTCACCCGCGGTTGGCCGGCCGCGGGTGCGAAGAAGAGGACCGACAGCCAGTTGAGCGCGAGCAGTGCGATCACGAACCAGATGAAGCCGCGCCTGCGGTGAGGTGCAGGCCCGGTCGGCGTCTGCTCGGGCATGCCGCGCCCGTCGGGGGCGGGCGCCACCTGCCAGCCGCGCTTGTCGCGCGGCATCGGCGGGTGAGCGTCGGCACGGCTGGGCTTGGCCTGTCGCGAATCCTCGGGGGTTTGGTCGGCCATCAGGATGATGCTACGCGCCGGACGGGATCGGCACGGTTTTTGCAGGGGGATCGGCACCGCTCTTGCACGTCTTGGCGGGGTGGGAGCGTGGCTCTATGAGTCAAGATAGGCAATGCCCCCTGCGCGCGCGGGGGGCATGCGTAGAAATCCGCAGTCTGTGCAAGGGTGCTCCCGGATGGCGCACCCCAGGGCGCCGTCTAGCGTGACGTGCGACCGCCGGTATCGAACGCAACAGGAAGCCAAGGAGCGACGCGAATGTTCAAGAACGTGCTTGTGGGAGTAGACGACAGGCAAGGCGGACGCGACGCGACAGCGCTCTGCACGCACTTGGTGGCCGCGGAGGGAAAGCTGACGCTGCTCAACGTCCACAGCGGCGTGCTGCGCCCAGTCGACGCTGCTGTTCCGGGCGCCGTCGCGGCAGAGAACGAGCGCTCGCATGCCTTGCTCGAGGCCGAACGCGAGCGGGCCGGCGTGCAGGCCGAGCTTGTCAGCGTCGTCTCGAGCAGTCCAGGCAGGGGTCTGCACCAGCAGGCCGAGGAGCAGCAAGCAGACCTGATCGTGGTCGGCTCCTGCTCGCGCGGCGCCTTCGGTCGCGCGATGCTCGGCGACGACACGCGGGCAGCCCTGAACGGCTCTCCATGCGCGGTCGCAATCGCCGCTCACGGCTACTCGCAGGCTCCAATGCCGATTGCGAAAGTCGGCGCCGGCTATGACGGCTCGCCGGAGAGCGAGGCGGCGCTTGCCATGGCCCGAGAGCTTGCGCAGCCAACCAGGGCAAGCGTCCTCGCTCTGGAGGTCGTCTCGCTGCCAACCTATGCATACACTGGCATAGTGCCGCCGGCGATCGGCGAGAGCATGGAAGTGATGATCAAGGAGGCCACCGACCGCATGCGCGCACTGCCGGACGTGGAGGGTCGTGCCGTGTACGGTTTCGCCGGCGAGGAGCTGGCGGCGTTCGGCAACGACTTGGACCTGCTGGTCGTCGGCTCGCGTGGCTACGGTCCGGTCAAGCGTTTGGTGGTAGGCAGCACATCGGAGTACCTGGAGCGCCACGCGCGCTGCTCGCTGTTGGTGCTGCCGCGCGTCGCCGCGGACTGAGCTCGGCGCGCTCGGCGTCGCCGCGGCTCGATCGTTCGTTGGTTGGCGCGGCCCAGGGCGCCAAGCCGGCTCGGCTGGAAGTCCACCGGAAATAACGCGACGGTCACAAAGTGGCGACGCGACAGTCACAAAAGCGCCTTTCTCCGGGATTACGGTGAGCAAGTTCCGCACCCTCAGATCCGGACACGAAAGTCCGTGCAAAGGAGACAGTGATGACGAAGCGTTCCGGCCAACGAGCCATGGCTCGCGTGGCAGCCGCGATCCTTGCGTCGAGTGCGCTGGGAGTCGCGTTCGACGCGCCCGCGCAAGCCGACGGAGGACATTTTCCGACACCCCCGTGGCATGCGGGCCTGATCCCGGGCAACCTTCTGCTCAGCCGCAGCGTCTATGAAAACGACCCGAACCTGAAGGCAGGCGTCACCGAGCTGCCGGCCGGTTGCGTGACGGGCTGCACCCCGGCCCTCGCCGGAGGCAACTACCCGGAAGTGTGGAACAACGACACGGCCGACGAAAGCTTCGGCGTCACCTCGAAGATCTTCCTCGACCAGCTCACGCCATGGGGCGCGCCGCTCAGCACACTGCAAGTACCAAACAGCGCCGAGCCGGGCATCGGGGCGAGCGACGACCAGATGGTGACAAGCTTCTCCTCGAAGTCAGAACTGGCGCTCAACCTCTCGACAGGAGCAAACAACGTCACGTTCATGGGCTATCTCGCTCCCGTCGACACGCTCGACGTCTCCAACGCGAACACGCCGGGTGTGATCGACCCGACCAACCCGGACACCGGCGCCTACTACCGCGTCGTGGCCGAGCTGAACGCACAGGGTCAGTTTCAGTTCACCGAGACAAACGCCTACAGCGGCAACAACGGCCGCGCGGCGATCATGAACGAAGAACACGGCCACGTGATCTACATGGCCGGCAACGCCGGCAACGGCGCCAACCCACAGCCCGACGGCATCATCGCGGGCGCCGGTGCGCAGATCGTAAAGCCCTCCTGGGAAGCAGAACCGGAGCTCCTGCAAGAACCGGGATTCCCGACGCCGGTAGGCAGCTTCAACGTCACCCAGCTGGGCGACAAGGCGGACAAGGTCGGCAAGGACACGAACTTCCGTGGGCTCACGATCTCAAACAACGTCGTCTACTACACGAAGGGAAGCGGCGGCAACGGCGTGAACACCGTCTACTTCCTCGACACCACCGGCAAGGCCTGCCCCAACGGCGTGGGACTGCCAGCGGCGAACGCGAAGCTGCCCAAGTGGCCGCTCGCCTACAACCCGGAACTGATCCAGGCGGACGGCCTGAAGCCCTACAACATGTGCATCCTCGAGGGCTTCCCGACGGGGCTGGCGAAGAAGGCCACCTCGTTCCCGTTTGGGATCTGGTTCGCGAATGCCAACACGCTGTACGTCGCCGACGAGGGCAACGGGGGCAACGCATACTCGACCACCGCAAGCGAATACAACGAAGCGGCCGCACAGACGGGCGCGGGCCTGCAGAAGTGGGTGTTCAATGCGACGGCAGGGGAATGGCAGCTCGCCTACACCCTCCAGAACGGACTGAACCTGGGCAAGCCCTACACGGTGCCCGGCTATCCCACGGGTGACAATGCGGCTACGAATCTGCCGTGGGCGCCGGCGACGGACGGCCTGCGCAACATCGACGGCCGCGTCAACCCGAACGGGACGGCAACGATCTGGGCGATCACCTCGACCGTCAGCGGCGACGGCGACGAGGGCGCTGACCCGAACAAGCTCGTGGCGATCACCGACCAGCTGGGCGCACCGACGCTCCCGACATCGGAGAGCTTCGCCACGGTGCGCGCGGCCGCCAGCGGCGAAGTGCTGCGCGGGATCTCGTTCACGCCTGGTACAGGCGCTCGGCAGGGCGAGGATGGCCAGCAGGGCGGCTACGGCCAGGGCGGTCGCTCTGACCACTATAGCGGTGGCCACTAGCGGGCAGTAGCACGAGTAGCGCGCAGCGATCGGGGCGGCCACGCTGGAGCTTGGGGCGTGGCCGCCCGTCGCGTTTGGCCAAGGCGTCGGTGGGTTTTTGGGGCAATGGATCCGGCGGGTGCGCAGATTGTGCGTAATGTGGATCGATATTATGGTCTTTATCCAAGGCGAAAGTCGCCAGCCTGCGACAATGGCACGCGAGATCTCGCACCGACATCGGTCGCGAGCCGGCCAAATAGCCGTCTCCCCGTTCAAGCACCCACTGGCACGCACTGAAAGGACAATGAGTATGAATCTGCAACTAGGCGATGTCGCCCCCGATTTCGAGGCGCAAACGAGCGAGGGGCCGATCCATTTCCACGACTGGATCGACGGCTCATGGGCGGTTCTGTTCTCCCACCCAAAGGACTTCACTCCGGTTTGCACCACCGAGCTTGGATACATGGCCAAGATCAAGCCTGAGTTCGACCGTCGCGGCGTGAAGATCATCGGGCTGTCGGTGGACCAGGCAGGCAAGCACGAGCAGTGGGCAAGCGACATCGAGGAGACCCAGGGCTACGCGCCCAACTACCCGATCATCGGCGACAGCGACTTCAACGTCTCAAAGCTCTACGGGATGCTGCCGGCAAGCACCGAGGGCGACTCCGACGCGCGCACGCCTGCCGACAACCAGACGGTCCGCAACGTCTTCGTGATCGGCCCTGACAAGAAGATCAAGCTGATCCTCGTCTACCCGATGACCACCGGGCGCAACTTCGACGAGGTGTTGCGAGTGATCGACTCGCTGCAGCTGACCGCCAGCCACAAGGTTGCAACGCCCGTCAACTGGAAGCCGGGCGAGAAGGTGATCATCGCCGGGTCGGTCTCCGAGGAGGAGGCGAAGGCGACTTATCCGGATGGCTGGGAGACGCCCAAGCCTTATATTCGGATCGTGCCGCAGCCAGTGTGAGGTTGCGCTGGGCGAGGCGGGCGCGGTGACCGGTCAGACGGGCCGTCCTTCGGATGGCCAGGCGGATCTTGTCTCCCAAAAAAATCTGTCCAACACCGCAGTCGACGGCGTCGGCGCTAGGCTGATCCGGTGGCCACTGGTTCAGTGTTTGAAGTTCCCGACGGAGTCGGCTGATGTCCCTCAAGCACCCCGTCGAGCGGGGTGAGGCCGATCGCCGCGGACCGTTCGATCGCCTTGCCCAGCGAGCTTCGTATTTTTCGAGCTCGCCAGCATTCTTCATCATCTGTCTGGCTTTGGTGGCTGCTTGGCTCGCGGGCTTTGTATTTGGGGCCAGCGCCCGATACGAGCAGGCTATGGGCACCGCGCTGACAGCCATCACGCTGCTTCTCGTTGCCCTACTCAAGAATGCCGAGCTACGGGCCGAGGCCGCCGTGCAGAGCAAGCTCGATGCGCTGGCCACAGGCATGCTCGAGGCCATTCGCAACGAGGGTCAAGAGGCAGACCCGATGCTCGAGCGGGCGATCGGCATAGACGAGCAGCTCTGAGAACGTGTTTCAAAACCTGCGGCGCCGCGAGATGCGTCCCTGGACACTGCGCTGGTCGTCGCGGGACGTCTTGCACGTACTACCAGTACGCGCTACGACGTCCCGCGACGACCAGCTTGATCCATGAACGCATGCACAAGCACCGCAGGTTCTGAGACACGTTCTAAGCGCCGAATCAGCTAGGGGACCGAAACTCAGTCGCGCTCCGGGGGCGTGCTTGCTGCTGTTCGTGCTGTCATAGACTCTGGTCGTGGTCAGAGCTTTGATCGAGCGAGCGGATGGCTTGATAGGCGAACACATCGAGGCCGCGATCGGCGCCCATCATCGCCGCCGTCTTCGACGCGTCGGGCGGATCGATCAGCTCGATCCGCCGCCCAACGGAACGTTGTGGGCGCGTGGCGATCCGGCCCCGCGAGCGGGGGGCGCGCTGGAGGTGTTGATCGACGGGGGAGAGGCCCTGCCCCGTATCGCCGAGGCCCTCGCGGGCGCTCGCTCGTATGTACATATCGCCGGATGGCACATCACGCCCAATTTCGGGCTTACGCGTGACAGCGGGGCGACACGGCTGCGCGACCTGCTCGGTGAGCTGGCCGACCGCATCGACGTAAGGGTGCTGTTGTGGGCCGGGGCTCCGCTGTCCGCCTTCACACCCTCTCGCGCGGCGGTACGCGACGTGCGCGAAGAACTCGTGCGTGGCACGCGTGTGCGGTGCGCCCTCGATTCTCACGAGCGCCCGATGCACTGCCACCACGAGAAGCTCGTCATCCTCGACGGCGAGGTCGCGTTCGTCGGCGGGATCGACCTGACCTCGCTCGGCGGGGACCGTTTTGACACGAGCGACCATCCGATGCGCGGCCGTCTGGGGTGGCACGACGCTTGTAGCCGGGTGCGAGGGCCGGCCGTGGCCGACGTGGACGCACATTTCGCCGCGCGTTGGCGTGCGGTCACCGGCGAGCCGCTCGAGCAGGCGCCGCCGCCGAGTCCGGTCGGTGAGGTGGAACTGCAAGTGGTACGTACCGTCCCCGAGAAGATCTACGACTTCACCCCACAAGGCGACTTTCGCATTCTCGAGGCCTACACGCGCGCGCTGCGCTCGGCACAAACATTCATCTATCTCGAGAGCCAGTTCCTGTGGTCCGCTCAGGTGGTCGAGATCCTCGCGGCCAAGCTTCGCGAGCCGCCGAGCGATCGATTTCGCGTCGTTGTGTTGCTGCCGGCGAAGCCGAACAACGGCGCTGACACCACCCGCGGCCAGCTGGGCGTTCTGGGTAGCGCCGACGACGGTGCAGGTCGGTTCTTGGCGGCCACCGTGTCAGCTCGTACAGGGGAGCTCGCCGGGCCACTGTATGTCCACGCCAAGGTCGGGATCGTCGACGATGCGTGGCTGACTGTTGGCTCGGCCAACCTCAATGAGCACTCGTTCTTCAACGACACCGAGATGAACATCGTCACGTGCGATGCTCGTGTCGCGCGCGAGACACGATTGCGGCTGTGGGCCGAGCATCTGGAGTGCCCGATCGATGAGGTCGCCGGCGAGCCGGCTTCGGTCATCGACCAGTTGTGGCGCCCAATTGCAATCGAGCAACGCGAACGTCAAGAGCGCGGCGAGGCGCCAACCCATCGTCTGCGCGAGCTATCCGGCGTGTCGCGCCGGTCGATGGCGCTGCTCGGGCCGCTCGACAGTCTGCTCGTTGACGGCTGAGGGCCATGGTCGCGTCTACCGGCCGCGCAGCTGCCTCAGCGGCCGGCTCAGCGCTTGTCGTCCATCTCAGCGCCCCGCTTCTGAAGGAAGCTGCCGATTGCCCCGGCGAGCGTCGCGATGACAGTGATTGCGTATACCTCCATGAAAACATCGAGGATGCGCCCGCCCGTCGAAATCGGGTTCTTGAGCTGGGAGGAGACGGTGAGCAACTGCGTCGTCGTCCAGAATGCCGCGCTGCCGAACGTCTTGATCTCGGTTTCCTGGGACTGGCGCTCGAGCAGGAACGCCAGGACCGCGCACAATAGGTCGACGCCCACGGTAGCGACGGCGATCGTCACGAGATGGTCTCGCAGCCGGCGATGTGTCGCCGTCGCGGCGCGGAAAACATCGCGAACCTCGCGGGCAGAGGAAGCCATTACTTCCATGAGCACCGGCTAATCCTCGCGCGGTCGTCGGACGCCAATGTTGCCATCGCCGGACTATTCACGGGGATGGGTCATTGTGTTGCCGGGGTGCGCGCGGCCGCGTCTCGCAGAAGGCGGGGGAGGATCTGACGGTGCAGAATCGATACGGGTGGCCAGAGGACTTTGGCGATCGGCTTGTCGTAGCGCACCTGTGTGGACAGCGTGACGCGTCTCGGCCCGGTCCGGAAGAGCAGGCGCGAGGTGAGGTACCACGAGCGTGACTCGAGCGTGAGCGAATCGGGCTCCTGCTCGACGATCGCCCAGCCGAAGACGTGCTCGGGTGATGTCAGGCGGGCCAGTCGTAGGTTGAGCCCGTAGCGGAAACCGACGAGGAGAAACCAGCGTACCGACCGTGGCGCATCCTCGAACACCGCGCGCGCCCACTGCTCGGGAGTACGCTCGTTCGCCGCGGCAACGGACGCTTCGAAGGAGTCCTCGTAATCCATGTCGTGTCAGGCTCCGTGTCTGCTCCTCAGCAGAACCTGCGCTCCGCGGTTTGGCGGATAGGTGACAAAGCGCCGTCGTGGGCGCTCCGGTTTCGCATCGGGCGCCTCCAGCTCGCAATGTGCGAAGACGTGGCGCAGGATGACCTTCATCTCCAGTGTCGCGAAGGCCGCGCCGATGCAACGGCGTGTGCCGCCGCCGAAAGGCAGCCAGGTGTAGGTGTCCGGGGCGTCTTCCATGAAGCGCTCCGGTCGGAAGGCATCCGGTTCGGGATAGAGGTCGGGCCGGCTGTGCGTAAGGATCATCGAGCACGTCAGGAGTGTGCCGGCCGGGACGGTGTAGTCGCCGACGGCGAACGGCGAATTTACCTGGCGCGCCACCAGCGGCACGACGGGGCGCAGGCGCAGGCCCTCCTTGATCAGGCAGTCCAGATACCGATCGTCGTCCTCGGCGACCGCAGTGCGCAGGCGCGCGTGGACCTCGGGCGTGCGCAGCACACGCTCAAAGATCCATGCCAACCCGGTGGCGGTCGTCTCGTGGCCGGCGAGCAGCAGCGTGACGAGCTGGTCGCGCAGCTCCTCGTCGGTCATCGCTCCTCCGTGCTCGTCGCGTGCGCCGAGCAGCATCGAGAGGATGTCCTCGTGCTCGGCGAGCTCCGGGTCCAAGCGCTTACGGGCGATCTCATCGAAGAGGATCGCGTCGACGCGCTCGCGCAACGCCACGAAGCGCCGCCAGGGGCTGCGGGCGCCCATGTCGCGTTGCAGGACCGGCCACAGCAGCGCCGGGGAGTTCAGAAGCTTGGGCAGCAGTCGCTCCAGCTCCGCAGCACGTGCGGCGTCTTCGATTCCGAGCACCGCGCGCAGGATCACGCGCAATGTGATCCGTTGCATCGAGGTGTGAGCCGAGAACGCCCTGCCAACCGGCCAGCTCGCGATCTCCTCGTCGGCGATCTCGCCGATCAGCTCCGCATAGACGCCCATGCGCTCGCCATGAAACGGCGGCAGCATCAGTTTGCGGCGGTTGAGATGGCGCTTGCCGTCGAGCAGCAGCACCGACTCTGGCCCCGCCACGGGCTGCATCACGCCGTTGCCCTCGCCGGCGCGCAGCTGGTCGGGGTCGCTCGTGAACACGCGCTTGATCTCCGCCGGGTCGGCGATCACGACCAGGAAGCCCACGGGCCAGATCCGCAGCGAGAAGATGTCGCCGTAGCGGCGCCGGCAGCGCGCGAGCAGGTCGTGTTCGGCCAGCAGCCAGTATGAGCCGAGGAGATGACGAGGGACGTGGGGGCCGGGCGGCGCCTGGGAGATGTCAGCGGGAGGGGCCTGAGGTTCGCGCGGCGGGACATCGCGCCAGCGCGATTGACGGCGGGCCGCTACCGGCGTCTGCGTGGTGGGTGTGGTGGGCGCTGGGACTGTGGCCGCTTCGCTGTTCATGTGGGCTCCTTGGCTCGGAGGGTCATACCGTCGTCGATGAGAGAGAGGATCTGCCCGAAGAGGTCCTCAGGCACCGCGTCCGGCTCGGTGAGCTGTTGAATCGAAAGTCCGTCGACGAGCGCGATCACCGCGGTCG
>DATCEK010000076.1:0-17195 GCA_036510155.1 Solirubrobacteraceae bacterium | reverse complement strand
CGAGAATGGCTCCAAGTCGACGATCGCCGAGGCATACACCTACCTCCCCAACTCGGTCAAGCGCTTCGGCACGCCCCGCGATCTGGCGGCGACGATGGAGCGTGCGGGGCTCGTCGACATCCACTATCTGATCACGGCAGGCGGCATCGTGACCATTCACGCCGCTACCGTCCCTGGGGATGGGCCAACATGAGCAGAGCCATCCAGCCGTGAGCCGGCGCGCCGGTCGTGGCGTCGTAGGCGAGCAGCGATGCACAGCGAGGGGGCGTCGATCGGAATGGAGCAGGCGTCGATGACGGCGCTTGACGCCGGCACGAACACCGCCGCCGACGTGGAGGCGGTCGAGGAGATCATGCGCCGCGGCGGATCTGATCTGCGGGAGCGCATGGCTTGCGCGGAGGCTCATCTGGAGCACGTCACGACCGAGTCGGGCATGCCGCTCGCCTCGCATGCCACCGCGACGATCGTTGCCGGTGGCAAGCGGCTGCGGCCGCTACTGGTGATGCTGGCCGCGGAATCCGCCGCCGGCCCGATCGAGGGGGCAGCAGGCGAGCAGGCCCTGGTACGAGCTGCCGTCGCCGTCGAGCTCGTACATTCGGCCACACTCGTCCACGACGACCTGATCGACGCCGCCGAGTTGCGCCGCGGACGGCCGACGGTCGCGGCGGTTGCGGGGCGCAAGGCAGCGATCGCCACCGGCGATCTGCTCTTCTCGCGGGCATTTGCCGAGCTGGCTCGCAACGGCGATCCGGAGCAGCTGCGAGCGCTCTCCGACGCGAGCTCGGCACTGGCCGCCGGCGAGCTGCTCCAGCGCGAGGATGCCTATGCCTCAGACGTTACTGTCGAGCGATATATGGAGCGTTGTCGCCTGAAGACAGCGGCGCTGTTCGAGGCAGCCTGCCGCCTCGGGGCGCTTGTGGCGGTGGATGGGACAGCCGAGCTTGCGGCGGCATTGGGCCAGTTCGCCGAGCGGATCGGGCTGGCCTTCCAGCTCCTCGACGACGTGCTCGACGTCTCCGGCCCGCCGGATCGCACCGGCAAGGCGCGCGGCACGGACCTACTCGACGGCACCGTCACGCTGCCGCTGATACTGGCACGCAGGCGCGACGGGCAAATAGCTTCCCTGGATCTCGCCGCGCTCGCCGGGCCAGCCGACGCGGAGAGGCTCTGCGAGCAGATAGCGGCGACGGGTGCGCTCGAGACTGCCCGCTCCCGCGCGCTTGCGATCGTGGCCGAGGCCAAGGCAATGCTGCCCTCAGCGCCGCCACACCGTTATGAGTTGCTCGAGCTGGTGGCAGACGCTGTGGTGGAGCGCTACTGCTGATAGTGCTTTGTCAACTCGTCCTGATCGACCGGATATGGCTTGACACGACATCGACGATGAGGCTCCTGCATTGGCTTGGTTGAGCGGGATCTAGAGTTCCTATATGCCCGGAATCTTCCCAAATCACCAATCCGACCAAGCAGTACTGAGAGTCTGTCCGGAAACTCGTGCACGTGCCTGACGGCACCTGACGCTGCGTGTCGCGGCGTCCTCAGGCCTCGACTTGGCGCCGCCAAGCTTCAGTCGTGCGTCCTAGCGGCCTTTGTCATGCACACCCCTCCACGCGCCCGAGTTCGGACAGACTCCACATCCCAATTCGTGAATCGGGACATTGGGTAGGCTTTTCAAGAGCCCTGTCGCACTGGAGTACCGCCTGTTCAAGCACGCTCCATGGAGGGCTCGGCACAATGAGGCGGACCTCGCCGATCAGAAGTCGCTCGGGCCGATCAGGTCGAGCTGCAGGGCACGCGAGAAGATCTCTATCTCCTCGACCATGTTTGCGTGTGTGAGCCGCTTGAGGTCGCTGAGCAGCGCGCCCGTCGCCCTGTCGAGCTCCTCGTCGAGGCGTTCGACCAGTGCCTGGCCGAATACGCCATCGCGCACCAAATCGCAATCGGGGCAGCGCATCAGGATGTGCCAACGACCTGGGGACTCCTCGCCCCACTCGAGCGGGCTGACGAGCCCGCCCGCACAGCGCGGGCACACATGCAGGGCCTCGCTGGGAGCGTTCGTCGGGGAGCTGCCGCTCCAGGGCGCACCCGCCACCGGCGTATCGCTGCCGGCCCGTCGCGCCGAAGGCGCTTGAAGCGCTCCATCGTCGCGCTCACGGTTGCTCTCCAGATAGACGACCTCGATCTGCCGGCCTCCTGGGAGCTGTACGTGGTGGTGTATGCGGTGGTCGTTGTCCTCGTGCATTCTCTCTCTGCCGCTCTCATCGACCCCTGGGCGGCGGGCCTTTAGAGCGCTTGCGGAGATATTCCGCAGATCGCTCGTGGTTATGCGCGGATCGCGCCTAGGGGGTTGAAATGGAGGCGGAAGGTACTCGAGGGGGGACGCCCTGCTGAGCCGTCCGGTCAGGGGGCGAGGGCGCCTGTGCTCTTACAGCGTTCCCGCTCGGTGCTAGCTTCAGCTTGATATGGCAACAGCTATCCGCACGGTTGGCCACGAAGAGCGGCTCAGCATCGTCGATCACCTCGAAGAGCTGCGAACCCGTCTGATCGTCAGCGGCGTGGCGTTCGCGATCGTGTTCGGCCTGTGCTTCTGGCAGAACCATGCGCTGCTCAAATTCATCAACCGCCCGCTTCACAAGCAAACCGAGCAGCAGGTTCTGCGTGGGGAAGGGCCGGCGGGAGCGACCTGGCTTGCGCAGAAGGGGGTTCTCGAAGTCGCCAAAGACACGCAAGGGGCCCTGGGTGCTCTCAGCTCGCCCTCGAGCGGCCTGCCGGCTGCAACCAGGGGGCGCTTGGCCGGCACGATCGGCAAGCTCGAAGCCGACGTAGCCAGGATTCCGCGCGAGCCGAGCGGGATCGATCCGACGACGCTCGGGCCGGGCGAACCGCTCACCGCAACCCTGACCGTCACGCTCTACTTCTCGCTGGTCATAGCGCTTCCGCTGATCCTGTTCGAGCTCTACGGCTTTCTCATGCCCGCGTTCAGCCCGCAGGAGAGACGCGTGGTGATGCCGCTGCTTGTCTCTGTCCCGTTCCTCTTTGCGACCGGTGCCGCGTTCGGCTATTTCGTGGTGCTCCCCACGGCGGTGCATTTCCTGCAGAACTTCAACGCCAACCAGTTCAACGTGATGGTTCAGGCCAACCTGTATTACAAGTTTGCCGCCACGGTGCTGCTTGCAATGGGCCTCGCCTTTCAAGCGCCGGTCGTGATCCTCGGTGCCGTACGGGCCGGCCTGGTCACTCCCAGCCAGCTGCGTCGCCATCGCCGCTATGCGCTGCTGCTGTGTGCGGCGGTCGCGGCCTTCCTGCCAGGCGACGCTTTTACGCTCGTGCTCGAGACCGTCCCGCTGTACTTGCTCTACGAGGCGAGTATCCTGATTGCGTCGGTTGCTGCGCGACGGGAGACGGCGCGAGCGACGGCAGCAGGGGCAGGAGACCCGCCGCAGAGTCCGCCGCCTTCGGCGGGCTCCTCGGGAGCACCCGACCCTTCGCCGCCGTCGAGTCAGAACCCGGGGGGTCCCCAAGCGCTCGCCACTGCCGACCCATCAACGACCACTGCGCAAGAGATGATCGACCACATAGATCCCGAGCTGTCCAACTGATGCTCTTCGACCTGAGAGCACGCGGTCGTCGCCGCACCGTGCAGGTTGTCTACGTCAGCCTGGCGCTGCTGTTCCTGGTCGGCTTCATCGGGTTCGGCGTCGGCGTCGGCGGAGGCGGCGGCAGTCCCGTGGAAGCGATCTTCGGGGGCAAAGAAGGGTCTGGTGGCTCGATCTACGCCAAGCAGGTATCCGAAGCTGAGAAGCGCACCAAGACTCATCCCGGCGAAGCGTATGGCTGGGCGAAGCTCGCCGAAGCCCTTTTCCACAACGCCAACGGCAGCGAATTCTACGATGAAGAAAAGCAGCGGTTCACGGCCAAGGGCAAGGAACAGCTGACGAAGGTTGTCAACGCATGGAACCGCTACGTGGCGCTCAAACCGACCAACCCGCCGCTCACGATCGCCGATGACATGGTCAGGGTATTCGGCGAAGAAGGCCTCAACCAACCCGCCGAAGCAGTCGTCGCTCTACAGCTTGTGATCCCGACCAAGCCGCCGACGGCTGGGCTGTACGGCGATCTGGCGAAGTACGCCTACCAAGCGAAAAACGTGAGCGTCGGCGATCTCGCCGCGCAGAAGACCATCAGTCTGACGCCGGCTGCGCAGCGCAAGCAGGTTGAAGCTGAGCTTGAAGTTCTCAAGAAGAACCCGACTGGCAACCCTTCCAACGAACAGTTCACAGGCACAACCAACGGCAAGGTCTACACCGTGAAAGTGGGCGCGAAAGGCGCTGGCACGATTTTGAAAACCAGCCCTGCGCCCACCACGACGAAAGCGCCTACGACCACGACGAAATAGCGAGTCGAGGCGAGTGTGTCCAGCGAACAGGAGACCCCGCCCTACACGGCTCGTTTGCTGATCGACTGTGCCGACCGGCCTGGGATCGTCGCGTCCGTCTCGGGATTCCTGTTCGAGCAGGGCGCGAACATCGTCTCCTCCAATCAGTACTCCTCCGATCCGACGGGGGGACGTTTCTATTTGCGTACCGAGTTCTTTCTGGATGGCCTGGTCGGGGACCGCGAGTCTTTCCGCTCGAGCTTCGACGCGGAGGTCGCAGAGCGCTTTGCGATGCAGTGGAAGATCCGCTACTGGGGCGAGCGCCAGCGCCTGGCGGTGCTCGTCTCCCGCCACGACCACTGTCTGATGGACCTGCTCTGGCGCCGGCGTCGGGACGAGCTGCAGGGGGACGTCGTGGCGGTGATTTCAAACCACCCTGACCTGGGCGAGGAGGCGAGGGCCGCCGGCGTCCCCTTCCATCACGTACCGGTGGCCAAGGACGCCAAGGAGCAGGCGGAGGAGCGCATGCTCGAGCTTCTACGTGGCCAGGTCGACGTGGTCGTGCTCGCTCGCTACATGCAGATCCTCAGCGGCGACTTCCTGGATCGCTTGGAAGCGCCTGTGATCAACATCCATCACTCATTCCTGCCGGCCTTCGCCGGGGCCAACCCTTATCGGCGTGCTCGCGAACACGGCGTCAAGCTGATCGGCGCCACGGCACACTACGTGACGGCCGAGCTGGACGGCGGACCCATCATCGAGCAGGATGTCGTCCGCGTCGACCACCGCCAGAGCGTGGGTGGGCTGGAGGAGATCGGCCGCGACATCGAGCGGCTGGTGCTCGCGCGCGCGGTCTCGCTGCACCTCGAAGATCGCGTGATCGCCGACGGCGCTCGCACGATCGTATTTTGAGGACCTGACGAGGCCTCGTCAGATCGAGCCATGTCTGTGGGCGGCTGCTCAAATGTCGCGGGTCCGGTGCTGCAAGCGCAGTAGGAGAGGGCGCTCGGCCGGAGGACCGGCGGAAGCCTCGCGGTTGAGCTGTGGAGGAGGGTGGCGGGTCGAGGCTTCCCGCCAGGCTCGGCGATGCTCGGCTAGAATCTCGGCCACACCGGCCTCTTGGGGTCGGCGCCCTCGCGGGCCGTTAGCTCAATTGGCAGAGCAGGGGCCTCTTAAGCCCAAGGTTGTTGGTTCGATTCCAACACGGCCCATCCACACAAATTACCTGCAAATTGGCTGGTTTTGGCACGGCTTGAGCGGTCCGAAAATGAGATCGTTTCGACCGTGGGTACCACCTGTGGGTACCAAACGGCGCCGTAGAATGCGTCCCCCGGCGCTAAGTTGAGCAGGCCCAGCTAGGTAGCTATAATAGTTCTGTTATGTTTGTAGGATGCGTGCGCGCGACATCATCGTCATTGCCCGCCGCCGCGCGGGCCTCACCCAGCAGGAGCTTGGGGGGCGCCTGGGCACCTCGCAGGTGACCGTCGCGCGGTGGGAGAGCGGCGCGACCGAGCCCAAGTTCGAGACGGTGCAGGAGGTCGTGGCGGCGTGCGAGCTCGATCTGACGCTTGGGCTCGCCGCGGCCGATGAGGGCTCGTGGACGGCTCTGATCCACGAGCAGCTTGCGCGCGAGCCGGCGGAGCGGGTCAGGCACCTGAGCCGCGACCGCTTCGATCGCGTCGCGGCTCTTGAGCTTGTCGCGGCGGTTGGCCTGCGGGTGGTGGTGGTGGGGGAGATCGCCGGGGCCCTGCACGGCTGGCCGTTGATCCTCAGCGATGAGGGAACACTCGATCTCGTGGTGCACCCCGAGGATCGTGCACTCGCTGCCGAGACGGTCCTCGCCGCCGCGGCGGCGCCCGATCGCGTCCGTCTGCTTGACGCGCCCGCCGGCACCTACGGCTTCGCCGACCTCGCACGCGCCGCGATCGAGGTCACGGTCGGCGCGGACGCTGTTGAGGTGGCGGGGCTCGTTGATCTGATACGCATCGCGCTAACCGATCCCGCGCCGTACAGCCAGCGGTTCGCGCTCGTGCTCGATGCGACGCTACAGCTCACCGCACGCGGCCTGAACTCTATGGAGAACGAGCCCGCGAGCCTACCCGAGCGCCGCGCTCGCGCTGATGAATGGCTGGCCAGGCAGACCCAATAGATCGCGGGCGTGAGACGCTGCTCCGCGCACTGCGCGAGGGGGACGTGCGATTTGTGGTCATCGGCGGCGCGGCGCTGCAGAGTCACGGACAGCGCTACGAGACCGAGGACATCGACGTCACGCCCGACCGGGCGGAGCAGAACCTCGCGCAGCTTGCCGATGTGCTCAACCGTTTGGAGTGCAGTCTGGAGGTAGATCCGGCGCATCCCGAGAAGGCCGTGTCGCTCCCGCCGGACTACTTCACGGCGAGCGTGCTCGCACAGGCCATGGTGTGGAACTTGCGCACCGCTCATGGCAAGCTCGACCTGACGCTCACGCCCAGTGGCTTCCCGGAGGGCTACACACAGCTGATCGCTGACGCCGAGCAGCGTCTTGTCGCCGCCACGACGATCACGGTGGCGGTCGCGAGTCTTGCCGACGTCGAGCATTCCAAGCGCACCGCCGACCGCGCCAAGGACCGCGTGTACCTCCAGCAGGTCGGGCGGCTCGGCCCGCCCCAGCCGACGGTCAAGACGCCGGCGAGCGCGCCGTCGATTGCGCACGACTTGCTGCGAGCCTACGCACGCCGTGAGGAGCTGCGCGTTGCACGTGCCCAGATCGCCGATCCGCAGACCACGCGACGCGACCGCGCACGCGCTCTCGCATACGACCTCGGCCTCAAGGCGATCGAGGAGGAGATCGCGGCGCTTGAGCAAAGCAACGGCGGGCCGCTCACTGCGTAGCAGCGCGCCGAACTCGAACATACCCAGCCCTCTCTCTGAGACGGCTTGGCCGCTCAGGCGCTCCCTGTCTCTACAGCACCGCCGGTACGATCGTGATCTGGCCGTCGTGCGCCGGACGGCAGATCCTCGATCAACTTGAGATCCGGCACGGGTTCTGCTCTGATCGCCCGCCAGCCAATACAACCAAGTGGCCGGGCGAGTGTTGACGCACCCGCCCGGCCTGTAGCACCGAAGGACGCGCCTTCGATGCCACCGAACCACCGTAGCTTTGTGCACGGATGGTCCACCGTGCTCGCTGGCGTGCTCCTCGGGGCTACCCGAACGAAGGAGCGGCGCTATGCCCACGGGAGACAAACAGCAACAGCGGAAAGCCCACGGACGATCTGGCGGGGACTCGCGATCCTCACGACGACACCGCGATCCAGAGACCGGCGAGCTTCGCCGGTTTGAACCGGTCTCGGACGACCAAGTGCTCGTGGCCATCGAGCGCGCCGAAGTTCACCACGAGAGACAGAACGAGGGCATCTCGCGCTCAGACCTCGCCGAACACCTGGGCTTCGTCCATAACGGCTGGACTACTCGCCAATTGCGCCCTCAGCTCGACGCGCTGCGGTCGGCCGGACTGCTGCGAGACTTGCGCCGCCACGGGCTCAACTTGGTGGGGCTCACGAGTGCCGGGCGCCAGGTGCTTGCGAAGGCCTGCGGCGCGGGTGAGGCCGCAGAGCTACCGGAGTCCCCACAGCATCGCAAGTGGCGTCACGCACGTATCGCTGCTGCCGATCGAATCGACGGGTTTCGTCAGCAGGTGGGCGACGTGTTGGACGAGGCCAGTAAGCTACTAGACGCTGAGCAAGCCCCCTCAGATGCCTGGTTCAGCCTCGCCAGGCGCCTGAAAACGGAGTGCTGGCAACTCGGGTCTGCCACGTACTGCCTGCGCGAGTGGCCCGAGCCCGACGATGCCCACGCCGACGTTGATGAGGTCCGGGGACGACGCAACGTGTGGCAGTGGGAGAAGGTCGAATGAGCAATCAAATCATGAGGAGTAGGACCACCTCTCGACGAGGATATCCATTGATAGAGACCTCCGCACCCGCCAAATAGCGCGCTCGCCAAGGGCACCCGTTAGTACTGACCCATCATCACGTAGCCGCAATGTTTCGGGCTTCTGGACTAGGCTCCGGGGCGATCGGTAACGTGCGCCACGATGAATGCCTGCGTCTTGCTCAGTGGCGGCTTCGACTCCGCTACCGCCCTCGCTTCGCTGAGGTCGAATTCGGTGTCTACCTCAACGGTATTTGTGGACTACGGCCAGCCGGCCCGACACGAGGAGCAGCAGGCCGCTGCGAGGCTCGCGCGGCACTATGGCGTTGCGCACCACGAGCTGGGCGTGTCCGGACTGCGAATCGGCGACGGAGAGATCCAAGGCCGTAATGCAATATTGGCTACCCTGGCAATAGCCGCCGCGCCACGCGCAGGCACAATCACGCTGGGCATCCATGCAGGTTCATCTTATTGGGACTGTAGTGGAGACTTCCTCGCGCTCGTGCAGGCACTGGCCGATGGGTACACGGGAGGCACGCTGCAGGTCATGGCACCGCTCCTCGACTTCTCGAAGACCGATGTCTACACACTGGGTCGCGGTCTCGGCGTGCCCGAGAATCTCACCTACAGCTGCGAGCTCGGCGGTACGCCTTGTGGTCGCTGTGCGTCTTGTCGAGACCAGGTGACCCATGCTCGCGCGTAGACGCCGGCATCGACTCTCCAACGGCGTTGAGATCCAAACGCCAGTCATCATCCCATCGCTGTCGACGCGCAACGTGGGGCGGATTGACGTCGATGACGTACCCGAGTCGATTTCATCGGCAGCACTGCGCATCGTCGGCGGCCAACTCGACGAGGCGATGCTGGTGTCGGCCTACGACTTGGCGCGCCGGCCGATGTTCGAAGCCGACCGCCTTCTCGCCGGAGCTACGAACACCGTGTACGACAGTGCCACTCTGCTTATGATCGACTCCGGACTCTATGAGACCCGCGAGAGGGTCGGCTATGACGACGGTGCTGCGGCGACCGTCACAGACTGGGACGAGGCTGCCTATGAGGTCGTGCTTCAGACGCTGCCAGACGTGCCAATTGCGATCGTCAACTTTGATGTTGATCATGCGCCGTTTAGCGACCAAATTGCCGCTGCGCAAAGGCTTTTCGCGGCACATTCGTCACGAGCGTCAGTCATGCTCCTCAAGCCCGAGCACGAGAAGCGGTTCATCGACGACGCACTGCTCGGTGCGGTAGCGGCGGACCTGCGCAGCTTCGACATTGTCGCGGTTACGGAGAAGGAGCTGGGCAACACGCTTCTTGAGAGGCTGCGGACACTTGTACGCGTTCGTCGGGTGCTCGAACGTAGCAACGTCGCCGCGCCGCTGCACGTCTTTGGCGGCTTGGACCCTCTATTGACCCCCTTGTACATCGCCTGCGGAGCGGAGATCGTAGATGGCGTCGGATGGTTGCGGTATGCCTATCTTGATGATGCTGCCCACCACCTGGAGACGCGCGCTGTGCGAGATCTCGATTCTCGCGTCGATGTCCGCCTGCTTACCACGGTGAACCGCAATCTGCTGTACATGCGGGACCTCAAGCGACGCCTCGAGATCCTCATTGATAATGGGGACTGGCTCGCCTACTCCCCCGCGCAGGGGCGGATGCTTGAGGATCTTTGGCGACGTGTGGCGAGCACCGAGGACGTGACCTGATGGGTGGCGGAGGTGGCGGCTACTCGATCAGCTCCGGGGATCTGGACGACCTCCGCAGGCAGGTCGAGGAGCGTACCCGCCAAACGCTGGCAACCTCGGAGATCAATGCGCTACTGGGCGACGAGTTGGCCCGGATCAACCAGCGCGACATCCCGAAGACCTCCGAGTATCTCGATGGCATCCGTGATGCGCTCGGTGAGGACGTCGAGGGTTTCGAGAAGCTCCTGTTTGGCGGATCGGTCTCCAAGCACACCTACGTCGACGGCCTATCCGACATCGATTCACTTGTTGTGCTGAAGGGTGAGCAGCTAAAGGGGCTGAGCCCAGCTGAGTTGCGGGAGCGCTTCAAGACAGCGCTGCAGGAGCGCCTTGGCGCAGGAGACGTTGCCGATATCCGCGTCGGCAATCTGGCCGTGACGGTCAGATACCGCGACGGCATCGAAATCCAGCTCTTGCCTGCCGTGCGCCATGGCGACCGGATTGAGATCTCCTCGGCCGACGGCCAACGCTGGAAGAGCATAGAACCACAGCGTTTCGCCGCGAGGCTCACGGAGGTCAACCAGAAGCAGCGCGGGCAGGTGGTGCCAACGATCAAGCTCGCCAAGACGATGATCGATCAGTTGCCTGAGGACTCGCGCCTGTCCGGATACCACGTGGAGGCACTCGCCGTAGCAGCGTTTGCCGACTACAAAGGATCCACGACGCCAAAGGATATGCTCACCCGCTTCTTCGATGCTGCGTCCGAGGCAGTCCTGCGGCCCGCCCCAGACTCAACGGGGCAGTCGCGACATATTGATGAGGCTTTGGGTACGTCGGGCTCTTCGGAGCGCCAGCGACGCGCTCGAGCTCTGGCTCAGATCGCGCGGCGCATGGAGCAGTCGGGGAGCGTGCGGGACTGGCAGCAGCTGATGGGGTCGTGACCGAGCGCGAATTTCTTCGTCAACGACGGGTGTTGGACCAGTCGTTGACGGCCCACACATCTCTTGCGGAACGCCTTCATAGGCGCCAGCAGAAGCTCACCCTCACCATTTTGGTGCTCTCGGTGCTAGCGGGGGCGCTAGCTTTCTCGGGCGGGACGCAACGACTAGATCTCGGCTTCGCTGAAGGTAGTCTGCCGACGTGGGCGGGTGTGCTGTCAACTATCGTGTTTGCGCTGGCGCTCATCGACTTGGTCGTCACGTGGGGAAGGGTCGCTGCTGCCCACGACGAGGCCGCGAGGCGTCTGGCAGTCCTTAAGGGCCAGTTCACCATTGCGCGCGTTGTTGACGGTCACGCTGACAGCGGCGACGGCGATCTCGAAGCCGAGTACTGGAATGTCATGAATTCGATCGTCCGAATTCCCAACCGGTACTTCGTGGCCCTCAAGGCCGAGCACCTGCGAAAGATCGAGCAGAGCAAGCTGCTCGATCGTGCTCCCACCGCCTTTGTATGGGCTGTACGCCTGCACTTGCGCTGGATCGGCACATACCGAATGCTTCGTGGAGATAGGAAGGACGTACCAACTCCGCAACCGTTTCTGCAGGATGAGAGCGGATCGCCGGACGACACTCAGCCGAGCGGTACTAGCTGATGTTCCATTCGACTATGTTCGAGAAGACGTCGGCTTGCTGGAGCGCGTCATCGAGGGCGTTGTGCGTGTGAGAGCGGCTGCTCCGAAGCGATGCTGGCAGATCGTCGAGGCCAGCCCGGCCAAACGGCACGCGCGCCTTGACGGCGTACATCGTCTTGATATCGAGGCAACTGCTGAAGCTCATCGGACCCGGCTCTGGACCGAAGCGACGGAGGTACCAGTACAAGAACGCCCAGTCGAACGCAGCAGGATAGGCACATACAATCGGCCGGTTGTCACCGGCGGTATCGGCGATCCAAAACGCAAGATCACGCATCGCGACAGCTGGGTCGACGCCAGACGACATCAGAGCATCCCGGTCCAGCCGAGAGACCTCAAGCGCAGCGGGTTCATAGTCTTCGGAGATCGGGCGCAGCTCAGCGTAGAACGTGCAAGCTGCCGGGTCACGCCGCTCGTAGCTAACTCCGTCAAAGCGACCAGCGACGCAGAGCCCCAGCGAGAGCATGGAGTACGGACCGGGGATCGGCCCGTCGGCCTCGACATCAACAGACAGATAGAGATCGGCTGTCGCACAGCTCGCCATGCACGGTAGCTTCACAGTGGCGGCGGACGTCGGGACCATTGCAGCGAAGCGCATGACCTACACCGTCAAGGAAATCTTCTTTACGCTACAAGGTGAGGGTGCAAACGCGGGTCGCCCCGCTGTGTTGTGCCGCTTTGCGGGCTGCAATCTGTGGAACGGCCGTGAGGCCGACCGTTCTACGGCAATCTGTCGCTTCTGCGACACCGATTTCCGTGGTACAAACGGCCCACGAGGCGCACGCTACGGGAGCCCAACTGCTCTAGCGGATGCGATCGAGGCCGCATGGCCTGATCCTGAGTCGCCCCCATTTGTGGTGCTGACTGGCGGCGAGCCAGCCCTCCAGATCGACACCAAGCTACTGGAGGAGCTAGGGCGCCGTGGATTCGAGCGTGCCGTCGAGACCAACGGGACGCTCGATCTGCCCCTCGGCTTGGACTGGGTATGCGTCAGCCCCAAGGCCGGCACAGTACTGCGCGTCAAGGCGGGCGACGAGCTCAAGGTCGTCCATCCACAGCCTGAGCTCGACCTCGCCGCCCTCGCGGCGCTGGACTTTCGTTGGCGGTTCGTACAGCCAATGGACGGGCCTGACGCTGCCGCTCACCTGCGTGCCTGCGTCGAGCATTGTCTAGCCAATCCGTCGTGGCGCCTAAGCCTGCAGACCCACAAGCTACTCGGCATACCGTGATCGACATCTCGCATACGTTTACGTTCGAGGCGGCGCACGACTTGCCCCAGGCGCCTGTGGGCCACAAGTGCCGCCGATTGCACGGCCACAGCTACGAGGTGATGCTGACTGTGCGCGGGCCCGTGCAGCAACCAGCCGGGTGGGTCATCGACTTTGCCGATATCGCAGCCGCTTGGGCACCCCTGCACGGCATGTTGGATCACCAATATCTCAACGAGATTGAAGGTCTGGAGAACCCAACGAGCGAGCTACTAGCCACATGGATTTGGCAAAGACTGGTAGAGAAGCTACCTGGCCTAATTGCAGTAGAGATCGCGGAGACGTGCACCTGCAGGTGCGTATACCGGGGCAGCTAACCGAGTCAGGCCGGTTTTGACGGAGGCTTCGGGGGGCCGGTTCGGCTCAAACAGGGCAGGAGACGACTGATGCATGTGGTACAAGTAGAGGAACTGTTTGCGCCGTGGCAGGATCCGTCGTGATGCCCTCGGAAGCCACCTCCATGGACCTACGCCTAGCCGCCCCGGACGTGTATTGGAAACATGCCTGGGACATCGCTGGGGATCGCTATCCGCGCGCTAGTCTCCCAACGACAGCTGGTGGCGAGGCGCGCATACGCCGGGAGCTGTTGTTCTGTCTGCTCGGTGGTCACGCAGTCTCCTACGAGCTCAACGAGTCGGCCGCTGACGTGCTCTGGCGACGGGGTGTATTCCGACACTGGCATGCCACTACCGCAAGACTGGAGAGCGAGCTGTCGCGCCCGCAGTTTGAGCCTCGCCGCAGTGACGGGACGCCACGGCGCTACCGCTATCCCGCCCGTAAGGCGCGACTGCTGACCGAGGCCGCTCGCTGGCTCAGCCAAACGGGGCCCCTCTTTTCCGCACTGCTGCTTCGTAAATCGGAGCGCGCTCGCCGAGCGTTGTTGTGCGAGTGCCCAGGCATGGGTCCAAAGTCGGCCAGCTGGCTACTACGCAACTGCGGCATGGCCGCAAGGCTGGCGATCTTGGATGTCCACGTGCTGCGGGTGATGCGGGAGAGCGGAAGGATCGACGGTACGACGAAACGCGACACTTACAACAAGTTGGAGCAGACATTCGTTACCTGGTGCGACGATCTCGGCGCAGATCCAGCCGGCTTCGATCTCTTGTTGTGGGAGTGGTCACGCACAAGCGCGCGGTGACTGGCCTCCTAGTAATCGGCGGAATCTTCCGCGAGATCATCACGAGCGGTGGCGACCAGAGCGGCAAGCGCGAGGTTCGACTTGCTGGTAGCGGTCTCTACGCTGCGCTAGCGGCCTCGCGCCTGGGAACGCAGGTCACGCTGGTAGCACCCGTGGGGCGTGACGATGCCGTGCTGGCATGTGCCCTTTGTGAGGAGGCGGCCGTACGACCGGTGCTGTTGCTCAGTCCCGGAGCTAGCGGGACATTTGCGCTTCAAAGACTGAGCGGGGCACGCCCGCGCCCACAGTATAGACCGGCCGGCGGCTTCGTTGACGG
Source organism: Solirubrobacteraceae bacterium (assembly GCA_036510155.1). Lineage (GTDB taxonomy): Bacteria > Actinomycetota > Thermoleophilia > Solirubrobacterales > Solirubrobacteraceae > Palsa-744. The sequence goes on along the minus strand of DATCEK010000076.1, from coordinate 2,874 downwards.
CGACTATTCGGAGTCCATCAACGCAGACATTGTGCTGGTGTTTGGGCATCCGGAGTGGGACCCTTTGTTGAGCCCGTCTCTTATGAGCGCCGCCGATAACGCGACGCTAGTGTGGGACAGGCAGGGTTGGTTGTCGCGAACAACTGGCACCTCGAGCGCTTCGGCCATAAGTGCCCAGCGTCGAATACAAGTGACCAATGCCGACGAGGTATTCGACGAGTTTGCGACTAGCCCCAGCGAGGTAATCGCCGGACTACCCCCTGCGGGATTTGACGCCAGCGTGATCAAGGATGGGCGCTGGGGTGTCCATGTCGTGCATGGAGACCGGGCACGCCAGTCTGTGGCGGCTTTCGAGGTCGAAGTCCACCAGACAATCGGTTCGGGGGACGTCTTTGCGGGGGCTCTTTGTGCAGCTCTTGCTCAGCGCGCAAGTCTTGTAGAGGCGTGCGAGACCGGTGCGGCGAGCGCCGCGACTTGGATCTCGTCCGAGGCCGCGTTGCCCGGCATGGACTTCGCTGATGCGGTAGCCCGGCTGCATGGACAGCCGCGCCTGCCGGTCGTATCGCCCGAGCGCCTGCGTGAAGTGACGGCAACTGTTGTCCGAGGTCACCAAATCGGGAACGTAGCGCTGGCCGAAACCGCCTGCCGGATCCTGGAGGACATCGGGTTGCGTACCGTAGCTGACATGACACGAGCAAGTGAAGGTGTCGTCGTCGAACTTTGCGGCGAGAAACTCATCGTAGATGCGACTGCACCAGGCGACGCTCGCGATCTAGCTCGTCGGCTTGCCAAGTTCGTCACTAATGCCCTGGCGGTTGACTGAGCGTACCGTCGATTGCTTGGTCGAGATTTGGCTCGGCCCCTCGCGAGCCTATGAAAGTACTTGCTTTCACATGATGTGTACTTGTGGAGTTTTGGCGGCGCGGCGCGTACGGTCGTCGTATGGTCGTTTTCGCGTTCGCAACTAAGCAAGCACATAGTTGTAGACATCGCCGTTGCAGGGGGCTACACCTTGGGACATGCCCGTCTCGCCCGATGCTTGCGTCACTTGCCCCGCTTGTTGCCCTAGCTCGCCGAGCTTCGTTGGCGCGTCTGGGGATGCGCTCGCGCGTGTGTCATGCGCGGTGTGTCGGGGTCGCTTGTTTCTTCTGCGCTGGGAGGAGGAACCGTGAAGACCACGCCTGACGCTCACCGTGCCCTCGCGCGGACGCATCACCATCTCGTGCACGCTGGTCGTGTCGGGTCGGGAGCGCCCGGCGCGGGGCGGACGTTGAGCAGTGTGGCTGATGTGGTCGGGGTGTTGTGGCTGCCGTCGGCGCTGCTTGCCGTCGTCGTCGTGCTTGCGGTCGTGGTGGGGCGTGTGTGGGGTCGGCATCGTTTGGCGCGGGCGGGGTGTTGGTTTGAGGTGCGGTTGGGTGAGGAGGTTTCCCGCCCTGGGCTTGAGTCGTTCCTGCGGACGCTTGCGCATGGGCTGCGGCGTCCGCTGGTGGGCGGGGTGCCGTGGGTCGCGTTTTCGGTCTGCGCGGATGAGGATCGTGCGGTGTGCGGATTGTTCGTGTCGGGCGGCCTGGCCGGGGCGCAGGTGCGCTCGGCGTTGGAGCAGGCGCTCGGCGGTGTCACGGTCGATGCAGCGGCCGGAACCGTGCGGGTTGGTGATGGGGCCGGGCAGTGTCGGGTGGTCGCGAGCCTGCGGGCGGTGGGTTCGCGTTTTCTGCCGTTGCGAGTAGATCACCGCGTAGATCCTGCCGGTCAGCTTTTGGCGGCGTTGCGGGCACAGGCGGCCGGCGAGGGCGGCGTGATCCAACTGGTGTTCCAAGCCGCGCCACGGTCGGCGCGGGCACGCGCGAGGAGCCAGGCGGCGCGGCTGCGCGCCGGGCGCGGTATTGGGCCCAGTGGTGGGGTGCGGGTTCTGGGTGCTGTCGGCGAGGCGCTTGGTGGTGTGCTCGATGTGTTGACGCCGAGCTCGCCGCGCCCGATGGGCCGCCAGACCACTCGGGCTGGGGCTGACCAGTTTTCGTTGGAGTGTGCGCGTGCGATCGAGGCGAAGGCCAACAGCCCGTTGCTGGCGGCGACGGTCAGGGTCGGTGCGTGGGCGTCCGGACGGCGGAGGGCACGCAGCCGGCTCGGCGGGCTGTTGGCCGCGTTCGGCCAGTACCAGGAACTCGGCGGTCTACGCCGAGGCATCGAACCGTTCTGCGAGCGACGGCTCTCGTCGTGTCTGCCGCCGGTGAGGCCGGGGTTGTTGTTGGGTTGTGGTGAGGCGGCTGCGCTGGTCGCGGTCCCGCAGCAGAGCGCGCTCGCACCGCTGTCGTTCACGGAGGCGCCATCGCGTCGTGTCGCGCCGGTCGCGCAGGCACCCACACGCGGCCTGCTGTTGGGTCGTAGTGACCATTCGGGGTTTGATCGGGAGGTTCGTGTGGAGCCGCGTGCGCTGTTGCAGCACACGCATGTGCTCGGCCCGACGGGGAGGGGTAAGAGCACGTTGTTGTTGAACATGACGGTCGAGGCGATCCAGGTCGGGATGGGAGGGATGGTGCTCGACCCGACGGGCGAGCTGACGGGGAACATCCTCGCGCGTGTCCCCGAGGGCGAGCAGGGTCGTGTTGATCTGCTTGACCTTGGTGATGAGCGGTTTCCACCCGCGTTGAATCTGCTGGCCTGCCCGTCCGCGGAGGGGGATATGCAGGTGCAGGCGATCTGCGGCATCTTCGCCCGGCTGTTCGCAAGGTTTTGGGGAGGCTGTCAGATCTTCTGTGTGTGGGGTTGGGTTTGTTTGGTTGTGGTTAGTAGGGGATTCTGTCTCCGAAGTGGATCTTCAGGGCTCGTATTGCTGAGGGCCAGCGCATCACTTTGACCCATTTTGCCTCGGCTCGC
>DATCEK010000075.1:0-7398 GCA_036510155.1 Solirubrobacteraceae bacterium | reverse complement strand
CAGAGCGCTGGACCCCACCGGGCGAGGCAGAGCACGCTGGGCAATGAGATGGAAGCCCGCACTAAACGCATTCGCGATAGCGTTCGAAGGAAGAATCAACTAAAACCACCAAGCACATCCACCGTTAATCTGACACTCCCTCCCTTGGAATCCGAATTCACGGATAAAGACCCCTGTCGTTGACAGCTCTAGGATGCGGTGATTATTTATGTCGGCTACATAAATGTGTTCTTCGTGATCGATCGCGATGCCGTCAGGACCGTTGAATTCTTTTTGCCCGCTTCCGGCCGTGCCGTAGGCGGCGATAAAGGTGCCTTTTGGAGAGAACTCATCTATCTGGTAGTTGTGCTGGTCTGTTGCCCAGATATTTCCAGCGGGATCGACGGCCAGCGCCCTGTAGTCAAAGGATTCGTGTTCCCCGTACGCTTTGCGTTCGAAGGAGCCTTCGAGTTTACCTTCGGTGGAGTACTCGTCGATCTTGCTGCCCCCCCGTCCCGATGGGGACGCTGACATATATGGTCTCTGTGAGCTTGTTGATAGCTAGGGCTTCTGCTTCGCGCACCTTGAAGCGGCGCAGCAGGCTCCCCGTCGGTGAATACTCAACGAGTTCGCTTCCCTCCGCCCGCTGGTAGTTCATCACCCATACGTTGCCCGAGCCATCGATCGCCACGGGACCGGGGCCGGCCGCCGTGCTCAACGTTCCGGAAAAAGCAGGGATGGTCGCGAGCGGCGTTTCGGCGGAAGCCGTAGGCGTATTCCCGGCTAGTGCCGACAACATGCACACGGTGCAGCACAAAAAGGACATCCATGTGGATCGCAATCCCAAAGTCATCGCTCTATCTCCCTTTTTGGCGCGTCGACCACTCATGTGCGGAGTCCACTTTCTGCGCGGATTCCATCGTGCGGGAAGGTAGCACAAAACTTGCGTGTGAGGGGTGGGCTTCTCGTCACCGCAGGTTGTTCCAACATTACATACACTTATTCCACGCGCAGGAACAAGGGTGGTTGGTTAGGGCAAGGCACTTCGCGTGCTAGCCCGGATCTTGCGGGAAGAGTCTGATGTGGGTGTTTAGTGGGGACGGTGAGGGATGGGCCAGCCGAGGTCGCGTGCGGGTGGTCGTGTGTGCGGGTTTTTGCGGTGTGATGCGAGGCGCCAGCAGCGGTCGAGTGCGGTTTGCGGACTGGCTTCGAGAGGCGCGTCGCGCTGGGGGTTGGCTGAGAGCGTCGGGGAGAGGCGGTAGTGTCAGCCTGCGGGCGAGGGGAGCGTTCTGCGGCTAGCACAGGCACCTCGTTCACAAGGATGGCTACCGTGGTCTGATGGCAGGTGCTCTGGCGATGATGCGCAGCGACGCCTACAAGAAGAGACTGACCCTGGTGGCGTGCATCCTCGGCTCTGGCATCGCGCTGCTTGACAGCACGGTGGTCAACGTCGCGCTGCCGACGATCCAGCACGATCTCGGCGGAGGGTTGGCGGCGCAGCAGTGGGTCGTCAACGCCTATCTGCTCACGCTCGGCTCGTTGATCCTGATCGGCGGCTCGCTGGGGGATCTGTATGGCGAGCGACGGATCTTCGCGCTTGGTATTGGGGGATTTGGAGTGGCTTCACTGCTCTGCGCGCTCGCGCCATCCATAGGAGCCTTGATTGCAGCGCGCGCGCTCCAGGGGGTGGCAAGTGCGCTGCTCACGCCAAGTGCCCTGGCGGTGATCGTCGCCACCTTCAGCGAGTCCGAGCGTGGTCCGGCGATCGGTAGCTGGACGGCGTGGGGAGGAATCGCCACGGTTCTTGGACCGCTTGCCGGAGGCGAGTTGTTGCACGTTGCCTCATGGCGGTGGATCTTCCTGATCAACCTGCCGTTCGTGGTGGTTTGCATGGCGCTGATCTTGGCCGTCATCCCGCGCGCCAAGCCACAAGCGCAGACGGGACGAAGCATCGATTTCCTCGGTGGCCTGCTCTGTGCGCTGGGTCTCGGCGGCCCGGTGTTCGCGTTGATCGAGCAGCCGCGCCTGGGGTGGTCGAGCCCGGGTGTGATCTTCCCGCTGGTTGCCGGCGTAGTGCTGTTCGGCGGCTTTTTGGCACACGAGGCGAGGACCCGCGATCCAATGCTGCCGCTAGCGCTGTTTCGCCGGCGCAACTTCTCGGCCGGCAACATCGAGACATTGGCGATGTACGCGGGCCTGGCGATCTTGTTCTTTTTCCTGACGATCTTCTTGCAGCAGATCGGCGGCTACACGCCGCTACAGGCCGGCCTTGCCACGCTGCCCGCCACCATCGTGATGTTCCTTTTCTCAAAGCGCTTCGGTGGGCTGGCGGACAGATATGGCCCGCGCCTGTTCATGGGGGCGGGACCGTTGGTAGCGGCGTGTGGCTTGCTGCTCTTTCAGCGCATCGGCATTCATGTCGACTACGTGACGGAGGTGCTACCGGGGATTCTCGTCTTCTCGCTCGGCCTCTCGATGACTGTCGCTCCGCTGACGGCGGCGGTGCTCGCGGGTGTCGATACCTCTCAGGCGGGAATCGCCTCCGCTGTCAATAACGCCATTGCTCGCGTGGCGGGGCTGCTCGGCACAGCGGCGGTTGGCGCAGTCGTCGCGGGCTCGTTCGTGTCGGGCCTTGACAGCAATCTCGCCGGTCGCCCGCTTGGGCCGCCGGCGAAGGCTGCGGTCGCCGAAGCCAAGAAGTTGCCGCTCGGTCGCCCCGACACCGCCGGTCTGCCGCGAGCCCAGGCTAGGGCGATCACCGTGGCGGCGGACGAAGCGTCGCTGAAAAGCTTTCACCTCGGTCTTGCGATAGCGGCGCTGCTGGTCGCCGCCGGAGGATTGGCGGGGGCTGTCGGCGTGCGCAATCCCGAGCGAATGGTGAGCGCCGAGGATTGTGAGGGAGGAGCGCTTGTCGGCGCGGCGCTTGACGCCGCCGGCTGTCACGAGGGAGATCTGGCGCTCGGAGACGAGTCTCAGCCGACGGTCTCGGCGTAGGCGCGCATCGCCTCGATCACCGGCGCGAGTCGCCGGCCGCGCACAGTCAGCCGGTACTCGACCATCGGTGGGCTGGTGGGCAGCACAGTTCGCTCGATCAGTCCGGCGCCCTCGAGATCGCGTAGGCGCTCGGAGAGCATGCGCGGCGAGATGCCTTGCACGGCCTCGGCGAATTCGTTGAAGCGCAAGGCCCCACTCAAGGCCGCGTAGATGATCGACAGCTGCCAGCGGCGCTCGAGCAGGTCCGCGGCCTGGCGGACCTCCACGGGCACCGGTTGACAGCGGCGTGAGCTACGTGCGGACATGAGCGGACTCCTCAGGAGACCTGTGCGACCTTGGGCGCCGGCTCCAAGGCCACGTCGAGCACTTCGTCGATGCTCATCACCGGGTGGAAGCTCATCTGCTTGCGAACCTCCTCGGGGATGTCGTCGAGATCGCCACGGTTGCGCTCCGGCAGGATCACGTCCGTGAGACCGGCGGCATGAGCGGCAAGCACCTTCTGCTTGAGCCCACCGATCGGCAGTACGCGGCCCTGCAGCGTGACCTCACCGGTCATGCCCACTGTGTGCTTGACCGGACGCTCCGATAGCAGCGAGGCGAGTGCCGTGACCATCGTCACGCCGGCACTGGGGCCGTCCTTGGGGATCGCTCCCGCAGGTACGTGAACATGGAACTCGCGGTTCTCGAACGCCGACTCCTCGATCCCGAGCTCCTCCGCGTGACCACGAACGTAGGAGAGGGCAATCCGCGCCGACTCCTTCATCACGTCGCCCAGCTGGCCGGTGAGCACGAGCCCGTTGCCGCCCGAGCCGCCGCCCTTCATGGCTGTGGCCTCGACGAACAGCACGTCACCGCCGGTGCCCGTGACTGCCAGGCCGGTGGCCACACCAGGTGTGGCCGTCCGAGCGGCCGACTCCTGGAAGAACTTCTGGCGTCCGAGCGCGTCGCGTACGGTCTCCAGATCGATCTCGACAGGCGGCTCCACCTTGCCAGAGGCGATACGCGTGGCTGTCTTGCGCAGCACGGTCCCAAGCTCTCGCTCGAGGTTGCGCACGCCGGCCTCACGCGTGTACTCGTCGATGACCGTCCGCAGCACCTCGTCTGAGATGTTCGCCTCCTCCTCGCGCAAACCGTTGCGGTCGCGCTGGCGCGGCCACAGGTAGCCCTTGGCGATGGCGAGCTTCTCCTCTGAGGTGTACCCGTCGAAGCGGATCACCTCCATGCGGTCCAGCAGCGGTCCGGGGATCGTGTCGGCGACGTTTGCGGTCGCTATGAACATAACCTGGCTGAGGTCGAGCTCCACGTCGAGATAGTGGTCGCGGAACGAATGGTTCTGGGCAGGGTCCAGCACCTCGAGCAGGGCCGCCGAGGGGTCTCCGCGCCAGTCGGCGCCGACCTTGTCGACCTCGTCGAGCAGGATCACCGGGTTGATCGTCCCGGCGTCACGCAGAGCACGTACGAGTCGTCCCGGCAGCGCTCCTATGTAGGTGCGCCTGTGTCCACGGATCTCCGCCTCGTCGCGCACCCCGCCGAGTGACATGCGCACGAACTCACGCCCTGTCGCGCGGGCTATCGACTCGCCAATCGAGGTCTTGCCTGTGCCGGGGGGACCGATCAGCGTGAGGATCGCCCCAGACTTCGGGTCGGCCTCGATGCCACGGTCCTGGCGCAGCTTGCGCACCGCCAGGTACTCGGTGATGCGGTCCTTCACATCTTCGAGTCCCTCGTGGTCGGCGTCCAAGACCTCACGCGCTGCCACTGGATCCAGGTGCTCCTCCGAGCGCTTGTTCCATGGCACCGCTATCAGCCAGTCCAGGTAGGTGCGGATCATGCTCGACTCGCCGGTCTGCTCGCCCATCCGCTCGAGCCGGCCGAGCTCCTTGAGCGCCTGCTCCTGCACGGACTCGGGCATCTCGGCGGCCTCGATCTTCGCTCTGTACTCCTCGGCGATCGAGCCCTCGTCCTCGTCGAGCTCCTTGCGGATCGACTCCATCTGCTTGCGCAGGAAGTACTCGCGCTGCTGCTTGTCGGCGCCCTCCTGCACGTCCTCGCGGATGCGCTTGCGGACTTGCAGCTCGGCGAGGCTGTCGCGTTGCAGATTGACCGCGAGTTGAAGCCTGTCGGTCACGCCGAGCGTGCGCAGCAGCTCGACCTTCTGCTCGTAGGACAGGTTGGGGGAGTAGCCGGCGGAGTCGGCCAGCGGACCGGGATCGCCGATAGCGCGCAGGAAAGCCGCGATGCGTCCATCGTCCCCGCGCAGCTCGAGGATCTCCTCGACCACGGCTCGGTATTCGCGCTCCAGCTCGCGGGTGCGCTTGTCTACTGGCACGTCATCAGGACGCTCGTCGACCTCGACGCGCAGCTCGCCTTCCGGCCCCGTCTGGGCCGCGCCGATCAGGGCACGGTGCTCGCCGGAGAGCGCTACGGCGTGGCCGCCGCCGGGTAGGCGCAGCTGCTCTGAGACCTCGGCGATCGTGCCGACCTCGAGGAACTCGTTCTCATGACGGGGGACGAGCACGACGCGCTCGTCGTCGCCGACATCGATCGTGAGTGTGATCCCCATGCTGGGGAAGACCACGGTGTCATCGAGCGGGATCAGGCGCAAGACAGGCTTGTCCTGAGGCTCGGGCGGCTGAGGGCTTTGAGAGGGATTTGAGGGGGTCGAAGCCATCGCTATACGCTCCATATAAGGTTACGAATTGATAGTTAGTATAGCGCCGGAAGGATCGCTTTCAAGTGCATGGGCTACTGCGCCAGACGCGCCGGCTGAACTGGCATTCAGAGACCGATCGCTGCACCGTGCAGTGGCGCTCGGTCCTCGTGAATCACTCAAGAATCGGGATCAGCAGGAGGGTCCCCAAAGAGGCTTCGCGGCCAAAGTCCCTTGGCGCGGACGACATTGACCTCGGCGGCGATCAGTGTCACCTGTCCACCCAGATACAACCACGTGAGCAGCCCGAGCACGAAGGCAAACAGACCCGAGGTCTCCTTCGCGTGGCGCACGACACGCTCGACATAGAAGCCACCAAGGTGCTGCAGGATCTGCCACAGCACCGCCGCCACGATCACCCCTGCGATCAGGTTACGTGTGGAGATCTCATCCGCGGTTAGAAGGCGGAACACGGCAAAGAACAACACCAGGTTCGCCGCCAGCGCCACCACGATTCCCACGAGCACTCCGAGGATGCCAGTCGTCTGAGCGGTGACGTAGCCGGCCGCCACGGTAGAGACGATCGTGAGCAGACCGAAGACGACGAGCAGCCCGACGCCGCGCACGCGCCACGCCAAGAAGCCAAGTTGGCGTTTGCGAGGAATGTGCCAGACATTGTTGAGCGCGCTTTGGGCCGCCCCGGTTATGCCAAGACCGGCAAGCATCGCTGCCACGAGCCCGATCACCAGAGCGGGAACGCTGCCTTTCAGCGAATGCACATTGTTCTGAAGCTGCGTGCCGATGATCGGGAACTGGCTCAATGTCGAGTGCAGCACGCTTGCCTGTGTGCTGGGGCTGCCTTCGAGTACGAAGCCGAGCACGGTCACGAACACCAGCAGCAGCGGGAACAGCGAGAAGAAGCCGTAGTAGGCGATCAGCGCGCCCATCTGACTGCATTGGTCGTCGTCGAAGCGCTTGAAGACGGCTACCACGAAGCCGAGCAGGCGTTTGCGTTGCTGATAGCGGTCAACGGCGCCTAGACCGTCGCGGAGGAATTGGGAGGGGGGTCTGCGGGCCACTTGCACCGACATGCTTGCGTGTCTACCCGACAACAGCGCTCGAAACGACCTATGGGGAGGTCAGGGACCCCCGGTGGACATGCGCTCGGCATGCTCGATCCAAGCGAGACGGTCGCGCTGGTGTCCCGCTCGCGTCGCGATCTGCTGCTTGCTTGCCACAGCCGGCGACTGGGGCACGAGGATCTGGAGGACTGCTACAGCCAGGCGACGCTCGAGCTCTTGACCCGCGCCAGGCGTGGCGAAGGGTTCGTCGACGTCAACCATGTCGCCAACGCGCTCGAGCAGAAATTCCTCTCACGCATTCACGATCGCCGCCGCGCGCTGAGCGGGCGCAGCCCGATCCAGGCGGCGCTTGCAAGTTCGCTACCTCTCCTCGGTGGCGCGTGTGGCGGGGTAGACGTCGCCGACAGGCGCGCCGACGTCGAGCACCTGACTTTCTTGCGCCACGATCTGCGCAGCATCGCCCGACTCTCGCACGAGCTCTCGAGTGATCAGCGGCTCGTGCTGGCAAGCGAGCTTTCCGGCGGGTCGAGCTACGCCGAGTTTTGTCGTAAGCACGGCTGGAGCAAGGAGAAGTACCGCAAGGTTCGCCAGAGGGCGCGCGCACGGCTACTGCGGAGACTTGCGGAGGAGTCGTCGGCCCAGGCTCAGGGAGATGCATGTGTCCCGCTCGAGCGCGCCCGTCGGATCAGTGAG
>DATCEK010000074.1:0-3058 GCA_036510155.1 Solirubrobacteraceae bacterium | reverse complement strand
TCGTCGAGGTGCGTATCCCGCCGGCTTGCGTCAACGAGGTCTATGAAGCGCGCATGGCTCAAGCGTTCGACTCGCCACCCCTGTCCACGGTCGAGACCGTCGCCTTCGGCGACCTGTTCCTCGAAGATATTCGCGCTTATCGCGAATCCCGCCTGAGCGCTGCGGGCAAGCAGGCCCTCTTTCCGCTCTGGAAGCGCGACACCGCGACGCTCGCGCGAGAGTTCATCGCAGCGGGCTTTCGCGCCATCCTCGTCTGTGTGGACCCGAGAAAGCTCGACCGTTCCTTCGCAGGACGCGAGTTCGACGAGCAGCTACTTGGAGACCTGCCGGCGAATGTCGATCCCTGCGGCGAGAACGGCGAGTTTCACACCTTCGTCCACGCCGGACCGATCTTCACGGAGCCGATCGCGTGCGACGTTGGCGAGGTCGTCAAGCGAGAGGGCTTCGTCTTCTGCGACCTGACAACGGCGTGAACTGTTCTGCCCAGTTAGCCGCTAGCCTCCGTGGATCGGGTCCCGACAATCCGCGGATACGCTGGCCGGTAAGCACTGACGACGACGTGTTCGCTCCTCACGCACAACAACAGCCGCGCCGTTCGGCAGCAGCAGCGCTCGATGGCCTCGGCGGGTGTCCTACTTCGGTGGCATGGAACGGGAGCATATCGGCCTCACCGAGTACTCACTCCTATGGGCGTTCGCACCTGGATCTTGTACCAACCCGTGCAGAGCGAGACCGTATCGACGCCTTCTGACACTTGTCAGCTGGTCGAGTCGATGGGCATGAGATCTGGATGTAAGCGCGCACAAGTTCTGTGATCTAGCGGCGAATGGCTTGCCCGTGGATGCAGTAGGAGCCGTGGCCTCGGAAGTGCCGTGCGGGCCCGGACGGGGCATTGTGCCTTGACTTCGTAAGAGTTTCGATATAGTCTCTTCGTAACAGTTTCGTAATCCATGGGGTATCGCATGCCGACCAGGCCTCCTGAAAGATCTCAACTTCCACTCGCCGTTCTCGCGCTACTCGCTGAGTGCCCCATGAGCGATCGCGAGCTGATCGGCGAGTTGCTTCACGTGCTCGGTCCGCGGCATCGATCGCTGCCGCATGGGGTCTACCCGGTGCTCGAGGCGCTGCAGGCCGAGGGATTGATCGAAGGCGAGGCAGACGGCGCCACGACGGTTTACAACGCCACATTGGCGGGTGACGCCGCTCTGCGGGATCGCGCGCAGGAGCGAATTCTCGATCGAGTCTGGCGCGATGAGTCTCCGCGCGGGTGGGCGAGAATGCGCGGTGTGCGCGAGCCCGGCACGGTCACGGTGCTGTTCACCGATCTCGTGGAGTCGACGGCGTTGTTCGATGAGCTGGGCGATAAGGCGGCTCACGAGCTGCACCGGCGACATTTCGCGCTGCTGCGCAAGGCGGTTGGTGATCATCAAGGGAGCGAGGTCAAGAGCTTGGGGGACGGGTTGATGGTCGTGTTCGCGAGCGCCGCTTCGGCGGTCGCGTGCGCGGTTGCTATGCAGCGCGCGGTGCAGTGCTGTGGGGAGCCGGTCGGGCTGCGGATCGGGATCGAGGTGGGCGAGCCGGTGCGTGAGGGCGCGGACTTCTTCGGCCGGCCGGTGATCGTCGCGAAGCGCCTTTGCGACGCGGCACGGGCGGTCAGATCATCGCCTCGGAGTTGGTGCGCGGGCTCGTGGGATCAGCCGATGCTCACGTCTTCGAGGCGCTCGGCTCGTTGGCGTTGAAGGGCCTGAGCGATCCGGTGGGAGCGACCGCACTGCGCTATGCGCCGGCCCCGCCGGCCATCCCCACCTCGCTCAGAGGCGTTGCCCGCCCAGCTGAGAGTCAACCGCATGCCGGCGAGCTGCTCGCGCGGGCTCTACCGCAGCCAGTGGCCGGTTAGGCCGGGAGACGCCGATATGCCCCGGAGATTTTTTCGCCACGGTGAGCTGCCGCTCGTGTTGCTGGCGCTCGTCGCCGAACAGCCGAGGCATGGCTATGAGATCATGAGCGAGCTCGCTCGCCTGTTCGGCCCCGGCTACCGGCCGTCACCGGGCAGCGTCTACCCAGCGGTGGAGGCCCTCGAGGCCGAGGGCCTCATCGAGGGCGAGGTCGGCGATGGTAGGACGACTTACCGCACCACGGCGGCAGGCGAGCAGGCGCTCGGGGCGCGCGGCGACGCGCTCGAGCTACGCACCGGAACGCGACTCGGTGCTGGAGATTCGATCTACGCCGCATTCGCAAGCTTCAAGGCAAGGTTGGCTCCGCTCTCTGGCCGAGTCGACCCGCAAGCCGTCGTGCTCGAGCGGGCAGCCGGAGAAATAGAGAGCCTCAACGGGCTCTCAACCAACAAGGAGACGAAGCTATGACCGATGCGTTCGAACGCGCCGCCGAGCGCGCCGAGCAAAACACCAGGAAACGCCGCCGCGAGCGCTCGGCACGCAACCAGCGCAAAGGATTCCAAATCCACGCCACCGTGTTCGTCGCCGTACAGATCCTGATCGTCGCCATATGGGCGCTGCAATGGCAACTCGGCGGAACGTCATACCCCTGGTTCGTCTACCCGCTCCTCGGATGGGGCATAGGACTCGCAGCGCACTACGCCGCGATACGCGACAGCTACAAGAGCGGGAAATCGGCATGAGCCGACACAGTCCTACCCCAGCTCGACGCCTCTCTCACAAACAGTCACACGAGAGAAAGAATCGAGCATGAATGATGTCTCACCAACCACTGACTCCGGCGCACCGTCGAGTCCCCTCGCCGACCCGAGGCTGCGCCCGGCAACCACAGAGGACGCGCGCCGCCTGAAGGCCCCTGGAACATGAACGATTTCAAGCGACTGCGCCTGATGGTGAGAGCATGGCTGATCCTCGCCGCAGCGTTGCTAGCGGCCTACTGGGTAGGGTGGCTCGCTGACCGGGGCGTCGTCGCCACCAGCCACACCGCAGGGTACTTTGCCTTCGAGCAGGCTTTCCCCCTCGCAGACGTTTGGCTGATCGCTGCGATCGTCATGGCGGCCCTCCAGCTCTCGCGTCGTCGGCCAAGCGCTCTCATCTGGTTG
>DATCEK010000073.1:0-7720 GCA_036510155.1 Solirubrobacteraceae bacterium | reverse complement strand
CAGACCGTGCGCCATCGCCTGAACCGCTCAGGCGACCGTCAGCTCAACCGGGCGCTTCACACGATCGTGCTCTGCAGGATGCGCGATGACGCTCGCACGCGCGCCTATGCGGCTCGCCGACAAGCCGAAGGACGCAGAACGCGTGAGATCAAGCGCTGCCTGAAGCGCTACACCGCACGCCATCTCTACCGGCTACTTCAGGCCTCACCGCCGAATCTCGCAAATAGCGTGACTTGACAAACATAGAAGCATCGGGACCGTGCCCATCACTCAGCCCGCCGCGACGGCCTTGAGCGCGGCCCGACCACGCCCCGACCGGCCCCCGACCGGGGGGCGACCGCCACCCGACCGATCCGTTCCCGGCCCCGACCGATTCTCCCCGGACCCCGACCGCTCGCGGTCGTAGTCATGCGTCCGCTCGGCGTCGGCGTCGAGCTGGTCGGGGTCGATCAGACCGGGCAGCCGCGCCTCGCCCTCCTGGTCGCCGTCCCACGCCAGCTCGTAGATGTGGGAGCCGCGCGGGCCGCGCTGGCACCACAGAAGCTCAAGCGAGGCGAGCCGGCCGAGATGGACCTTGAGCTGGGTGTCACCCCAGCCGAGTGCTTCGCGCAGCTCGCGGCGGGTGAAACGAACACGCTCCCTGACGGTGCCCTGCTCGACGGCCACGCGCTCGACGTGCGCCTCGATCAACGACAAAAGCCGCCGGGTGCCCGGCGGCAGCTCATCAAGCGAGCGTCCCAGCACCGCGTGCGCGAGCTGGTTCGCCAACACGATGTCCTCCCTGGTGGCCTCGATGTAGGTCAGCACGCCGCCGTCCGCCGTGCTCGCCGTGCGGCGTGGCCGCTGATGCTGGTGCAAGAGCGCGACCGAGCGAATCAGCGTCAGGTACTTCATGTGATCGCGGCGCGTGCGCGTGCGCGCATCGGAGAACGTCAGCGCCCGCGCGTATGGGTTGACGACCGCCAGCGGTTCAAGCAGGCGCTGCGCGTCCTGGTGCAGCTTGACCACCTGCGAGCGCTCGTGCTCGCCGAGCAGCCCGTCCAGTGTCTCGCGCTCGCGCTGGCGCTCGTGGATCGCGCGGGTTTGCTCGCGCTCCTCATCCACGCTCAGCACGACGCAGCGGTTCAGCAGCTCCTCATCGACGTCGATCGTCGTAGTTGTCAGGAAGATCGCGACCGGGCCGCGCACCGTGTAGGTGTGAGTCACAAGCCGGCCAGTCTGCCCGTCCTTGCCCGTCGAGGCGATCCGCAGCTCACCCTCCGATTGCAGGAGCTTGAGCGCGTAGGCCGCGCGCTCGGCGCCCTCCTCCTCAGCCACGGCGAGAACCTTGTGCTGCAAATCCGACTCGCCCATGTAGAACAAGCTCTGGCCCGTCATCGCACTGAACGACACCCGCTCCTCCTCCGGGACCATCGACAGCACCGCCTCCTGTAGCGCCGACTTGCCCGCCGCGGAGGTTGACTGCACGATCACCGCCAACGGCCGGTCCAGCTTGCGCGACACGGCCGCGAGGTAGCCGATCAGGCAGTTAGACTGCTCGCCGACCATCCCGACACGCTCGAAGTCAGCGACGATCCGCTCCACGAGCGCGGGGTCTTTCAGTAGTGACAGCGCCCGCTCGCGCTCCTGCTCTGAGAGCTGGACCTCTGGCTCCCTCGGGGCCTGCGCCTCCTGGACCGCCCGCTCCGCGTGCTCCTCACACGTCAAGAGCACCCGGCCCAGGTCACGCGCGATCAGCTCCTCAGCGACCCCCAGCTCCTCGCCGGCCTGGCGCGCGAACACACCACGCGCCCGCGCCGAATACAGGTCAAGAGAATCGACGTGGAAAACCTCACCACGCCGCGGGTGAGTCCTGGCGACGAGCACGTTCACCCTCAGCAGCTCGTAACTCGACGCCTTCCCCAAGCCGCGGATGCGCCAGCGGCGATCCTCGATCTCCACGCGCAGCTCCCCCTCGCCGTCCAGCTTCACCACCGGCTGAGCGCCCGGCGGGCGCGGCACCGGCGACGAAGGCGGCGGCGATGAGGACGGGGCGGCTTTGGCGACTGAGGGAAGATCACCCTGCTCGCGCTCGTCCTCGGTGTCGCCCTGCTGCTCGAGCTGCGCTCGAGCGCCGCCTTGCTCGGGCTCGATCGGAGCCGGCGGCGGGGGATCGCCGGCAGGCTCAGACTCGGACTCGACGGGTGCCGGCCGTGCGGCCGGCTCGCCCGCGCCGATCCACACCGCCTCGCGCAAGAGCTGCGCGAGCGCGCCGGCCGGCTCCTCGACCTGCGTGGCGAAGCTGTTGGCGTCCTGGCCGGCAGGGAACAACACCCGGAAGCACTCGACCCCATCCTCACCAAGCCGCTTTGAGAGCGCGTCGGCGCCGCGGTCGCCCGCCTCGTCACGATCAAACGCGATCAACACACGCCCAACGCCCGCCTCGGTGAGCGCCTTGTGCAGCTCATCCGTGAAACCGTCCGCGCCGAACGCCGCCGTGACGTGTCGTAGCCCGTGGCGCCAGAACGTCAGCGCGTCGATCAGCGACTCACACACGACCAGCTCACCGTCGCAAGCCGCGAGCGCCTTCGCGTTGAACACGCCCCGCCGCGGCCCCGGCAGGTAGAGATGGCGCGAGGAGCCCCGATGGTTCAAGTCATCGCGCAGCTTGCGCCCGTAGAGCTGCACGACCTCGCCGTTCACATCGCACACCGGGATCACCAGCGACCCCGACAAGTGCTCATGCCCCGACGCGCGGATCACCCCGAGCGCTTGCAGCTTGCCGCGCAGCTCCGCGCCCGGCTTGCGGTTCTTCGCCGGCAGCCGATAGCCCAACGTGCGATTCGCATACCCCAGCCGGAACTCCTCGATCAGCCCCGAATCATCAAGACCGCGGCGCTCAAGCACCGCCAACGCCTCCGGACACTCCCTGAGCGTCTGCGCGTAGAAGCCGACCACCCGCTCCAACAGCTCGCGCTCACCCGCGCCGACCGGCAGCGGCGAGGGCAGCTTCGCCACCGTCGAGCGCGTCACCCGCCCCCCGCTCAACGCCGACGGGGCAACGCCATCGCGCAGCAGCTCGACCGCGTGACGAAACGACACGCCCTCCGCACGCATCACCCAATCGATCACCGACCCACCCGCCTGACACGCGCCCATGCAATGCCACAAGTTCTTCTCCGGCGAGACCACCAGCGAGCCCGTGCGCTCCTCATGGAACGGACACAGCCCCACCAAGTCTTTGCCCTGCTGGCGCAGCTCCACGCCCGCCAGCTCCACCAGGCGCTGAAGGGAGACCTCCTCCTTCAGCCGCTCGATGACCTCCTCTGGAATCCGCGCCAACCTCAACCCCTCAGATAAAGATTTCGCTTGCCACTTCTGACCGGAGCATATGCCATAACATACCTATCATGGCGATCTGACGTGACAAATGTGGTTGGCAAAGAGCAGGACATTGGCCCAGAATGGGTGTCAAACGACGACCCAACGGACCACTCCATGCCCCTCGCTGACCGCATCAAGCAACTCCGCACCGAAGCCGGGCTCTCCCAGGCCGAGCTAGCCGAGCTAGTCGGCGGCTCAGACGCCCGGCAGATCAGCCGCTACGAGCACGGCCGTATCACGCCCTCGCTCGACGTGGCCATCCGCCTCGCGCAAGCGCTCAACGTCTCCCTCGACTACCTGGCGATCGACAACATCCCACGCCGGCCCCTGCACATCGCCGACCACGGCCTCGGCGACCGCCTCGGCCAGCTCGCAGAGCTAGACGACGACGACCGCCAAAGCCTCCTGCACATGCTCGACGCACTCCTCACCCGCAAGCGCCTACGCATCCTCGCCGGCGACAGCCACTAACCGGACGCCGACCCCGGATATCTAGGCATCGTAGTAGCGCAAGGCTGCTTCAAGGTCGGTAGGACCAGCCTTAACGACACCTTGGCCGACATACCGCTCCAGCTCGACTTCTCCGTCTGGAAAGAAGTCCAGCTCCCAGCGCTCACCCGGCACGTCGAGGGTGACTCGGATAGCTTCGGGTCGATCTACCGAGAGCCTGTAAGAAGCGTGCCGCTCATTCAATGCATTACAGAAGCGAAGGACATCCTCTAGCGTCGTCATGGCTTGTTGTACTTATTTTCTGTCAACAGCTTGAGGATTGTTCTAAAGCCCGGCTCGTTTGCTTTCGCAGCCGCCTTGACATCAGCAATCGACATGTCCTGAATGTCCGCCCACGCCGGCGAACCAGGAGAAAGGGGAGCCCTCGTGATTGAACCCAACTTCCCCTTGAGAACGTCGGCGACAGTTATGTCCGCCTCGTCGGCGCCCTCGCCCCCAGCGAACAGAGCCGCCCCGGCTACCGCGCCTTCGAGTCCGTGCGCGACGGACGCGAAATACCCGCACCCATCTTCGTAGGATTCGATCTCTTTTTCGTAGTAGGGGATCGGGTTGAGCGGGCTTTCCGAAATGACGTTGCCTTCTGTCCAGAAACTTTCACTGAACGGGTTCCAGTTGCTCAGCCCGGTCGGATCGCTGTTGTTGAGCGGGTTATCTTCGCCGTAGGTGTAGGGCGCCCGCGTGACCATCTCCAACGGATCGACGGTGAGGAACTGCGCGGTGGCGGGGTCGTAGACGCGGTTGCGTAGGTAGATGAGCCCGGTGTCGGTGCTGGTGTATTGGGCGTCGTAGCCGAGCGGGGTCGTGGCGGTGCCTTCGCAGGTGGGGGTGCCGTAGGCGCTGTAGCTGCATTTGCCGGTGACGGTCCCGGTTGATCCCGTTAGGAGGCGTGTGGAGCCTTGCTGGTCGTGGTGTAGGTAGGTGACGGTGCCGCCGCTGTTGATTTGCTCGAACGGCAGGTTTTCCGGCCCGTAAATGTAGCTGTTGGTTCCGTCGCTCAGGATCAACGGTAGTCCTTCCGCCACATCCCAGGCGAAGTAGCTGGTCGTCCCTGAGATGGTCTGGGAGGTTCGTAGTCCTTCGCCGTTGTAGCCGTAGGTGTCTTCGATCTTGGGCGTTTCGCCTTCTTTTGGTCGTTCGACCGTGGTGAGATTGCCGGCCTGGTCGTAAGCGTAGGTGGTAGCTAGTCCAGCCGATGGCGTGGTTTTGGTGCGCTCTCCCATTTCGTTGTATGTGTAGCTTACCCCGGTCCCGTTTTCAAGCTCGTCAGCTTCGTCATAGTTGTTGGTGCTTGAGCCGGTCTGGGTTGGATTGTTCGCTGGGTCGTATTTGTAGTCGGTGGTGCCGGCTTTGGTGAGGCGACTGTTCGCGTCGTATGTCTCGTTGATTTCTTCTTCGCCGGGCAGCCCTTTACCGGTGGTGTTTGTGACTTGCTCGTTTTCGTTGCGGGTGTAGGCGAGCGATGCGAGTGTTTCTTCGCCCTTGCTCATCTTGACTTCGCTCATCTGATCGGCGTTATCGTAGGCGTAGGTGTCTTTCTCCCCGGTCCCTGACGGGAAGCTCGTGGTGCTCAGGTTCGAGTCGGGGTCGTAGGAGAAGGTGGTGGTGTGTTCGAGCCAGTCGGTGACGGTGTGTAGTCGTCCGTCTTTATCGTAGGTTCGTTCGATCGATTTGCTGTTTGGGTAGGTGATCTTGGTTGGCTCGTTGTCTAGGTTGTATTCGTAGGAGACGGTATCGCCGTGCCCGTCTTTGGTTTTCGTTAGCCGGTCTAGCTGATCATAAGTGTATGTCGTCGTGCCTGTGCCGTCGGTCATGCCGGTGCGGTTGCCGTCAGCGTCGTATTCGTATTTGACTTCTGGTGTCTCTCCGTCAGAGTAGCTGATTTTTGTGGGCTGATTGTCTGCGTTATACGTGTAGGTCGTGGTTCGTTTCTCGGGGTCGGTCACGTTCGTGAGGTTGCCCGCTGGATCGTATTCCTTGGTCGTCTTGTGGCCTAATGGGTCGGTTATTTCTATAACCTCGCCGAGTAGGTTACGTCCGTATTTGGTAGTGTGTTTGTCTCCGTTTGTCTGGCTGATCACCTGGCCGTCAGCGTCGTATTCTGTTTCGGTGATCGTTCCGTCTGGTTCTTCGACCTTGACCGGCTCGTTGTTGTCATCGTACGTGTAGGTCGTGGTATGCCCTTCCGGGTCGGTCATGCTTTCGAGGTTCCCGTCCGCGTCGTAAGCGTATTGCGTGGTCCGTTCCCGACCCACGATTTCTGTGGCGGCGGACGTGCTCAGCGACGATCCGCCAGAATTTGTGGCGGTCACGGCTACACGAAGCGTGTGCCCGATATCACTGCTACCAAGACCGTATGTAGCTTCCGTGGCACCCGGTATGCTCGAGCAGCTTTCGCCTGAGCTATTGCAGCGCTGCCACTGGTAAGTGTAGGTAGGTTCGGGCACCGCCGACCAGACGCCCGTGTCTGCGCTGAGCGTCTGACCTACACGTATCTCCCCAGAGATGCTCGCCGGAGTGCTATTCACGGGACTGCCTGCTGGTACCCACTTCTCTACACGATTGTTTTCGGAGTCTGTGACGTACAGTGCTTCGGTAGCGCTGAATGCGAGATCGTGTGGTTCTGTGAGCTGACCTGGACCGTTGCCGGGCGATCCGAACAATGACAGGAAGCCGCCGTAGGGCGTGAGCTCTTGGATACGGTCGTTGCCGAGCTCGGCCACATACACGTCCCCACTGGGGTTCACGGCGAGCCCATAGGGATACACAAATTCTCCGATACCGGGGCCCCAGCCACCGACCTCGCCGACATAGCTGCCTTCTTCAGTGAATGCCTCCACTCGGGCGTTATAGAAGTCCGTTACGTACACATACCCGTTGGCGACGAGCACCCCCGTGGGACCCCGGAACTTTCCGCCTTCGCTGCCGACAGACCCAAACTTCAAGAGGAATTCGCCTTTTTCATTGAACTCCTCGACACGATCGTTGCCGTAGTCAGCGATCCAAACATTGCCGTGAGCGTCTACGGCTATCGCGCTTGGTTCGTCAAACGCTCCTTCGTGTCCTTCCCAGGAACGCACCCATTCGCCGTCTTCGTTTAGCTCCTGCACCTTGTCCGCATACTGGTCCACGACATACACGTTGCCCGTGTCCTGGTCGATCGCGACCCCCGCCGGGAGGAAGTATTCGCCGTTGCCTATCCCGAGTTTGCCGTATGATGCCAGCCATGATCCCGAGCTTGAGAACTTCTCAAGGCGACTGTCATACGAATCGGTGACCCAAACATTCCCATGCGGATCGACAGCGATCCCCTCGGGATGCGTGAACTGTCCATTACCGCTACCAGAGGACCCGAAATCCGAGGAGAACACCGCAGGCGCAGACACCGACACCACGCTGGTAGCCGCAGACGTACTCGACGCCGAACCAGCAGAATTCGACGCCGTCACAACCACACGCAATGTATAACCAACGCCTTCAGAGGACAGATAGACCGATCGTTCGGTCAATCCCGGAACGTTGAAGCATTCCCCACCAGTAGCATTACATGCCTGCCACTGATAATTATAACTGAGCGACGGAGACCCTTCCCACACACCCGTGCCAGCGGTCAGCGTCGAGCCTTCCAACGCCGCCCCAGAGACCACGGCAGGCGTCCTGTCCGTCGGTGCGCTCGCGTCCCCTTCAGTTGCCGAGAGCACCCGACCCTGCGCATCGCGCTCAATTGAGGTCGTAAACAAACCCGGATCGCCACCTTCAACATTTCCCCGTGGGCTAACCGACGAAATCTCCTGCGAGTCTTCGTCATAAGTCCACGTACGCCTATCCCCTTCAGGATCGACTTCGGCAG
>DATCEK010000072.1:0-10684 GCA_036510155.1 Solirubrobacteraceae bacterium | reverse complement strand
GCTCACTTCAAGCAAAGGAGCGGCGATCCGCACGCCACTCAGCCGCCGGGTTTCCCCGACGAGTTTTTCAGGCATCCCCTGCGCCTCACGCGCGGTCAGCTGCAATGTCGCAGCGCCGACGATGCCGCTGTTGAGCTGCCCAACCGAGCTGGAAAGGCTGGAGCTGGCGATCTGGGAGGCAAACAACAGTCCGACGCCGGCGGCGATGCCGATCAGCGCGAAGCACTCTTGCAGCGCGCGTGCGCGCAGACGCACGCGGTAGAGGTGAAGCACGTTCGCGAACCTCATCGACTGCCCCCTGGAATCGTTGTGCTCACGCCGCGCTGTCGTCGTGTGCGCCGCGCGCGGAACTGGTTGGCGCGAGACCCTGGTCTGGGTCGTAGTCGACCAGCTTGCCGTCGCGCAGCGCCAGCACTCGGTCGGCGTAAGCAGCCGCCTGTGGATCGTGGCTGACGAGCACGATCGCCACGCCGCGTTCGCGGCACAGCTCGGTCAGCAGTTCGAGCACCTCGCGCCCGCGCTGGGTGTCGAGGCTGCCGGTCGGCTCGTCGGCGAGCAGCAACTTCGGCTCGGTAGACAGCGCCCGAGCGATCATCACCCGCTGGCGCTCGCCCATCGAGAGCGTCTCCGAGCGGTGCGTCAGACGTCCGCCGAGCCCGAGACGCTCGAGCAGTGGCTGCACGCTTTTGTGGGCGTCCTTCCACGGCGTGTTCTTGAGCAACTTCAGCACCGTGTTGTCGATCGCCGTAACGCCGGGCAAGAGGTCGAAATTCTGGCGCACGAAGCCCATTTCCGAGAGGCGGAAATGCGAGGCCTCGCGCTCGGACAGCGAGGAGATGTCGCGGCCGTTGACCAGAACTTTGCCGCTGGTCGGCGCCAGCAGCGCCGCGACCATCAGAAGTAGTGTCGTCTTACCTGACCCACTCGGCCCGTACAGGGCAACCATCTCGCCCTGGGATACCGATAGCGATACGCCGTCAACGGCGCGCACGGTCTCCTCTCCGGCTGTGTGGTAGTGCTTGACGAGATCTCGCAGCTCCAGCATGCGTGTCCCTCTCCCTTGTGACCGGCCGGCAGCTGACCATGCTACCGACCCCCCTCCTGCTTGACCTGTGGAGAAACCCTATCTGAAAATGTCTACGCGAGGAGTTGTCTGCCCCTGCGCATCCTCGCTGGGACCCCCGAACCTGGCGCGTATCAGCGTGGGCAGCCGACGCAGCTCGAACACGAGCATCGTCGGGCGCCGTAGAGCGTCGACCGTGGCGAGCACGCTGTCGCCGATCGGTTTCAGCTCGGCGCTGTGAGCTTCCGGCGTGGCCAGGTAGTTGCCGATCATCGCTGCCAAGATCACGATGTGGCGGCGACTGTGGGGCAGCTCGCCGGCCTTCTCCAGGGCCTGCTCGGCAATCCAGCGCATGCGCTGGGCGGCCTGCTCAGGGCCGTAGTACTCGATCAGGCTGCGGTGCCCTGCCGCCTCGTCCTCGTGTTTGTCGATCAGGTTGTCGAGCAGCGAGTGCAACCCGCCGATCCAAGGAAAATAGGCTTGCGCCAGTGCGGAGACTTCGCCTGTGTCGAGCTTTGTATCGGCGGCGGCGGCGATCAGCACGTGCACGCCGAGCGAGGAGCCGGCGGCGGCGGCGATCTCCCACCATTGCAAGCTGGTTCCCGGCGGGGTGGCCGCACGCGCCCACTGCTCGAGACCTGTGTGCTCGCCTTGGGACTTGCTCAGGTTCAGGCTCTGAAAGGCGACGATGCGAGCGGCCGCGGCCTGCGCCGAGGATCCCACCAATTGGTGGGATGGCAGTGCCGCGAACGCGTCGCGGCACTCATCTATCAGCGCGTCCAGGTAGCCGCCGTCGCGGCGTTGGGGATGATGCTCATACCAATCGAGCGAGTGCGCTTGCCCCGCCGCTTGTGTGTCGGCGCCGAAGGAATCCGTGTCGAGAACGCCTATTTCGCTACCGAGCGGCGCTGCGGCTCCTCGCGGCGTGACCGCATAGACCAATGCTTCGTGCAGCCGCCGCCCATCGCGCACCGGATCTGGACTCGGCTGCTCGCCGAGCATGTCGAGCAGGTTGTAGGCCGCCTGGAACGCGCTCGTTGCTCTTGTCACGTCGGCCCGCCGGGCCAACGGCACGAACGCGGCGAAAGCCGCGGCACCCTCGATGTTGCCACGCTTGTCGAGCGCGTCGAGCGCTAATTGGCGCAGCACGGGATCGGGTATCCGCCGTGCGCGGCGTCGCCAACGGGCGATGTACAGACAGACACGCGGGAAGACGCTCGTCCAGTAGCTGAACGCCGCGTGGGCGAACGTCACGAGCAGCGCCACACGGTTGCGCGGCGCTGTCCGTATTGTCCTTCCCCGGTGCGCGTTCACGTCGTTGACCCCTCCTCCTACACACCACCCTACGACCATGCGCTGTGCGATGCGCTGTCGGCAGCAGACACAGAGGTGGAGCTGTTCACCAGTCGCTTCCCCTATGGGCCGGTGGCGCGGGCCGATGGGTATGTGCGTCACGAGTTCTTCTATCGGTTCGCTCTGGGCGCGCCGGGCGGGCGTATTCGCACGGCGAGCAAGCTCGCCCAGCACGTGCCCGACATGCTGCGCTACCGGCTCGCCGCTCGATCGGCCGACATAGTCCACTTCCAGTGGCTTGCGGTGCAACACCTCGACGGCCGTCTGCTGCCGGCGAAACGTGCTCGAGATGGCCGCCGCCGTCCGCTCGTGTTGACCGCACATGACGTGCTCCCGCGCGAGCCCCGTCCTGGGCAGCTGTCCGCGCAGAGGCGCCTATACGACCGCTTCGACGCGATAGTCGTCCACTCAGAGCACGGTCGCGTGCGCCTGATCGAGGAGCTGGGCGTCGCCGGCGAGCGCGTCCACGTGATCCCACACGGCGTCTTCACGCACCTTGCCCCGGCGATCTCCGAGCGGTCACGGACAGCGTCTGGAGGGATGGACGCGGAGGTTGGGATATCCAAAAAGGGCGATGCCCCCCGCGCGCGCGGGGGGGCATCTGTTTTCGAAAGTACCGACGCAGCGGCCACGGGCGGCCGAGCGACACCCGGTGAGCTTGCCCCTGACGGCGCGGGGAGCGCTCACGCCCAGGGGAAACGTCCCACTGTGCTCATGTTCGGCTTGATGCGTCCCTACAAGGGCATCGACGTGCTGCTGGACGCCTGGCGTGGGGCAGAGGGCCAGGCGCCGATCGAGGACGCCGAGCTGCTGATCGCGGGCATGCCGCGCATGGACATCTCAGAGCTGCGAGCAGCAGCGCCCGCAAACGTGAGCTTCGACCCGCATTTCGTGACCGATGAGGAGTTGCCCGCCTATTTCGAACGAGCCGACCTGGTCGTGCTGCCCTACCTGCAGGCCGACCAGTCGGGCGTGCTGTTCACGGCGCTTGCGTTTGGGAAGCCGTTGCTGCTGAGCGACGTCGGCGGCTTCCCCGAGATGCAGAGCACCGGCGCCGCAAGGATCGTGCGAGCGGGAGACTCCCGCGCCCTCGGCCAAGCGCTGCGGGAGCTGTTGGCCGATAGGGCCACCCTGACCGAAATGTGCGTGAGGGCCAGGGCAGCCGCCAATGGACGTTACTCCTGGAAGGCGATCGCGGCGGCACACGTCGCGCTCTATGAACAGCTCCTCGGAGCAGGGGAGCGGCGCTAGCCTCGGCGCTCGGACAGAATGCGCCCATGCGCACAGCACTGGAGATCGTGTTCTGGGCCTCGGTCGGCCTGATCGCGTGGACGCAGGTGGGCTACGCCATTGCCGTGGGTGTGCTGGCTCGCCTCTTCGCGTCAGCGCCAAAGGCCGCGGTAGCGGTGCAGGCACGAACCGATCCTCCAAATCAAAGCGTGTCGTTGATCGTCGCCGCGCACGACGAGCAGGCGGTGATCGCGACAAAGGTCGCCAATGCGCTCGCGCTGCGCTATCCGCGCGAGCTGCTGCAGGTGATCGTGGCCTGCGACGGCTGCACGGACGACACCGCCAGGCAAGCAAGCGAAGCAGGCGCCGACCTCGTGCTCGAGCTCCCGCGCGGCGGCAAGATCGTCGCTCAGGACACGGCTGTGGAGCGATCGAGCGGGGAGATAGTCGCCTTCTCCGACGCCAACTCCGGATGGGAGCCGGATGCATTGGGAGAGCTCGTGGCCGCGTTCGCGGATCCGCAGGTGGGCTATGCCTGCGGACAGGTCCGCTTCATGCAGGGCGCGGCCGGCGCGCAGGCCACCAACCAGGAGGGTGTGTACTGGCGCTATGAGATGGCACAGCGCACGAGCGAGTCGCGGCTGTCGTCGATCACCGCCGGCAATGGCGCGATCTACGCCACCCGCCGTGAGTCCTACATCGTGGTCGACCCGATCATGGGCCACGACCTGTCGTTCCCGTTCAACATGGTCAAGCGCGGGTGGCGCGCCGTGTACGTGCCACGCGCCCTCGCCACCGAGAAGATGGTCCCCTCGATCGAGGGCGAGTTCGCGCGCAAGCGGCGCATGATGAGCCACACATGGCCGATCGTCCTGCGCGGTGGCATGCTCTCCCCACGCGGCTACAGCTTCGGCTATGCCGCGATGATCTTCTCCCACCGGCTTTTGCGCTACCTGACACCATTTCTGCACGCATTTGCCTTCCTCGCCAACATCGCGCTCGTGGCCGGCGGGACCAGGGGCGTCTATGAGCTCACCCTCATCCTCCAGGTCGTCCTCGGCGCCTCCGCCGGGATCGGCGGTTTGGTGCGTGTGCGGCCCCTTTTGATCGCGCGTTACTACTTCCTCACGACGCTGGCGGCCGCCGCCGGCCTGTGGGACTGGCTGCGCCACGGCACTGCCCCTTCGTGGGAAGCGGCTGAGGGGACCAGGTGATCCGACGCACGATCGACATCGTCCTCGGCACGCTCGCACTGGTCGTGGCAGCGCCCTTGATCGCTGTAGCAATGCTCGCCATCCGGCTGGAGTCGCGCGGGAACCCGATCTACCGTCAACGACGCGTTGGCAAGGATGGCAGGGAGTTCGACCTGCTCAAGCTGCGCACGATGGTCGACGGCGCCGAGCACGTGGGCGCGGGCCTTGCGATCAACGAGAACGACCCCCGTGTCACGCGAGTAGGGGGCTTCTTGCGCCGGACCTCGCTGGATGAGCTGCCCAACCTGCTGGGGGTCGTGCGCGGCGAGCTGTCGTTCATCGGCCCGCGCCCGACGCTCCCCGCGCAGGTGGCCCAGTACACAGAGCGCCAGCGCGGCCGCCTTGCGATCAGGCCCGGGATCACCGGCTGGGCGCAGGTCAACGGCCGCGCCTCCCTGCCCTGGAGCGAGCGCATCGAGCTCGACCTCTATTACATCGAGCATCGCTCGCCGGCGCTCGACGCACGTATCCTGTGGCGCACGGTGGCGATCGTGCTCGGCGGCTCGGGCCTCTACAAGGGGCAGACAGGAGGATGGGAATGACCCCGAGCGTCATGCTCACGGGCGTCGGCAAGCGCTACGACATCGTGTCCTGCTTCGCCGCGCTCACGACGGTGGTGGCGGTCGACCCAAACCCATTGGCTCCGGCCCAGTACGCAGCGCAGGTCCGCGCCAGCCCGCCGCCGATCGCAGACGCCGGCTATGTGTCAGAGCTCGCGCGCCTATGCGCCGAGCACGGCGTGGGCGCGGTGCTGCCATTGACAGACCTCGACATCGAGACGCTTGCGCTGGCGCGCGAGCAGGGCCTGCTGGCGGCGCTCGTCCCCTCATCGCAGGTGGCACACGCCACCTATGACAAGTACGAGGCGCATTTGCTGCTCGAGCGCCTCGGCCTGCCTTCGCCCCCAACGGCGTTGGCAGATGCCGACCTCGAGGCGCTGCGCTATCCGGTGATGGTCAAGCCACGCAAGGGCTCGGGCGCACGCTCGATCCATCTTGCCCATAGCCCGGCGCAAGTCCGCTTCTTCGTGGACTATGTGCACGAGCCCACGATGGTGCAGCAAGCGATGGGAGGCCCCGAGCTCTCGATCGACTGCCTCGGCGACCTCGACGGCCGCTGCCTGAACGCGATCCCGCGCACGATGCTCGAGTCGCGCGGCGGCGAGTCGATCAAGGGGACCGTGATCGAGGATTCCGAGCTCGTCGAGTTGGGGTGCACGGTGATGCAGGCGCTCGAGGTACGCGGCCCCGCCACGATCCAGGTGTTCCGCGACCCAGAGCTTGGTGTGCGCATCACCGACGTCAACACGCGCTTCGGCGGGGCCTTCCCTGCGCCGGCGTTGGCGGCGCTGCCCGGCCGCTCCTACCCCGAGCTGATCGTGCGCATGGCCGCGGGCGAGCAAGTGCCCGCGCACGTCGGCGAGTATCGCCGCGGCGTCACGTTCACGCGTTATTACTGGCAATTGGAGTTGGACGAGCGAATGCGGCCAACCGAAAAACAGATCCTGCCGCTCTGAGAGCGCTGGAAGAGTCGCCGCTTCCCGAAGCTGTAGCTGTCAGAATGATTGGTCAGTGAGTTCCGTGCTTACGAAGCCAGGATCTGAGGGGTCCTCCGAGCAGACGGCGGCGTCCAACGGTCTCGACCCGAATGGGTCTCGGTCGAGCCCTGCTGCCGCGCCTTACGAGTGTGCGAAATGCGGGTTGCCGATGCAACAGGGGCAGGACTGGTGCCTGCAGTGCGGCACGGCCAAGCCGCGCCTGTTCGGTGGCGGGCCAGGCTGGCGAACTGGCATCGCGATCCTCGGGGCGACGGCAGTGCTCGTTTGCGGCGCGGCGGTGGCGGCATATGCGGCACTGAACAAGGCCAAGCCGAAGTCTTCTGCCGTTGCGCTGGTCCTCAAGACTCCGGCGACGGGTGTGCCAACCACAACCGCGCCTACGACTCCGGGGGCAGCCGCGACTCCGGGTGCCACCCCTGTACCGGGAACTCCGACGACAGTCAAAGCCGCACCCCCCAAGATTCCGCTGCAAACGTCTACGCCCAAATCGGCTGGCGGCGCGGACAGCGAAGCCAACAATGCGCTGTTCCCGCCTGAAACGAAAACCACCGCTCCAACCACCGGAAGCAACCCGACCAAAATCACGAGCGAACCGACGAAAAGCACCGGCGAAAGCAAAGAAACGAGCGGCTCTGGGACGAAATCAAGCGCCGAAGAACCCAGCCCGATCCTGCTCGACACGAACGCAGCCAGTGTCTACAACCCATACAACTATCCGGCTACGCTGTTCGGCGACCCGAGCCTTGCGATCGACGGGGAAGCCGGCACCGCTTGGACGGCTCAGGTACAGGCCGAAGACGCCCCCAAGATGGCCGAGGGGCTGTTGCTGGATCTGAAGACTCCCCAGAAGCTCGGGAGCAGCGCGGTCAAGACGACGACCACGGGAATCACCGTGGAAGTCTATGGAACCAATGGCAGCACGCCGCCGGCGTCGATCTCCGACCCGGCCTGGGCTCGGATCGTCGGACTGAAAGTGCTCACGAAGAAAAGCACCACGCTCAAGTTGAAGACCAAAGGCAAGGGCTACCGCTACATCCTGCTGTGGTTGGCCAAGGCGCCGAGTACATCGACGGCCGCGAGCCCGGGCAGCGTCTCCATCGACGAATGGGAACTCTTCCCCCCGAAGTAACCCCCTGACGGCCGGTCAGGATGAAGTTGAAGTGGCGCGTTTCGCTCGTGTGGTGCGCGCTGACTTGGCGCGCCGCGGCTTGCTTGCCCACACCTCGTCGAGGAAGCCGGCGATCTCGTCGGTGAGCCTTTCCGGGCGCAGACGCAACTCGACCAGTGAGTCGGCTTCGATCAGGCGCGCGTCGGGCAGCTCCGCGGCCAGCATGCCCGCATCCGAGAAGGGATGAACAGGATCGCGCCGGTGTCCGAGCACGAGCGCGGGCGTCTTGAAGGTGCGCCGTTCGTTTCTGTGTGGCGCGATGCGCCCGAAGAAGAGTCCCTGCAGTAGCGCGCCGCCCGGGCCTGGATCTTGGCGCACCAGATCGAGCATCACGTTGCCGTAGTACGGCAACAGGCGACGTGGCAGCGCGCGAGTGCCACGTGCAACCAGCTTCATGACTGGCTCGCCGAACGTGAGGGCCACGAGGATGGGAGTGAACGTCAAGGCGCTCGAGAGCAGCCCGTTGTCGAGCACCGGCATCTCGATTACCATCCCGCGCAGCCGCTCCGGTGCGGTCGCGGCTACCTGAAGGGCAGCGTTGGCGCCGAGCGATGTGCCCATCACGACCGCTTCAGAAAGCTCCAGATGGTCCATCAAGGCCACGAGCTGCTCGGCAAAGGAGTGCATCGAATAGCGCCACATGTCGCGCGGGCGATCCGATTCGCCGTGACCGAGCAGATCGACCGTGATCACGCGGTTGCCGCGCGCCGCGAGCTCTTTGGCAAGCGGCTTGTGCATCTTCTGGGAGAGCAGTAGGCCGTGCACGAGGATCACCGGACGCTTGGCGGCTGTGGCCCGGCGCGGGGTCTTGCCGCGCGTGCCGTCGCTCTTCAGCTCCGCCGGGCCTCCACCGAACTCCGTGTAGGCGATGCGTTGATGATGGAAGAGGAACGACGCCACGGTTGAAGCCTAGCGTGGCGGAGTGTGTATCGCCCGCGGCTCAGTCTGTTCCGATTCCACGATACGTATGTTCAGTTCAGAAATACACCCCCTTTTCACGCACGGGGAGTTTGGACCATGCCCAGGACCCGTCTCGGGCCTGCAAACGGGTCAACGGAGCATCGAAGGACGTCTCGCGGGCTCCCTGGGTGGGCGTCTCGCGGGCCCCCCACCCGCGTGACGTCCGATACGCGGACCCGGACGAAGCCGTGGGTCGTCCGGGTCCGGCCCCCTCTCCGGGACCATCCACAGGCCTGATGGGATGATCTACGGTAGAAACCCCGTCGGGGCTCAGAAGGTGCGGTGAGATTCTCCTCGCCGCGCAATCTCGAATTCACCGCAACGGCGGCTTGCGGAAATCGGCATCGGGCAACGAAGCGCGGCGCGGAGCGCTAGCTTTGGCTGGACGACCAAATTTTGCCGAATACAGATTTCAGGAGGAGACAACATGGCCAAGCAGCCCCGCATCCTCGCCGGGCAGGCCGCGGCGATCACCGGCGCGGCGCGCGGGATCGGCAAGGCGACCGCGCAGGCGCTTCTGCGCCAGGGAATGAAGGTGGCGATCGGCGATGTCGACCTCCTCGCCGCCCAGCAGACAGCGCAAGAGTTGGGGCCGAGCACCGTGGCGCTGGCGCTCGACGTGACCGACCGTGCATCGTTCACGGCGTTTCTCGACAAAGCCGAAGAGCAGTTGGGTCCGGTCGACGTGCTCGTCAACAACGCCGGCATCATGCCGGTCGGGCGCTTCATCGACGAGGACGACCTCACCGCCAGGCGCATGGTCGACATCAACTTGCACGGGGTGATCCTGGGGACGAAGCTCGCCATGGAGCGAATGGTCCCGCGCGACCGCGGCCACATCGTCAACATCTCCTCCCAAGCGGGCAAGTTCGGGGCACCAGGCGGCGCCACCTACTCGGCCACCAAGCACGCTGTCGTCGGCCTCAGCGAGGCGGTTCGCGGCGAGCTGCGCTTGATGAAGGCAGGCGTCGACATCAGCTACGTGATGCCGTTTGTCGTCAACACGGAACTGGGGGGCGGTCTCGGCGAGGCGCGCGGGATGAAGGTGCTGCAGCCCAGCGAAGTTGCCGACGCGATTGTGGAGGCTTTGCAGACCGGCCGCGTCGAAGTGTGGGTGCCCAAGTCGGCCAAGCGCACCAGCACGCTCGGGGTGCTGCTGCCGCGACGGCTCTCGGAGGGGATGGCACGAGCCCTGAAGGCGGACCAGGTGCTCGCTGGCGCCGACGCAAGCGCCCGTCGTGGCTATGAACTGCGCGCCTCCAAGTCTGAGCCGGCCCTGGCCCCCGCGCCGGAGAAGGCGCAGTTGACTGACGGTGGCAACAGTTGAGGAAGCGTGGTTGGGGCTGGAGCGGCAGCTGGAGCTGGAGCTGGAGCTGGAGCTGGGCCTAGGGCTGCTGGGGCAGGGTCGGCTGGAAAGGGCGATGCCCCGCGCGCACGCGGGGGCATGCCGTTTTGCGGTCAACCGGCCGTCAGCCACTCGGCGATCTGACGGCCGATCTCAGGCCCAGCGTCCTCCTGCAGAAAGTGGGAGGCGTTCTCGATAACGCGCGGGGTCTCGCGGCCGATCGCCGCGGCGAAGCGCTCGCCGGTGGCGAGCGGCAGCACCGGGTCCGAATCGGCCCACAGCATCAGCGTCGGGCGCTTGTCGTCTTTGAGCGCGTCGAGCACGCGCTGGCCGGCGGCGGCGCCTGGCGCGTCGGGCTCGCGCGGGATCATCAGCGGGAAGGCCCGTGCGCCTGCCTTTGAGGCAACGCTCGGATATGGCGCTTCATAGGCGGCGATCACCTCGTCGCCCGGGTCGTTCTTGCAAGCGCCGCGCACCAGCATCCCGACCGGCAGGTCCTCTGTGCGCTCGACAAAATCCTTGAACGCCGTCCACGCGTCGGTCATCTTCTGGTGGCCGGTGAACAGCCCGGTGTCGAGGATCACCAGTCGCTCGAAGCGCTCGGGATGCTCGATCGCCAGGCGCAGCCCGATCGGCCCGCCCCAGTCGTGCACCACGATCGTCGCTTTGCGCACGTCAAGTTGCTCGAGCAGGGGCGCGATCGCCGCGACATGGCGGTCGTAGGAATACCAGTCGATGTCGACCGGCTTGTCAG
>DATCEK010000071.1:0-11662 GCA_036510155.1 Solirubrobacteraceae bacterium | reverse complement strand
GCTCGGTGCAGGCCCGCGCTCGCCTCGTTCGGCAGCGTCATGCCCGCGACCGCCATCCGGTAGCCGCGCGCCGCGAGCCTCTCCAACAGCGCCTCGTACAGCGCGCGACCCGAGCCGGTGCGTTGCCGGCCCTGCTCAACGTAGACGCTGACATCGCACGAGAAGCGGTAGGCCTCTCTCTCCTGGTGCGGTACTCCGTACGCGTAGCCGACGATGCGGCCGTCGTCTTCGAGCACGATCCATGCGTGCGTGCGTGTCGCTGCCGCGATGCGTTCGGCCATCTGCGCGGGCGTCGGTGGCTCGCTCTCGAAGCTGACGGCCGTCTCGCGCACGTACGGCGCGTAGATCGCCGCGCACGCTGGCGCGTCGTCCTCGTTTGCATCTCTCACCCTCGCACCGGACACGTTCGGCCCTAGCATACGCGGGCGCGTGCGAGGCGTTCGGCTCTGAGCAGTCTGACAGCCATACTGGATCGCCGATCAGATCGGCCACACCTCGGCGGCATTCACGTTGCAGGTCTACCAGCAGACCCGCAACCGCCTCACCGACTGCGAGCGCCAGGCGATCTGGGAGCTGATGCGCTTCGCCGACGAGTCCGCCGAGTCCCCGTTCACGCGTCAGGTCACCTGCACCGACGACCCGAGGTTTAGGCCAGTGAATGGGCCTAGCGGGCAGCTTCAGGCGATTGGGCGAGCCGGACGGTCTTGCTGAGAATGAGTAAAAGGCCTGTTTCAGGCTGTTTCGTGATGGGCGCGGGTGGTGTCGAACCACCGACCTCTCGCGTGTGAAGCGAGCGCTCTCCCACTGAGCTACGCGTCCCGGACCCCTGAGTCTATTGGGCCGGCCGGCTCACTGGCCCATCGGGGCAATCCTGCTTCACGGGCGTCGGCGCTTGATCCGGCTGCGCATGAATCCCGGCCATGCCTTGGGCCGGCGCGTCAAGCTCAGCACCAGCGGCAGCGAGTCGAAGTAGGTGAACCGTTCGCTCGCGAGTCCCTGGTGGTCGAGCACGAAGCGGTCGACCGACTCCCAAGAGATGGGGGACCCGCCAGCGGTGCCGCGCACCGTGAACTCGATCAACACTCCGTCCGCGCTGGCCCCCCAGCGGTGCACTTCGACGGTCATGTCTGGGATCAGCTCGAAGAGATCCTCAAAAGCGCGTCTGCCGGCGTCGATGCCGGTTGTGGTCGGGATCATCGGCGCGGAGAGGCGGGCGTCGGGCGCCAGCAGTGTGTCGAGGCGCTCGGGCACTGGGGCGCGCCAGAACTCCGTGAAGCGCGCGACGAAGTCTGCCGCCATGTCGTGGCTCATTCCCGCACCTTATATCTCGGGTTCGTTTGTTCCCCTACAGGACAAGGTAAGCCTGCCGGGATCCGGGGAGAGGCCCGGCAGGCGTGCTTGGCTTCGAAGCGTCAGCCGCTGGCGCTAGATCTCGACGCCGCTCATGTAGCAGTGTGCTGTTGTGCCTGGCTGGTAGGTCGCACCGACGACGCCGTAGAAGAGCTCGAGCCACGTTGTGACTCCATTCGAGCTGATCACCAGGTCACCGGCGGTGTCCGTCCTGTTTTTCGATTCGAAGTTTGAGCTGCCGGTCGTGGGCGGCGTCACCGGCGTTTCGATGTCGAAGTCGAACGCTTTGGCTGTGCCATTTTCGGTGTTGAACCCGAACTCGGTCGCCACGAGTGGGTTGGGGATCGACTCCGAGATAGTGAACTTGACGTCGCCGGCGGCTGTCCCGGGTTGACAGCCCATGCCAATCTGTATCGGCCCGACTGTGAGCAGCGGGTGGACCGGGTCGTTGCTTGTCGGCGCCTCGGAGAGGAAGAACTTTGTCGCGCCTGGCCCCGCGGGTCCCGGCATGCCCTGCGGGCCGGGAATGCCCTGCGGGCCGGCAACGCCTTGAGGGCCGGCAACGCCTTGAGGACCCTGTGCTCCGGGGAGCCCTCGCGGACCTCGCGGACCCTGCTTGGTGCTCGGCTTGTGCTTGCTGCTGTGCTTGGCCGGTTTGGCGCGAGCTCCGGCAACGGTCTGTCCGAAGCCGGGGAGCGGGACGGGAAGCCTGGCCTGTGCGGCGGCCCCACTCGCCAGCAGCGCCGCGCAGGCGATGCTCGAACCGATGCCGTGTCGAATGATCCTTGATCGCATTTATTCTCTCCAGCGCTGTTGTCGGGGCAGCGGCGCCAAAGCCGCTAGCCGAACCTGGTGCTCGGCGAGCCGAGCCTATCGTCCGCTCGCCCGGCCTGCGAGCAATCCACGTTTGAGGCTGCGGATTGAGTAGGTAGATCCAGGAATGAGCTGAGTGCCTACTCGAGGGCGGTCTCTGCCCTGGCCTCGAGCTCAAACTTCGGGCCGGATCTGAGGTTGTGTAGGTTTGCGGCTCGGTTGGTGGCGCCCCACCGGGCTAACCGTCCTTCGCGGCCCCAGACGGGTGGGGTTCGAGTCGTACCGCCGCGATCGAATAGAAGTCGGCCAGCGCGTTGACCTGAGCTTGCGTCAATGCTGCGCCGAATGCTTGGGCGCCACCGAGCTTTTTGTAGCCGCTCGCCAAGCTCTTGCCGAGCAGCGACAGGTCGAAGTGGCCGTCGTAGATGATGTCGATGTAGAGCGGCGAGTTGGCTCGCTCGAAGCTTGCCTGCGCGGCGGCGCCTGGGCTCGCGCTCGTGCCGTTCGCGGCCGGCTGTTCGGCGCTCGCGATCGTCTGGACGGCGGCTTCGGTCATGGTCCAGCCGCGGCGGGAGAGCTGTTCGTAGTTCTCATAGATTCCGGCGATGCCGGAGGCGGGACCCGTGAGTCTGCTCGCGTTGGCCAGGAACAAAGGTTCGGCAAGTGCGGTGGCGCCGGCGTTTGCGGCCTTCACGGTTGCGCGCAACCGCTTCCCCGGCGCTTGGGGCAAGCCGCCTGCGATCGCCGGCCACGCCACGCGCGAGGCGGCAACCTCGCGCTTCACCGCTTGCTCCAGCGCGCTCAACTGTTTGGAGACCTGCTCGAGCTGTGCGCGCTCGAGCGTGAGTTCGCGGCTGCTCTGCGCTGGCGAGGAGGGGCTCGAGCCGCAGCCGGCGATCGGCACGGCCGCGCCGATCAAGACCGCGATGCAAAGGCTAAAGGCAGAGAGACGCGCAGGGTGAGCGCACAGTGTGCGCATGCTCGTGAGCGTGAATCGCGCTCCTGCGCCGCGTGTGCCTGCGGCGCGAGGAGCGTTGCTGGGCAAAAGGCTTTTGCTTGGCGCTATGGGCTTTGCGAAAGCGCTAGACGCCGAGCAGGTCGACCACGAACACGAGCGCCGAGTTCGGCGGGATCGTCGGTGGCGAGCCGTTCTTGCCGTAGGCGAGTTCGGCGGGAATGATCAGCTCGCGCCGGCCCCCGACCTTCATGCCCGCCACTCCCTGATCCCAGCCCGGGATTACCTGGCCCTTGCCGAGCGTGAACGTGAACGGTTCGTTGCGCTTCCACGAGGAGTCGAATTCCTTGCCGCCCTTGTAGAGCACGCCAACGTAGTTGACCGTCACCGAGTCCCCGGCCTTCGCTTCCGGCCCGGCGCCGACGATGATTTCCTTGGTCACGAGCTTCGTGGGCGCGCCGCCGCTTGGCACCGTCACTGCCGGCTTGCTCGCCAGCGGCCCGCTGGTCGGCGTCTTGGCCGTGGAGGTAGGTGTCGTGGGCGTGGTGCTGGTCGTCGTTTTTTCGCCTGCGACGTGCGGGACAGAGTTGGTATCGGACTCGTTGCCGACGGTGATCGAACTCGATCCGCCGGAGCTGCCGCAGCCGGCGATCAGGGCGGCTGTGCCGAGCGTCGCCAGTGTGAGGCCGAGGCGCGCGCGCCCGGGAAGCTTGGGGGAGTGGAGGAAGTTGAAGTTCATAACGGTTCGGCAGCGTAACGTATCGGGGCGAGCGGCGTTGCAACCGCTCGTGCTCGCCCGACGTGCGGCCGCACGTCGGAGATCGCGCGCTGCGCGTTCGCGGGGGCCGGCGGCGCTCTGCCGCGCCCCGCCTTCGCGCTAGGATCGCCGTGGACCGTGCTAGGCGGGGATGTAGCGGCGCCCTGAATCCGCAATCCGCTCTAGCGGGGCTGAACTCCCCTTCGAGGGGTTTCGCTCCGGTCGCTCCGCCGCTTTGGAGCGTCGATGGCTCGGGTCCCGCGCGGTGTCGGCTCGTGAACCAGGTCAGGTCCGGAAGGAAGCAGCCTTAAGCGAACCCCGGCAGGCGCAGCGGGAGCACCCGATCCGGAGTCCCGGGCGGCGGCAGGCGAGCGGAGGCGGAAGCTTCGACGAGGGGTGCACGGTCCATTTTTTTTTGGATATGGGGTCGTTCCCTCAGTGACAGTGCGCGAATACCAGCCACGAGCTGTTCGAGCGTGTCTCGAGGAAGCCGGGCGGGATCGACACCGGCAGGTGGGGATCTTTGACGTCGAGGATGTATTCCTTTTCGATTTGGAGGCTGGCGGGATCGGCGTAGCTGCCGTATTCCTGCTGCTTTGCTTCCGAGCGGCTGGCTTCGGCGCTCACGATCAGGCCGGGGCGCGCTTTCAGGTAGAGCGCGAGCAGTGGAATCGGCGCATGGTTGGGTACTCCCACGGGACCGCACTTCAAAGCGATTGCTTTGTTGTGCACCATCGCCAGCAGTTCGTCTTGGATGTGTTCCTGCTGGGCGAGGTTGCGTAGTTGGTGGTGGGCTGAGCGCACCTGGCCGGGAAGCGTCGCGAGCAGCGCCAAGAGCACGAGCCCGCCGGCCGCCATCCAGGGCAGGCGGCGCTTGTCGCCTTTGGGCAGGACGCTCCAGCCGAACACGCCAGCGCCGCAGAACAGGCACAGGATCGCCGAGGACAGGAACGCGTAGCGTTCGTCGATCGGCAGCCCAGCGCTCGCCATCGCCGCGAACACGAGCACCGCGACTACGCCGGCGGCGGCGCCCAAACGGGCTCGCTTGCGTAGCCACAGCAGCGAGAGCACGCCGCCGAGCGCCGCGCCCACAAGCACTGCGGGCCTCAGGACCGCGCCGATGCGCCGCGGGACGTACTCCGGCACCTTGGCGATGCCGGTCTCGCGCCCGAGGATCTCCGCGGTGTGTTTGGTGTTGGTCTCCGACCAGATCGCGTTGCCGGTGACGAGCAGGTCGCTCAGCACCCAGATCAGGGGTGCGGCCATGGCAAGCAGCGCGAGTTTGGCGAGTTGCGAGCGCGTGCGCCGTGGCGTGGACGGGGCCGGGTAGACCACCAGCACGACCCAATAAATCCCAGAAAAAGCCCAGGCCTCCGGGCGCAGCAAACCTGCCAGCCCAAGCAGCACGAGCACGGACGCTCCCGCGCGGGGCTTGCGGGTCTCCACGAGCAGTGCCGAGAGCACGAGCAGCATGTAGGGAACGTCCACGTAGGCGCGCACCCCGTAGGAGAGCACTGGCACGCGCGTCAGCAGGATCAGCGCCGCCAGGGCTCCCGCTGCGCGCCCGAACCACTCGCTGCCAAGCCGGTAGACGATCCAGCCGCACGCCGACAGCGCGAGAAAGGCCAGCGCGACCGTGATCGCTGTTGCGGTGCTTGCGCCCAGGGGGGACAGCGGGATGCCGAGCAGCTCCACCAGGGGGTGCGGCGTCGGCGCGATCGGCAGGCCGTATTCGGGGGTTTCCCCGTGCGAGAGCTGCTGTCCCCAGACGAGCCCGTAGAGCGTGTCGTAGTTGACGAAGCCGACTCCAGCGATCAGCCAAAGGGCAAGCGCCCCGGCAAGGATCGCAAGCGTCGCCGGTGCCCAGCCCGGAAGGCGCCGCCGGATGTCTGCCGGAGTGCGATGCCCCCCCCGCGCGCGGGGGGCATCGTGTGTTTTGACGTTGCCGACCACAGCGGCGCACGCTATCTGAGCGGGCCGCGGGCGGGGGTAGACTGGCCTCGATGGCTGCCGCAGCTCAATCCCTGTATCGCAAACACCGCCCGCGCTCATTTGCCGACGTCGTCGGCCAGGAGCCGGTCGTGCGCACTCTGCGCCACGCGGTCGAACGCGACAACGTCCATCACGCCTATCTGTTCGTGGGCTCGCGGGGCACCGGCAAGACCTCGATGGCCAAGATCCTGGCCTCCTGCCTGAACTGCGAGCGCGGTCCGACGGTCGAGCCATGCGGGCAGTGCGACTCGTGCCGCTCGATCGCCTCGGCAACCTCGCTCGACGTGATCGAGATGGACGCCGCCTCCAACAACTCGGTCGACGACATCCGCGAACTGCGCGAGTCGGTCGTGTTCGCACCGGTGTCCGGGCGCTCGAAGGTCTACATCCTGGATGAGGCGCACATGCTCTCCCAGGCTGCTTGGAACGCTTTCTTGAAGACGCTGGAGGAGCCGCCGCCGCACACGGTCTTCGTGCTGGCAACGACCGAGGCGGCCAAGGTGCCGGCCACCGTCGTCGATCGTTGCCACCGCTTCGACTTTCATCGCCCGACGGTCGAGCAGATCGCAAGCGTGCTGTCCCGCGCCGCCGTCTCGGAGTCGATCGAGATTCCCCCGGAGGCGGTCGCGGCGATCGCGCGCTCGGCGACCGGCAGTTTCCGCGACGCGCTCGGCACGCTCGAGCAGCTGGTCACCTACAGCGGCACGCGAGTCGAGCTGCAGGACGTGTTGGCAGTGCTGGGAGTGGCCGACGAGCAGCTGCTCGCAGGCGCCTTCGATGCGGTCAGCTCCGGCGACGCGCGTGCGGCGCTGTATGCGGTGGCACGCTGCGCCGAGGCAGGTCGCGATGCGGCGTCCTTCACACGCGACCTCGAGGCGCGCGCGCGCGACTTGCTGGTCGTGCAGACGCTCGGCGAGGTGCCCTCGGAGCTGTCGCTCACACCCGAGATCGACGAGCGTCTGCACGACCAGGCGCAGCGCATCGGGCCTGGCGAGGTGGTGCGCGTGCTCGACCTGCTGGGCGGGGCGCTCGAGGCCACGCGCGCCGGCGCCGATCCGCGCACGCAGCTGGAGCTGGCTCTGGTCAAGGCCGCGACTCCCCAGGTGGACGGGTCCGCGCGCGCGCTGCTGGCGCGCATCGAGCGCCTCGAACAGGGCCTGTCGGGAACCTCGTCGGGCCAGGCGCCGGTTGTGCCAGTGGCGTCCGCATCGGTGCCGCCGGTTGCGCAAGTGGAGTCGGCGCCGTTGAGCGCGCCCGCGCCGTCCACCGCTCCCGCGCAGGCCGCGCCGGTGCCGTCGAATGTCGCTCCGCCGTCGCCTACGCCCGCACAGGCGGCGCCGGCGCCGTCGAGTGTGGCTACCTCCGCGAGTCGGCCCGAGACGGAGCCCGCACCCGCCCCGGTGCCAATCTCGCCGATTTCGCCCGCAGCCGTGCCATCTGTCTCTGCGTCCTTCGAGCAGGCGCCTGACGGCGGGCAGTCCGGAGCAGCGCCGGCAGCCGTTGCCACGCTCCCGCCGAGCGATCTCGACTCGCTGTGGACCGCCGCGCACGAGTCAGTTCGCGCTGAGCACGGCCTGCTCGGCGCCGTCCTCAGCGAGGCCACGCCTGTGATCCTGACCGAGCAGGAGCTCACGCTCGCCTTCCCGACCACTGCGGCATTTCACAAGCGCAAGGCCGAGGACTCCGCCAATCGCTCGATCCTGATCGAGGCGTTGCGCCGGCTGACCGGCCGTCACTACCGTCTCGAGTTCGAGCTGCGCGAGGATCTCCCGGCGGAGGCAGGCGGCAATGGCGCTCCCCCCAGCGAGGAGGAGGTCATGTCGCGCCTGATGGCAGAGCTCGACGCCGAGGAGCTCCCAGAAGACTGGCTTCAACAGCAGAAAGGCGACTAACGGTGCCCCCAAAGCAGCAGCGTCCGAACATGCAGCAGATGCTCAAGCAGGTGCAGAAGATGCAGCAAGACATGGAGCTGGCCCAGAAGGAGCTGGTGAACGAGACGGTCGAGGCCTCCGCCGGCGGCGGGATGGTGACGGTCGTCGTCTCCGGCGAGCTGGAGCTGCGCTCGGTGAAGATCGATCCAGCGGCCGTGGACCCCGAGGACGTGGACATGCTCTGCGACCTCGTGCTCGCCGCGACAAACGAGGCGTTGCGCTCGGCCCAGGAGCTGGCGGCGAGCAAGATGGGCGCGGTCACCGGGGGGCTCGATCCCGGCGCGCTCGGCGGGCTCGGCCTACCGGGGCTCTAGTCGGAGACCACAAGCCAGGAAGACCAGAGGACCAGAGGACCAGAC
This sequence comes from Solirubrobacteraceae bacterium, assembly GCA_036510155.1. Taxonomy (GTDB): domain Bacteria; phylum Actinomycetota; class Thermoleophilia; order Solirubrobacterales; family Solirubrobacteraceae; genus Palsa-744. Next base: position 3,505 of record DATCEK010000071.1, on the reverse strand, counting down.
AGCCATGGAGACCCATGGAGATGGGGGCCGAGGGGGAGCATGTCTGTATGTAAATTTTTGAAAAGTACGATTGTGGATACGAATCGTAAATACTATAGTAAAGTCTCTGAAAAGTCATATGCCTACGCCCGACCCCGGCCCTCCAGTTGAACTCATTCGCGCCCCCAATCCAGCGCCTCGTCACCGAGCTCTCAAAGCTCCCAGGCATCGGCAATCGCACAGCCCAGCGGCTGGCCTTCCACATTTTGCGCGCCTCCGAGCAGGACGCGCTCGGCCTTGCCGAGGCGATCCGGGAAGTCAAGGAAAAGGTGGGCCTGTGCGAGGTCTGCTTCAACCTCGCCGACGAGGCGCGCTGTCGCATCTGCCAGGACACCCGCCGCGACGCGGCCATCATCTGTGTCGTGGAGGAGCCAAGCGACGTGATCCCGATGGAGCGGACCCACGAATTCCAGGGTCTCTACCACGTCCTCGGAGGAGCTTTGTCTCCGATTGACGGCGTCGAGCCAGAGGACCTGAAGATCGACGAGCTCTACGCGCGTGTCCTGGATGGCGAGCCGGCCGTGCGCGAGGTTGTGCTCGCGACAAACCCGACGACCACAGGTGAGGCGACGGCGCTTCACATAGCCGAGGAGCTTCGTCACCGCGCGGCGCGGTTGACGATCACACGGCTTGCCTCCGGCCTGCCTGTCGGCTCGGACTTGGAGTACGCCGACGAGGTCACGCTCGGCAAGGCCCTATCCGGTCGACGGTCTTTGTAGTTCGCCGCCGCGCATGCGCGGCGGCGCGACGCGTCGCATGCGACGCGTCCACCGTTGGCGCATGCGCCAACGGCCGGGACGTGCATGCACGTCCCGGGCCAGGGCCGCATGCGGCCCTGGCCTCCAATCCCTCTATCCTGCGAGCGTGTCAGAGATCGTGGTGATGAAGTTCGGCGGCACCTCAGTCGCCGACGCCGACCGCATAAAGCGTGCCGCCAGGCGGATCGTCGAGAAGCGTGAGGCCGGCTACTCCGTGGTCGTGGTGCTCTCCGCGCGAGGCAAGACGACCGACGAGCTGATCTCGATGGCCGAGGAGGTCTCCGCCGCTCCCGACCCCCGCGAGATGGACATGCTGCTCTCCACGGGAGAGCGCATCTCCTGCGCGCTGTGCGCGATGGCAATCCACGATCTCGGCCACCGCGCGATCTCCTTGACCGGCTCCCAGGCGGGAATCGTGACCGACGCCTCGCACACCAAGGCACGCATCATCGACGTGCGCGCCGATCGCATCCTCTCCGCCCTGAAGGACGATGCGATCGTGCTCGTCGCCGGTTTTCAGGGTGTCTCGACTACCTCGAGCGATGTCACCACGCTCGGTCGCGGTGGCTCTGACACGACCGCGGTGGCGCTCGCGGCTGCCGTCGGCGCCGAGGTGTGCGAAATCTACACTGACGTTCCCGGAGTGTTCAGCGCCGACCCGCGCATAGTCTCCGACGCGCGCAAGCTGACGAGCGTCTCGTTCGAGGAGATGCTCGAGATGGCAGCCTCCGGCGCCGGGGTCCTGCAGCTGCGCTCGGTCGAGTACGCGCGCAACGAGAATGTCCGCATCCACTGTCGCTCGTCGTTTGACGACTGTCCCGGTACCTTCGTGGTGTCGGAAGGAGAGAACATGGAGAAGCCCATCATCACCGCTGTCACGCATTCCACGTCGGAATCGATGATCACATTGATCGGCGTTCCCCACCAGCCGGGCATCGCCGCACGTATCTTCGAGGCCCTCGCGCAGGCAAATGTCAACGTGGACATGATCGACCAGAACGTGCCCACCTCGGCAGGAGGCAGGGCCGAGATCTCCTTCACCGTTCCGCACGAAGACCTGAGGCTCGCCACCGATGCACTGGAGGCAATGGGAGAGAGCGTGTGCGAGCGCATCGCGACCCAGCGGGAGATGGGCAAGGTCTCGATCGTCGGCGCCGGCATGCGCTCACACCCCGGCGTCGCCGCCAAGGTCTTCAGCGTGCTCGCTCGAGAGGGCATCAACATCGAGATGATCTCGACCTCCCCGATCAAGATCTCCTGCGTGATCGCTCGCGAGCACGTCGAGCAGGCCGTGCGGTCATTGCACAGTGCGTTTGAGCTCTCCGGGGAGGGCACGATCGGCCAAGAGGAGCCTTTCAAGGCGCCCACTGTCTGAGGGGCTCGAGCGACTTCAAACCCGCTCATTCGGATACAAGCCTTTTCATCCGAAATAGTTAAAAGGCCACGTCCCACCGGGCTTGGACAAATGTCCGGGTGGGAAGTTTTAACCCCACTCATCCGAATACAAACCTCCTCATCCAAATAGTGAAAGTGGCCCTTGACATTCATGCTGGGCACGACTAGCGTGCGCCCCGTCAAGGATAAAGACGGAATTTGGGAAACTGCGACGAGCATGATGTAGGAGGCGTCGACGCAAGTACGTGACGTAGAGGATGACGGTCACGGTGTGTCGACTCATATTTTCAACACGCGTCAAGGGAGACAACGTTGGAGTCGGTCAGCAGCCAGATGGAGCGCTCGCCCGCCGTCCCGAAGGCGGATCTGGGCGCGTCGCTGTCGGTAAGCCCGCCGCGGCCGTGGGGGATCGGTCGGCGCGTTGGTGGGATACCGATCCTGGAGACGCGCGGCCCCGCGGCGAGCACGCTGCGCGACTCGCTTTTTCGCAGACTGCTGTTCACGGGAGACGTGCTGGCGATCCTCGCGGCGTTTGCCTTGGCGATAGAGCTCTCCGGCGGACGGCTTCACCTCGTGCGGGTGGGTTTGGCCGGCCTACCGCTGATCGTGCTCGGCGCGAAGCTCTTCGGCCTGTACGACCGTGACGATGCGGTCATTCGCAAGACCACGCTCGACGAGGTTCCAAAGCTCTTTCAGCTGGCGACGCTGTGCGCGCTCGTCGCCTGGCTGGCCGGGAGCCGGCTGGGCTACGGCTTGCTCACGCGCGACGACGTGCTCTTCCTATGGGTGGCGCTTGCCGTGCTGCTGGTGGTCGCTCGCTGTGGCGCGCGAGCGCTGGCCTTGCGCGTCGCGCCAGTCGAGCGCTGCCTTTTCATCGGCAGCGCCGCGTCAGAAGCGACGATTCGCTCGCGCATGGCAAACCACGGCGGTGTCCGGGCCGAGGTCGTGGCCCACGTCGACCTGCACGAGATAGCTCCGTGGTCTGCCGAGGCATTCTCGCACGAGAAGCTCGAGCAGATACGCGACCTGGCCAAGAGTCTCGACGTGCACCGTGCGATCATCGCGCCCTCCAGCGGCGAAGCCGGTGAGATGCTCGATCTCGTCAGAACGCTGAAAGCGGTCGGCATCCGGGTCAGCGTGGTGCCGATGCTGCTGCAGGTGATCGGCTCGTCTGTCGAGTTCGACGACCTCCACGGGGTGACGTTGATGGGCGTGCGTCGTTTTGACTTGACGCGCTCCTCGGCGATGGTCAAGCGGGCCTTCGATCTCCTCGGCGCCGGCTTGGGCCTGCTGGCGGTCTCGCCCCTGATGAT
>DATCEK010000070.1:0-10668 GCA_036510155.1 Solirubrobacteraceae bacterium | reverse complement strand
CTGCTCGAGCGTGGCGCGCACTCATACGTATCGACGTTCGACGGCAACCCCTATGCGGCGCCATTCAGCGGCAACATCATCGAGCTCTGCCCCGTCGGCGCGTTGACCTCGCGCAACTACCGCTTCCGCGCGCGCCCGTGGGACGTTGAGGATTCCGGCTCGGTCTGCACGCTGTGCGCGGCCCAGTGCAACGTTTCGTTGACGGTGCGCGACGAGCGTGTGCTGCGCGTGCTGGCCCGCGATCACCCCGAGGTGGACGACGGCTGGCTGTGCGACCGCGGGCGCTTTGCCTATCCCGCACTTGGCGAGAACCGCATCACACAACCGATGATCCGCGACGGCGGCGAGCTGCGTGCCGTGTCCTGGGAGCGGGCGCTCGATGAAGCCGCCACGCGTCTGAAGCGCGCCGGCGCGCAGACAGGGGCGCTCGTCGGTGGCGGCGCCACCAACGAGGAGGGCTTCCTGCTCTCACGGCTGTTGCGCGAGGGGCTGGACTCGCCCAACATCGATTCGCGCGTCGCGGGCACGCTGCCGTTGGAGCTGCACCGAGCGCTGGCCGAGCCGGGGCTGCAGGCGCAGGTCTCAGACCTGGAGTTCGCCCACGCCGTGCTTGCGCTGGAGTGCGAGCTCGTACCCGACGCGGCGATCCTCGACCTGCGCCTGCGCAAGGGCGTGCGCCGCCACGGCATGAAGCTGCTCCGCGCGAGCGCGGCGGATCTAGTGGAGAAGCCCGCTGAGCTGATCGCAAAGTTGAAAGAGGCCGGCGAGGAGATCGTGATTTTGTGGGGCGAGCGGCTGACGGCTGGCACCGACGGCGCGCGCGCGGCACAGGCGTTGCTCGAGCTGGCCGAGACGCTTGGCATCGCCGGCACCGACAACGCCGGCTTGCTGGAAATCCCGGCGCAGAGCAACGGGCGCGGACTGCGCGAGGCCGGCGCGCTGCCCAACGCCGGACCGGGCTTGAGCTCCGTCGAGGATGACACCCCCGGGGGCGCGGACGGCCTTGACGCGCACGCGATCGCGCAGGCACTGGGCAAGGGCGACCTGAGCTGCCTGTACCTACTCGGCGCCGATCCGCTCACGGGAGCAGCCGACGAGCATGACCGCGAGCTGTGGACGAAGGCACTCGAGAACGCGACAACCGTTATAAGCCACGCGATGTTCTTGACCGACGCGATCCGCGAGCACGCCGACATCGTCTTCCCGGCCGGGGCCTACCCCGAGAAGGAGGGCACTGTGGTGCACCCAGACGGGCGCATCCAGCGCCTGCGTCCGGCCGTCGCAAAACCGGGAGAGAGTCGCGCCGAGTGGCAGGTGATCGCCGACGTCGCAGTCCGAGTCGGGATCGACTTGGAGGTGCTCACCGCCGGCATGGCCTCCCAGCAGCTCTTTGAGGCTGTGCCTCAGTACGCGGGCCTCACGCTCGAGGAGATCGGCGGCAAGGGCCTGCGCCCGCACGAGCGCGCGACGGCGGTGGCTTCCTGATGCCGACACTCGCCGTTGTCGGCTTCTACGAAGAATGGTGGATCCAGATCCTCAAGGCGATCGTGATCTTCGCGGTCGGCTTGCAGCTGGTTCCGATCGTGCTGCTGGCCGAGCGCAAGCTGCTTGGCCGCATGCAGGCTCGCTACGGCCCCAATCGCGTCGGCCCCTTCGGCGCGCTGCAGCCGCTGGCCGACATCGTGAAGCTCCTGACCAAGGAGCAGTTCCGCCCGAGCACTTCGACCGGCTTCCTGTTTGCCCTGGCGCCCTGCATCTCAATCGTGACCGCCGTTGCGGCCTTCGCGATCATCCCCTTCGGCAACGTGCAGCACATCTTCGGCACCCCCGTCGGGCTCTACGGCATCGACGTCTCGATCGGGCCGTTGTATCTGTTTGCCTTCGGCGCCGTGGCCTTCTACGGGATCATGCTCGGCGGCTGGTCCTCGGGCTCGAAGTATTCGTTCCTCGGGGCGATGCGAGGGGCCGCCCAGCTGATCTCCTACGAGGTGTCTCAAGGCTTGGCGCTCGTCGGCGTGATCTTCACCGCCGGCACGCTGTCCCTGACCGGCATCGTCGAAGCCCAGCAGGGCATGTGGTACATCGTGCCGCAGTTCTTCGGCTTTCTCGTGTTCCTGGTGGCGGGCTTTGCCGAGACCAACCGCGCTCCCTTTGACCTGACCGAGGCCGACGCGGAGCTGGTCGGCGGCTACAACACCGAGTACGGCGGCGGGCGCTTTGCCTCTTACTACTTCGCCGAGTACCTCAACGTGCTTGTCGTCTCCGGCATCGTCACGACCGTCTTCCTCGGCGGCTGGCTGCTGCCCTTCGGCATCCATCCTCCGGGCTGGGTCGATCCCTTCGTCGTGCTCTTCAAGATGGGGCTGATGACGTTCCTGTTCATCTGGGTCAGAGCCACCTTGCCACGACTGCGCTACGACCAGCTGATGAGCTTCGGCTGGAAGATTCTCCTGCCGTTGGCCACGCTCAACGCGCTTGTCACAGCAGTGCTTGTGGTGGTGACGCACTGATGCCCTGTGCGCCGCAAAGCCACCCTGTGGCTGCCATGCACTTGAGGAACACATGACCTGGCCTCCCGGAGACGACGTGATCCAGGTCATGCGCACTCCCGCTCCAGGCGCCGCGCGTGGCACTTATCGCGCGTTTGGCGAAACCCTGCGCGGCATGAAGACCACCTTCGGACGCATGCTCGAGAAACCCGTGACGCTCGAGTACCCCGAGGAGAAGACGCCCGTCTATCCACGCTTCCGCGGCAGGCACAAGCTGCACAAGTTCGAGGACACCGGCCTCGAGAAGTGCGTGGGCTGTTCGCTTTGCGCCGCCGCCTGCCCCTCCGACTGCATTCGCGTCGTCGCGGCTGAGAACACACCCGAGCACCGCGTCTCCGCCGGCGAGCGCTATGCGGAGGTGTACGAGATCAACCTCTCCCGCTGCATCTTCTGCGGCTACTGCGAGGTTGCCTGTCCTTTCGACGCGATCACGATGGGGCACGACTACGAGCTCTCCGACTACACGCGCAGCGACCTGATCTTCACCAAGGAGATGCTGCTCGCCGAGCCTTTGGAGCGCACTCCCTTGCGCCGGGAGGGCGAGTAGCGATGAACGTGCGACAGCCGCGCTGGCACTACGAGCACGCCCAATCCATCCCCCAAAACCACAAGCGGCGGTGCCGTGTCTAGCATCCTCTTCTTCATCGCGGCGATCGGCGTCATTGCGGGCGCGATCGGCGTCGTCACGTTCAGCAACCCTTTCTACAGTGTGCTCGCGCTCGTCGGGCATCTGCTCTCGCTGGCCGTGCTGTTCCTGCTGCTACGCGCCGAATTCGTCGCCGCCGCGCAGGTCGTCGTGTATGCCGGCGCTGTGATGGTTCTCTACGTGTTCGTCGTCGCCTATGTCGGCGATGAGGAGCAGTCGCTCGACGGCGTGCTTTCGCGCCGTCCGCGCGCGCGGGGGGCCGACGGGCGCAAGCTGTCCGGCGCCCTGTTCGCCGGGGTGCTGCTCGTCGAGCTGTTGATCGCCTTGCTCGGCAGCGGGCTGAAGGCCGTCTCCGGCGACGGTGCTCCTTACGCTCCTGGGCCACGCACGTTCGGCACACCCGCCTACATCGGCAACCTGCTGTTGACGCGCTTCCTGCTCGTGTTCGAGGCCTCCTCTCTGCTGCTTTTGATCGCTGCTGTCGGCGGCGTCGTACTGGCGCGCCGCCGCCGTGGCTTGGAGGACGACGAGGAGCGCGACAGGCTGACCCCGCTTGACATCCTGCGCCCGCGTGGCACCGGCACGATGGTCGAGGGCGTCGAAGGGCTGGCGCTTGCGCACGCGCGTGGGGCCGGCGATCTGGGCGACGAGCAACCCGGGCCAGACGGAGGCGGTTGGTGAGCATCGGCTGGTACCTCGCCGTCTCGGGGATCGTCTTCTGCACGGGCGCGTTCGGCGTGATGACACGTCGCAACCCACTTGTCGTGCTGCTCTGCCTGGAGCTGATGCTCAACGGCGCCAACCTTTCGCTGATCGCCTTCTCGCGCATGTGGGGCAACGGCGACGGGCAGATCCTCGCGCTGATCGTGATGACCGTCGCGGCCTGCGAGGTCTGCATCGGGCTCGGCATGATCGTCGCGATCCACCGCCGGCGCCTGCCGATCGACGTAGACGAGCTGCGGGAGCTCCAGGGATGACCACCACCTACGGCTGGCTGGTGCTGGCGTTCCCACTGCTGGGCACACTGATCATCGGCGCCGGCTTCAAGTTTTTCTCAGGTCCCGCCCACCCCCGCACCGCCGGCTGGATCGGCACGGCTGCGATCTTCCTTGCCTTCCTGGCGGCGCTGGCGACGCTGATCTCGCTACAAGGACACGCTGCTCACGACCGCCAGCTCACCTCCTCACTCTGGAACTACGCGAGCACCGTTGGCATCGACGCGCAGATGTCGATTTTGGTCGACCCGTTGTCGGTCTACATGATCCTCGTCGTCACGGGCGTCTCGACCACGATCCATCTTTACTCGGTGTCCTACATGGATGCCGACAAAGGCTTCGCGCGCTACTTCGCCTACCTCAACTTCTTCGTCTTCTCGATGCTGCTGCTGGTCTTGGCCGGCAACTTCCTGCTCTTGATCGTCGGCTGGGCCTTCGTCGGCGCCGCCTCCTATCTGCTGATCTCCTTCTGGTACAGGCGGTCGACCGCCACCAAAGCCGGCATCAAGGCGTTTGTGATCAACGTCGTCGGCGACGTCGGACTCGTGCTCGGCACGTACTTCCTCTTCAAGCACACCGGTACGCTCGACTTCCTCAAGGCATTCAAGGCCGCGCCGAACGTCTTCACCAGTGGCGAAGGCGACGTGACCGCCGGCTGCCTTTTGCTGCTCGTCGGAGCGTTTGCGAAGTCGGCGCAGATCCCGCTGCACACATGGCTTCCCGACGCGATGGAGGGACCAACCCCCGTATCTGCCCTGATCCACGCCGCCACGATGGTGACCGCCGGTGTCTACCTGATCGCCCGCATGCATCCCTTCTTCGAACTGGCGCCCGCGGCGCAGGACGTCGGCGCGGTGATCGGCTGCGCGACGCTCGTGATCGCCGCCACGATCGCGATCACCCAAACCGACATCAAGCGCGTGATCGCCTATTCGACGATGTCGCAGATCGGATACATGATCATGGGGGTGTCCGTCGGCGCCTACGCCGCCGGCATGTTCCACCTGATGACCCACGCTTTCTTCAAGGCGCTGCTGTTCATGAGCGCCGGCTCGATCATCGGCGCGATGGGCGGCGAGCAGTCGCTGGAGAAGATGAAAGGCTTCAAGAAGGCGATGCCGTTCACGTTCGCCTGCTTCATCATCGGCGGCCTCGCCCTGTCGGGCATACCGCCCTTCTCAGGCTTCTTCTCCAAGGACGAGATCCTGCTGGTCACAGGCGAGCGCGGCGGCTGGCACTGGGCGCTGTACGTGTTCGGCTACATCGGCGCGTTCATGACCGCGATCTACACCTTCCGCATGATCTTCCGCGCCTTCTACGGCGATCCGGTGGAGCAGGCCAAGGAGCTCGAGGGCGGTCATCTCTACCACGCTCCGGAGCCGACCAATCCCGCCAACGGCGAGGTCGAGGACACCGATGTCGGTTTCCCCGGTCCCACGCACGTGATCGCCGAGCGGGAGCTGCCGATGCGCGTCGCGATGGTGATCCTCGCGATCGGGGCTGTCGGCGCCGGCCTCGTGCAGATCCCCAATGTCGACTACGTGATCGACAAATTCCTCGAACCGAGCTTCTACGGCTCGACGCTCTACACGGTGCATACGCGCGACGGCCTGTTGTGGTTCGGACTTGCCCTGGGCACCGTGCTCGGGTTGAGCGGCATCGCCATCGCCTACCGCATCTGGGTCAAGCAGCCCTCTATCGCCGTGAGCGCCCGTACGCGCTTCAAGCCGCTGTACACGCTGTTCGTGAACAAGTGGTACTTCGACGAGATGATCGACGCGCTGATCGTCAAGCCGGCCGCGGCGGCTGGTCGATTCGCGAACACGACATTCGAGCGCGTGTTCGTCGACGGCGCGATCGTCGGCGGCGCCACCGGTCTCGTCAAGGCCGGCTCTGCTTCGGTGCGCGCGGTGCAGACCGGCCTCTTGCGCTACTACGCGGCGCTTGTCGTGCTCGGTATCGCCGCGCTCGGCCTCTACTTCCTTCTGCAGGCATGAGCATGTCGAGCGCCACCCTGCCCCCCTCGACGCTGCATACCTTCGCTGCCCAGATCGACCTTCTCCCCTCCCCGACCTTCAGAAACCACCTCCCCGGCTGATGCCGCCTCTCTCGATCCTCATCTGGCTACCGGCCGCCTGCGGACTGCTCGGGGGACTCATCCCCACCGGCCGCTCCCCCGCGCGCGCGGGGGGCATCGCCGATTCCGACGCAGACTCCGCGCCACGCAAGTGGGGCCTGCCTGGCCTGCTCGCCCTGGCCGGGACCCTCGTCGCGCTCGGGCTGGCGATCGGCTACATCGTTCAGTACGGACCCGGCTCGCACGGGCTCGAGGACGTCACCGACGTCGTTTGGATCTCAGAACTCGGTATCCACTACAAGCTTGGCGTCAGCGGGCTGAACGTTTTGCTCGTCGGGCTCACGGCGCTGCTGTTCTTCGCCGCCGTACTGGCCTCCAACCTGCGCTCGTGGGAGCGGCCAAAACTCTTCTACTTCCAGTTCATGCTGGCCGAGTCGGCCGTGCTCGGCGCCTTCCTCGCCCAGGACCTTGCCCTGTTCGTCGCCTTCTTCGACCTGATGCTGATCCCCTTCTACTTCCTGATTGGGGCGTGGGGCGAAGGACCCGACCACGTCAAAGCAACGATCAAGCTCGTCATCTACACGCTCGTTGGCTCGCTGCTGATGCTGGCCGCCGCAATCGCCACAGGCGTGCTTGCAGGCGAGCAAAACGGCGGGCACATCACATTCGTGCTCTCCCAGCTGCAAGGCCTGCCGCTCAGCAAGGGCTCACAGGAGTGGATCTTCCTGTTCTTCGCCGCCGCCTTCCTCGTGAAGATGCCCGCCTTTCCGCTGCACGGCTGGATGCCAGACGGCTATCGGGCGATGCCGATCGAGGTGCTGATGGTCTTCAGCGGCGTGCTCTCCAAGGTCGGCGCCTACGGCTTCCTGGCGATCGTGCTGCCGCTCTTCCCCCAAGGGGCCGCCCACTTCCAGACACTGATGTTGATCCTCGCGCTGTGCTCGATCGTCTACGGCTCGGCGATGGCCTTCACGCAGACCGACGCGCGCCTGATCGCCGGCTATTCCTCGGTCGCACAGCTCGGCTTCATCACGCTCGGGATCTTCGCGCTCAATCCGCAAGGCGCTCAGGGGGCGCTCCTGCAGATGGTCAACCACGGGCTCGTGGTCGCGCCGATCTTCTTCATCATCATGTTGCTTGCTCAGCGAGCAGGCGGTTCGCAGGACATCCGCCAGATGGGCGGCATCGCCTTCCGCGCGCCGGTGCTGGCCACGATCTTCCTGGTGGTCGCGCTGGCCACGCTGGCGATGCCCGGCTCGGCCAACTTCGTCGGCGAGTTCCTGATCCTGCTGGGCGTCTTCAAAGCCAAGCTGGCGATCGCCGTGGTCGCCTTCAGCGGTGTTGTGATGGCCAGCGTCTACGCCCTGCGCGTGTTCATCCGCGCGATGCACAATCGCGTCGGCAGCGACGTGAAATCGCGCGACCTGACGCGCACCGACGCGCTCGTGCTGGTGCCCCTGCTCGCCGTGATCGTGTTCCTCGCGCTCTATCCCCAGGGCGCGCTGAAGCGCTCTGAAAACTCGGCCAGCGTGTCAGTCGCGGCCGCACACGCCGCAGCCACGCCCGCTAACGCAGCACCTCTTGCGGTAGGCGAGACCGGTAGTCAATTCAACTCAACCGAGGTACCGGCAGAACGGGCGAGCTACGGCTCGCGGCAATGCCGCACCGTCGCCGGTCATTCGATCTGCGAGGTCTCGAAGACCGTAGGTGCGGCCCGATGAACCTCCTCCTCGCCACCGCCCACCTCAAAGGTCCGCACGTCGACTTCGCGGCGCTTTCGCCACTGATCGCGCTGTTGGGCGGGGCAATTGTGGTGCTGCTCGTCGGGCTACTCGGTTCGCGCTGGGTCCGCGAGCAGATCGTTCCATCGCTTGCGCTCGTCGCGCTTGGGGCCTCGCTCGGGCTCTCGATCTGGCGTTGGAACTCGCCCGAGTCGATCGTCTCCGGTGCGCTGCGCATCGACCGTCTGTCGCTCACGCTCAACCTGATCCTCGCGGTCGGCGGCATGGCCACCGTGTTGCTCGCCTGGCGCTCGCGTGCTTCGCGCGAAGCGGCGCACGGCGAGCTGCACGCGATGCTGCTGACCACGATCGGTGGCATGGCGCTGCTCGGCGCCGCCCAGAACACCGTCGCCCTGTTCCTCGGGCTCGAGCTTTTGTCGATCCCGCTTTACGTGCTTTGCGCGACAGAAATGCGCAACGAGCATTCCCTCGAGGCGGGCCTGAAGTATCTGATCGTGGGCTCTGTCGGCAGCGCGACGCTGCTGTACGGCATCGCATTGCTCTACGGGGCCACAGGCGCAACCGACTTCAGCGGGATCGCAGGCGCGATCTCTGCCAGCGGTCGGGCTGACAACGCGATGCTGCTCACCGGCATCGCGCTCTGCGTGGCCGGGCTCGCCTTCAAGGCCTCCGTTGCGCCCTTTCACCAGTGGACGCCCGACGTCTACGAGGGCGCGCCGACACCGATCACCGCCTTCATGGCCGTTGCGACCAAGGTGGCGGCACTCGGTGTGCTGCTGCGCCTGTTCGACGTGGCGCTGATCGAAGCGCACGGCAGCTGGGGGCCTGCTCTGGCGGCCCTGGCGACGATCACGATCCTCGTCGGCAACGTCGGCGCGCTCGGGCAGTCCTCGCTGAAGCGCATGCTTGCCTATTCCTCCGTCGCCCAAGCCGGCTACATCCTCGCCGGCGTGGTCGTCTCCACACAGCTCGGCGCCCAGGCGCTCGTCTTCTACCTTGCTGTCTACCTGCCGATGAACATGGCCGCCTTCGCGGTGATCGTGGCCCGCGAGCGCGAAACGCGAGCCGTGGCCCAGGCGCGTAACCCTGAGGAGTGGCTTACCGAGGACGAGGACCCCGACGGCTGGGTCGGCGACTCCATCCAGACGCTCGCCGGCCTCGGCCGCGAGCGACCCCTGCTGGCTTGGCCGATGACGATCTCGATGCTCGCCCTCGCCGGCATCCCCGCCACGGCGGGATTCATCGGCAAGTTCTATTTGATCGACGCGGCCGTGGCCGGCGGCTACACCTGGCTCGGCGTCGTGATCGTGATCGGCTCGATGATCTCACTCGGCTACTACCTGCCTGTGATCGCCACGATGTGGATGAGCCCCTCCCCCACCGCGGCCGGCACACATTCGCCGAGCACGGTTCCCGCGATCGCCGGCGGCTCGCCGGAGCTTGACGATGAGGCCGGGGACGAGGCTCTCGGCGGCGGTCCCGCCGCGGGGCGTGCCGGCTTGGCCGGTCATGGTGGCGCGGGCACGCCCGCGCTCGCCGGGACTCACGCGCCTTTCGCCGAGGGTGCACCGCGCCTCCAACCTGAGGTCGCCTTCGTGGCCGTCCTCGCCGGTTCCGCGACGATCTTCTTCGGGATCGTCCCGCAGCCCCTGTTCAACCTCGTGCACGGGGTCGGCAGCGCGCTTGGGCTGCTCTGAGCGGAGACCTTCAAGACGACCCGCTCGTCTGATCAGGAGGCTACACCACAACCGTTGACGTTGTGCTACGGTGCATACATGTCGGTAAACGTTTCGGTGCGCCTAGATGACGGCCTTGCCGAGCGTCTGCGTCTACGAGCACGCGCTGCCGGCGAGACACTGTCAGATCGTCTCCGTCGCTATGCCGAGGAAGGGACTCGCCGTGAGGAGCATCCGCACATCACGTTTCGCGACGGCCCTACGGGTCGACGAGCAAAACTAATCGACGGCCCCGACGTCTGGGAGATCGTGATGTGGATGGAAGATCTCGACGCGGAGCCCGACCCGGCCGCCACGCTGGCCCAGGAGTCAGGGCTCAAGCGAACTCAGATCGATGCCGCGCTCAGTTACCGCGCCGCCTATCCAGACGAGATCGCGGCCCGTATCGAGTTGCACCGTCGTGGTACAGCCGCCGCTGAAATGCGGTGAAGCTACTCCTGGACGAGATTTACCCGGCCACTCTGGCCGCGGCGCTTGATGCTGTCAATATCGCCGCCTCCACAGTGGTCGAACTTGGGCTGGCCGGAAAATCCGATCCCGATATCCTCGCCGCTGCCATCGAGCGAGATTGCGCGCTTCTCACCGAGAACATCGAAGACTTCGCGCATATCTCCGCTCAGCACCTCACTGCCGCAGGACATCACCCGGGCATCTTGATCGCGCCCTCGGCAAGGTTCTCCCGTCGTCCCGCCGGCATCGCCCCATTGGTCAGTGCGATTCGTGCCGTCGCGGATCAGCGACTCGAAGATCGCGTCGTCTATCTGAAGCGCACATCCGATCGCTGACCAAGCAGGACAGACAGTCCGATCAAACACTTGTCGGATCCTGCAGCAAAGGCTGAACATCAAGCGTCCATCGCCGATATATGCCTCGGTGACCTCGATGCACCGACAAATACAACTAATTCGCGAGCTCATACGCGA
>DATCEK010000069.1:0-9382 GCA_036510155.1 Solirubrobacteraceae bacterium | reverse complement strand
GGCTTCCAGCCGTTCTTCGACACGGGGCTACGGTAGCCGCAACAGCCGAGGCCAGAGACCTCCTCGACGACGCCCGCGCCACGGTGCGGGCATTCACGGTCCGGCCGCGAGCGCTACGTGCACTTCCTCGCCCTGCTTGGTCAGCACCCAAGCGTTCGGCGCGCCCGTGCCGGGCACAGTGCTCTCGTTGGCGACGAGCCCGAGCTTCTCGAGGCGTGCGAGCAACTTGGAGATCTGCCCCTGGTCGCCTATCCCGGCACGCGCCGCGACGCCGCGATTGGAGTCACCCGGCTCGGCGGCGACCGCCAAGAGCACGCGCACCGTGCGATAGGTGAGTCGCATGTCCAACCGGCTGAGCGGGTCGCGCTCGCCACGACTGGCCTTGACCGGAACCTCGGGAGTGGGCTTCGAGAGCTCCTTGCGGGCGGCCGCCGACCCCAGATAGGGGAGCACGATCATGCTCGCCAGAGGACTGGTGAGCTCGAGGAAGGGGTCCGGCGACTCTGCCAGCAAGCGCGAATGCAAGATCGAGAGCACCCCGCCGACGACCCCCTCCGCGGTCAGAGAGGGGGTCCGCTTGTCGGGCTCGAGCTCGACATTCGCCTCGTCCACGAATGCGATCATCCGCTCCACCGCCGCCCGGCGGCGGGACACCGCGCTGTCCCCGGCCGCAAGCGACTCCACGACCAGCAGCCGCCCGGTGGCGTGCTCGGCGTCCATGAAGGCAAGCAGCGCGGTGAGCGCGCCGCGCATGCGATCCACCCATCTCGCCGTCTCGTCGTAGCCGTCGAGCACGCAGCGAGAGGCACGGGCGAGACCCTCGTCGAGGGCCTCGAGGAAGCACTCTTCGCGGTCTGAGTAGATCTCGTAGAACGTGCGGCGCGACACGCCGGCCCGCTCGACCACGTGCGCGACGGTCACCTCGGCAACACCGCGCTCGGCGCACACATCGATCATCGCGGCGAGCAAGCGCGCGCGCTGGATCTCGGCCACACGCTCGTAGCCGAGTTCGCGTACCGCGCGATCCCCGCCCGAGCGGGCTATCGCGTCGCGCGTCGCCGACGTGGAGGCACGTGAGGGCGTCCTTCGTCTGCCGGCCATCTCATCCTCTTCTTTGCGTTGGCCTTGGCGTGGATATGGGGCAGCCGGTGAGGTCTGTCTTGTGCTTGAGATTCGGTGGCGCCGCTCAGATGGCGCCGTTCAGCCCGCTGCGCGAGCGCTCACATTTGTTCGCGCGCGAACACGTTGAAGACGCGCGCCAATCTAAACGACAACTGGCACATTGTCAAGTCCATGTTCATAAAGGTCGCTTGTCTTGCGGGCTCCGCCGCTGCTCCCTGCCGGGCCATGCGGCGCAGCCGGCGCCAGCCACCGCTATATCCTCGCCAAGTGCCCGCAGTCAGCGACAACTACGCCGAGATCGAAACCCCAGTCGGGGCACGCGGCGCTCTGCCGGTGTTCTGGCGCAGCGCGTCCTCGCCGGATCCTGGTGTCGCTCCCGTGCTCTACCTGCACGGTGTCCCGAGCAGCTCCGATGACTGGGTCGCGCCTCGCGAGCACCATGTGAGCCGGCCACGCTGGAGGCGCTGGTGGAGGCAAAAGCGCAGTGAAGACGATCGGGTCCAGGCGCCGCTCTACGAGGAGGGATTTCTCGAACGCACTGGTGGGCTGGCCCCGGACCTGCCCGGCTTCGGCCGCTCCGGCAAGCCCGGCTACCTGCGATACACGATCGATGAGTACGCCGGCTTCATCGAGCGTTTCCTCGACATGCTCGGCGTAGAACGCGTGCGCATGCTCGTGCACGACTGGGGCGCGGTTGGGCTCGCGTTCGCCCAGGCCCACCCCGAGCGCGTCGAGCGACTTGTCGTGTGCAACGCGGTGCCGTTCCTGCCCGGGTATGAGTGGCACCGCACCGCACGGCTGTGGCGCACACCGCTGCTCGGAGAGATCGCGATGGGCGCGACCATACGACCGGTGCTCGAGCGCTCCACGCGAGAGGCGAGCGCGACTCGAGGTCCGCTTCCGGGCGCATGGATCGATTCGGTGATGCAACACTTCGACCACGGCACCCAACGCGCGATCCTGCGACTGTACCGCAGCTCTCCAAGCCACGAGCTTGCGCGGGCCGGCGAGCGCCTTGGATCACTCCGGATGCCTTCGCTCGTGCTGTGGGGCATGCAAGATCCCTACATACCCGCGCGCTTCGCCCATGCATATGAGCAAGCCCTGCCCGAAAGCGAGCTGATCGAGCTTGCGGACGCGGGACACTGGTGGTGGCTCGATCGCCCCGATGCGATCGAGCGCGTTGTCGAGTTCATGAGCGCGGCGCGATGACTGATCGACCGATACAGGGGCAGGGCGCAATCACGACACCGCAGGGAAATGCGGCAGAGAAGAGGGGCGCCATCCAGCGAGGAGATTCGACCCGCCAGAAGGCTCCGAACCGGCAGAAGCAACGCGCGCGCGTTGAGCAGACTTCGCGTCGGTTTGCCCACCCCTGGGCGCTCGCGCTGACGGTGGCGATCCCATTCACACTTGCCTACCTGATCGTCTCGCCGCCTGCCGGCGATCTGGCGGCGGCCACTTACCGCAGCGCACTGTTCGGACGGGTTGGCTTCACGACTTGGGACACCGGCTGGTATGCCGCTCACGGCCACTGGCTACCGGGGTATTCGTTGCTCTCGCCCGCGCTGGGCTGGCTGCTGGGCGTGCATCTGGTGCTCGTGCTGTCGGCGATCACCGCCTGCGTGTTGTTCGGAATGATCGCGCGACAAGCTTTCGACGGTACCGCGGCGCGCATCGCGGCCGTGACGTTCGCGGTCGGTTTCTGCGTCGAGCTGCTCTCCGGGCGCGTCCCTTATGACCTCGGCTTTGCGATCGGTCTCGGGGCCGTACTCGCACTGATGCGAGACGCTGCGCCACTGGCGCTGGTGCTCGCCGTGGCAACGAGCGTGGCAAGCCCGGTGGCGGGAGCGTTTCTCGCGATGGTTGGGGTGGCCGGAGCACTTGCGGGAGCACTCGAGAAAAGGGCCGCTTTCCCGCGCGCGCGGGGGACGCACCCAAACGGGCGCCACACAACCGGCCTCGCGATCGACCGGCTCACCCGTCACTGCCTCGCGCTCACAGCCGCGTCGCTGGCGCCGATCGTGGTGCTCAACGCCGTCTTCCCGGAAGGTGGCTACGAGCCGTTTGCCCCCTCGCTATTTTGGATGAGCCTCGGGGGGGTTCTGCTGATCGCGCTGCTGCTACCGCAAGGGCCATTGAGCGCCCGCGCACGGCGAGTCGTGCGCGTCGGAGCGGCACTGTATGCGCTGACGCTGATCGGCTCGTTTGTGATCGCCTCGCCGCTCGGCGGCAATGTCGCTCGCCTTGGGCCTCCGCTCGCGGCGCCGCTGATGGCCGGGGTCTTGTGGGAGCACAGGCGCACGGCTTTGCTGTGGCTGGCGCCACTGCTCGTCTACTGGCAGCTGGTAACGCCGATTGACGATGTGGCCGCAAGCGCCGGGAACCCATCGGCGAGCGCTTCCTATTACACACCGTTGCTCTCAGAGCTGAAGCGCCTGCGCCACGACACACCGACGATCGTGGAGGTACCGCTGTTGGAATCCCACTGGGAAGCGGCATACCTCGCCGGACACGACGGCACCTCACTGGCACGCGGCTGGGACCGTCAGCTGGACACGCTCTATGGAGCCATCTTCTATCGCAAGACGCTGAACCCAGCCGCCTATCGCGCGTGGCTCTTGGAAAACAAGGTCTATTACGTGGCGCTGGCCGACGCTCCCTTGGACACGGCAGGGCGCCTGGAGGGCGAGCTGGTCGCCCACGGATTGCCGTATTTGCGCGAGCTGTGGCACTCAGAGCACTGGCGTCTCTACCGGGTGATGGGCTAGGCTTCTGCGATGTTCGCTCGGCTGAGGACGCGTCCGTGAGTAGAGCGCTGACCGAGACCCGGCCGCCGCCATCGGCGGCGAGCGACGTCTTGGGAGCCACGCAAGCCCCGATCCGCTGGAGAGCCCCAGGGGCATCGGGCACATCGCGCGTCTCCTGGCGGCGCCTGCAGGGACGGGTGATGCCGAACGGCTGGCTCGACCTGCTACGCCAAGTCGCGCTGGTCGGCTTGGCTTACGGCGCGTACAGCCTCGTGCGCGGGCTCGTCTCCGGAGACACCACCACCGCCTTCCAGCACGCGCGCGACCTGATCGGCGTGGAGCGCTCTCTGCACGTGTTCGTCGAGCCGAGCATCCAAGCCTGGGCGTCGAGCAGCCACCTGTTGATGGACTTCTCCAGTTGGCTGTACGTGAACGCGCAGACCTCGATCACGCTTGTGGCGCTGATCTACCTGTACGTGCGCCACAACCGCTCGTTCTACTTCGTGCGCAACATGTTTGCGATCGCCATGCTGATCGCATTGGTGGGTTATGCCGTCTTCCCGACGGCGCCGCCGCGCTTCCTGCCCGAGTGGGGCTTCATCGACTCCGTGTCGGACTTGACTGGCGTGCACGTCTCGCACGCCAGCGCCTCGATGAACACGCTGTTCAATCCCTACGCGGCGGTGCCCTCGATGCACGTCGCCTTTGCGCTGATGATCGGCTGGCCACTGGCATCGCTGTCGCGTAGCCGCGCCGCGTCGGTGCTGTGGCGTCTGTATCCACTCCTGATCGCCTTCGTGATCGTCGCCACCGCCAACCACTTCATCATCGACGCCCTGCTTGGCGCTATGACCGCGGGCGTCTCGGCGCTCGGCGCTCGACGCCTGGCCAGGATGAGGCCGGCGGCCTGGCGTTTTGGCCCAGAGCCGGCGGGAGCCGGGTAGGTTCAGCGCCG
Organism: Solirubrobacteraceae bacterium; assembly: GCA_036510155.1. Lineage (GTDB taxonomy): Bacteria > Actinomycetota > Thermoleophilia > Solirubrobacterales > Solirubrobacteraceae > Palsa-744. The sequence goes on along the minus strand of DATCEK010000069.1, from coordinate 4,555 downwards.
CGGTCGATGCCTCCATCTCCCCCCTCTCATAGGCAGCCGACCTTGCGCCGGCGCGCGCGTGGCGGCGCCGGGCGCGCACGCCGCAGCGGACGTGCGCCGCTGACCGGGCCGCAGCGTCGCGAGATGATGCGCTCGCGGCTGATCGAGTCGCGGCTGACACCCAACGCAATCTCGCTGACCGGCCTGGCACTGAATCTGGTGGCAGCCGTGCTCGTCTGGGAGCGGCTGTACTTCCTCGGCGGGATCGCATTCATCGTCGGCTCGGTGATGGACACGCTCGACGGGCGCTACTCGCGCATGTCGGGCAAGGGCACGCCCTTCGGGGCGTTTCTCGACTCCACACTGGACCGCATCGAGGAGGGGATCGTGCTTACCGCGGTCGCGGCCGACTTTGCGCGCGAAGGACGCTCCGGCGCCGCGGCGGCGGTTGTCGTTGCCGTGCTGGCCTCGCTGATGGTCTCCTACACACGCGCCAGAGCGGAGGCGCTTGGCGTCGAGTGCAAGGTCGGGATCGCCACGCGGCCCGTTCGCGTCGTGATCCTCTCGATCGGGCTGATCTTCGCCAAGGGCGCATCGCTCGGACACTTCAGCCTGCTTGCACCCGCCGTCTACGTGTTGGCTGCCCTGAGCGTGATCACCGTCGCCCAACGCGTGTGGCACGTCAAGCAGGCCCTATCTGTCACCTAAAACGCCTACCGGGGTAGTCTCCCCCGACCTCCACAAAGGACTGAGCAACTAGATGAGCATTCAAAACGGCAATGGCGCCGCCTCCACCAACGGCAAGGCGCGCTACCAGCAGGACAAGGTGCGTGTGGCGATCATCGGCGTCGGCAACTGCGCCTCGGCGTTCGTGCAGGGCGTGCACTACTACCAAAGCGCCGACCCGAACCAGCTCGTGCCCGGGCTGATGCATGTGGATCTTGGCGGCTACCACATCAGCGACATCGAATTCACGGCCGCGTTCGACATCGACGCGACCAAGGTCGGCAAGGACCTTGGGCAAGCCATCTGGGCTGGGCAGAACAACACGATGAAGTTCGCCAAGGTGCCCAAGAAGTTGGGCGTGCCCGTGTACCGCGGCATGACCCACGACGGTCTCGGCAAGTACCTCAAGCAGAAGATCAAAAAGGCACCCGGCGAGACGGCCGACATCGTCAGCATTCTCAAGGAGACGCACACCGACGTGGTCGTGTCCTACCTGCCGGTCGGCAGCGAGGACGCGACCAAGTGGTATGTCGAGCAAGTCCTCGAGGCGGGCTGCGGCTTTGTGAACTGCATCCCTGTCTTCATCGCCCGCGAGGACTACTGGGACAAGCGCTTCAAGAAGGCCAAACTGCCGATCGTCGGCGACGACATCAAGTCGCAGGTCGGAGCCACGATCGTGCACCGTACGCTTGCCCGCCTGTTTGCCGATCGCGGCGTGAAGATGCTGCGCACCTCCCAGTTGAACGTCGGCGGCAACATGGACTTCTACAACATGCTCGAGCGCGAGCGGCTGGAGTCCAAGAAGATCTCGAAGACCAACGCGGTCACTTCGATCATGGACGAGCAGCTGCCCGCCGAGGACGTGTACATCGGACCCTCGGACTACGTTCCCTGGCTGACTGACCGCAAGTGGGCGCACATACGTGTCGAGGGGCAGGCCTTCGGGGACGTGCCGCTGAACGTGGAGATGAAGCTCGAGGTGTGGGACTCGCCCAACTCGGCCGGCATCGTGATCGACGCTGTGCGCTGCTGCAAGCTTGCGCTGAACAACGGCATCGGTGGCCAGCTCGACGGTCCGTCCAGCTACCTGATGAAGAGCCCGCACAACCAGCGGCCGGACAACCTCGCACGCGAGGAGACCGAGAAGTTCATCGCCAAGCACACGCGTCGTGCGGCAACCAGGCCAAAGGGGCGCACTGCGCCTCCGAAGGCCGCCACGCCACGTACCGCCTCCACGCCACGTACGGCTACCACGCCACGTACGGCTACCACGTCGCGAACGACTGGCGCTTCGCGTACCGCTGTCGCGACACGCAAGACCTCCACTCCGCGCAAGACCGCCGCCAAGCCTTGACGTCAGCACCATGCCCGCCCCACGGCAGACGGGCATGGAACGCCAAGCAGGCGAGCATAATGTGAGGGTGAGCGCAACTTCCACGTTCTCGATAGCTCATGTCTCCCCATATCCCTGGGAGGCACAGGAGAACGAGGTGAACGCCCATATCCGGCGGCTCGCCGGCCAGCTGTCCGAGCACGGTCACAGCGTGCTGATCCTCGCACCGTCGCGCTCACCTGAGCGGGTGCGCGAGTCCCGGCGCGAACTGCGCGCCACGAAGTCAAAGCCCGAGAGCCTGCTAGAAGGGGCGGAAAAAGGGACACCGCGCGTGCTCGCCATTGGCGAGGTACTGGACGTGCCCAGCTCCGCGGGCCGGCGCACACGCGCGCTGCCGGTCGACGTGGCGCGCACTCTGGAGGAATTGCTGGGCAAGGTCCCGCTTGATTTCGTGCATGTGCACGAGCCGTTTGCGCCAAGCGCGTCAAGCACCGCCTTGCGCTATTCCCGCGCGCTCAACGTCGGCTCGTTTCACGCGCCCACCGAGCGGCTTCTGTCGACGACGGTGGCGCGGCGCTTCGTGGAGGGCTTCTTCGGGCGCCTGGATGCTCGCATCGCGAGTCGCAGGGATACCGCCGAGTTGATGGCGCGCTATTTCCCGGCCGACTATCGAATCCTCGCCGACAGCTCAATCGAGGCTGAGGGTGATGGGGATGGAGGGGCGTTCCCTCACGATGACTCGGCCGGTCTCGCCACGAACGTGGAGGCGATCTATCGCGAGCTGGCCGCCCGTCGTCATGACCCCAGCGGCGACCCGGTCCTGCGCCGGCGCCTGGCGCGGCGCCGGCTCATCGACGTGGATTTGCATATGCACACCGACCATTCCGGCGACTGCGAAACACCAGTCGAGGTGCTCTTGGCGACGGCCAAAGACGTCGGCCTCGGAGCGATCGCCGTCACCGATCACAACGAGATCTCCGGTGCTTTGGAGGCGCGCGAGAAGGCCAACGAATCGAATGCCCGGGGCGGGCGGGACCGAATCAAGGTGATCGTCGGCGAGGAGGTCAAGACCGCCGAGCAAGGCGAGGTGATCGGACTGTTCATCGAGGAGAAGATTCCCCGCGGGCTGAGCATGGCCGAGACCGTCGCCGAGATCAAGCGCCAAGCCGGGCTCGTGTACGTGCCGCATCCGTTCGACCGCATGCACGCGGTGCCCGACTACGAGCACCTGCCCGAGATCCTCGCCGACATCGACGCGATCGAGGTCTTCAATCCCCGCGTGGCGATCGGCGCGTTCAACGAGGAGGCCGTCCGCTTCGCCGCCAAGTATCGGATCGTGGCCGGGGCCGGCTCGGACTCGCACGTTGCCCAGGGGCTCGGCTCGGTGCGGATCAGGATGCGCGACTTCGACGGCCCGCAGGAGTTCTTGCAATCGTTGCGCGACGCCGAGATCACAACAAAGCCTTCGAGTCTCATCTACGTGCAGGCGCTGAAGTTCCTGCAGACGAAGGCGACGCCGGCAGCAGCTCGACGCGCCACGCGCGAGCGGCGCGTGCGGCGGGCCACCCGGGGCAGCGGAGGCCAGACGTGAGCGCGTCAAGAAGGGCCCTAGACAAGGGTTCATCGGGGCCTACACGGCCGAGGGTTCGAGCCTGGCCAGGACGTAACCCTTCGGGGCACAGGCAACTCGCTCATGTGCTCTGCACATGAGCGACTGAGGACGCCGCCACGCGAAGTGCCATCGATCTCGTGGCGCAAGTAGCGATGCACGCGCAAGGACAACCGCGGTCGCCGTCTAATCCTTCCGCGTCGATGCCCGCTACAGATGACGAGATCCGCGAGAAGTACCTCGAGCGGGCAATCAGGGAGCTCAACACGCTGACGCGCGAGCTGCAGAGCTGCCCGCACTGCCCACGCGGCCAGCTGATGCCGGTGCTCGGCTCCGGCCATCCACAAGCCGACATCATGTTGCTCAAGCACGCGCCGCTGCCGTCGGAGATCGAGGAGGGCGTCGCCTTCTACGGGCGCTCTGGCGGCGCGCTGATGAAGTCGTTCAAGCGACTGTCAATTGACCCTTTGACCGTTTACGGGACTTTGTGCATCAAGTGCCCTCTGGCCGATGCCTCGATGGCCGAGGGGTGGGTGGGAAATGACATCTGTACCGCGCGTGTCGTCGCGGAGATCGCGATCGTGCAGCCACGAATCGTCGTCGTCATGGGGGCCGAGGCGCTGACGGCACTGAACGAACTCGACATTCCGCTTGCGCGCCCGTTGGAGCCCCGCCTGGGCGAGATCCAGCAGCTCACCGCCACAACCGACGCGCTGTATGTGCCGAACATCGACGAGTCGCTCGACGAGCAGGACTCAAAGCGCGCGTTCTGGGGTGCCTTCCGCGCGCTCGGGGAGTGGCACGCGGCACAGCCGCCTTACTAGACCGTCAACACGATCTTGCCGAGCTTGCCGCCGGCGGCGAAATGATCGTAGGCGGCCGCGACCCGATCGAGCGGGAAAGTCTCC
>DATCEK010000068.1:0-29099 GCA_036510155.1 Solirubrobacteraceae bacterium | reverse complement strand
CACACCAACGTTGCCCTCTTTGAAGAACGAAGCAGGGATGATGCCCACGTTGGCCTTGCCGGGGGAAAGGATGCCCGGACAGTTGGGGCCGATCAGGCGGGTGTTCGGATGGTCGCGCTCGAGTGTGTTGTAGACACGGAGCTCGTCGTGGGCAGGGATTCCCTCGGTGATCGCGATCACGAGCTCCACACCTGCCGCAGCGGCCTCGAGGATCGAGTCGGCGGCGAAGCGCGGTGGCACGAAGATCATCGCGGTGTTCGGCTGGGCCTCTTGGGCGGCCTGCTCCCAGCTGTCGAATACGGGGATACCCTCGACGTCCTGGCCACCCTTGCCGGGCGTCACACCGCCAACCACGTTCGTGCCGTAGTTGCGGTTGTTGAGTGTGTGGAAGGACCCCTCTTTGCCTGTGATCCCGGCAACCGCAAGGCGCGTGTTCTCATCGACGAGAATGCTCATGCGGTCCTCCCCTTTGCGCGCGCGTTCGAATGAGGATTTGTGGCGTGCCTGTTGGTGTTGCGGTGGGCTGGAGCACTCACGCCGGCCCCCCCTTTGCGGCCGCGAGCGCGACCACCTTCTCGGCCGCCTCGTTCATGGTCCTGGCCGCGTGCACGTTGGGAAGCTGAGCCTGCTGCAACAGCTCGCGTCCCTGCACGTCGTGGGTGCCATCCAGCCTGACCACGAATGGAACGGTCGGTTTGATGTCGCCGAAGGCCGCGATCAACCCCTTGGCGACCTCGTCGCAACGAGTGATGCCGCCAAAGATGTTGAAGAGGACAGCTTTGACTTTGTCGTTGGCGAGGATCAGCTCGACGGCTTGCTTGACCTTGCCGGCGTCGGAGCCACCGCCCGCATCGAGGAAGTTGGCGGGTGCGCCGCCGGCCTGGGCCACGACATCGAGTGTGCTCATGACGAGCCCAGCGCCATTGCCGAGGATGCCGATGTCGCCGTCGAGCGCCACGTATTGGACACCTTGTTCCTTGGCCTTGCGCTCGATCGGATCTTCGTTCTCGCTGTCGGAGAGGCCCTGGTTCTCGGGGTGGCGATAGAGCGCATTGCCGTCGAGCGAAACCTTCGCGTCCAGCGCCTTGACCTTGCGCTCAGGTGTCACGATCAGAGGATTGATCTCGGCCAGGGTGGCGTCCTCCTGCAACCACACCTCATAGAGGGCCACGAGCGCGTCGGCCACGCCCTCGACCACGTCCGCGTCGGCGCGGCCCTTGGTCGCGATCTGAACAGCCTCGTCGCGGCTCAGCCCCTTCAGTGCATCGACATGGTGGCGCACCAGCTTCTCCGGGGACTCCTCGGCCACCTGCTCGATCTCGACGCCGCCCTCGACGCTGAAGATGACCATCGGCTGCTTGGCAGAGCGGTCGAGCAGCACCGAGGCGTAGTACTCGGTGGCGATGTCGCTCGCGTGCTCGATCCAAAGCGTGCGCACGATGTGGCCCTTGATGTCCAGGCCAAGAATGTTGGCGGCATGCTCGCGTGCCTGCGTCTCGTCGGCCGCAAGCTTCACGCCACCGGCCTTCCCACGCCCGCCAATCAGCACCTGCGCCTTCACGACGACGGGATAGCCGATCTCGTTCGCGGCCGCCACGGCGTCCTCGACTGTGGTAACGGCCCTGCCGTCGGAAACCTCCAACCCGTGCCGGGCGAACAGCTGCTTGCCTTGGTACTCGAGAAGGTCCATTAGCTACGTGGGGTTTGGGGGAGGGGGTAATGAGGAAGGGCGTGTCCTCCCCCAGCTGACTGCTGCTGCTTGCCTTGGTGCTCGAGAAGGTCCATGTGCGGCGCGAGACTCTAATGGATTGGAGCCCGGCCCGCCCAGGCGCAACGCGCGCCGAGGCGTCGGCGAGGCATAATGCCCGCCCCATGCCTATTCCAAAGAACATCACCTTCGTCACCTTCGACGTCTATGGAACCCTGATCGATTGGGAGACAGGCATCTACGAGGCGTTTGCCAAGGAGGCCGAGCGCGACGACTTCGAGATCGACCGCAACGTCCTGATCCCCCTGTTCCACGAGATCTCTCAGGAAATCGAGGCCGGCTCCTACGAGCTCTACGCGGAGGTGCTGCGCCGGACCGCGATCGAGATCGCCGAGCGCCTGGAGTGGAAACTCGAACCCTCCCGCTCAGGCTTCCTCCCAGACTCGGTGCAGCGCTGGAAGCCTTTCAAGGAGACGGCAACGCAGCTGAACAAGCTGGCCAAGAAGCACAAGCTCGGCTTGATCTCCAACATCGACGACAAGCTGCTCGGTCAGACGCGCCGGCACATCCCGATGGATTTCGACCTCGTCGTCACCGCCCAGCAGGTCCGCTCCTACAAGCCAGACCCAGCACACTTCGTCGAGTGCGCACGGCGGCTGGGCTCCAAGAAGGGCTGGGTGCACGTCGCCGCGAGCCACCACTCCGACGTCTCGCCGTGCATCAAGGCGCGCATCCCAGTGATCTGGGTCAACCGCAACAAGCAGACGCTCGACTCCTCACAGCGCAAGCCAACCGCTGAAGTGCCCAACCTGCGTGAGGCCGCCAAGCTGCTCGGGATCGCCTGAGTCGCCCGCACGCATGCGCGCGGCTCGGGTTCGGCGATAACGGGGCCTTGAGTGCGCGTCGTCTCGCTGCACGCCGACGTACTGCTCGCCACCAGCGCAATCTGGCAGACCAACTGTGTGATCGTGCGCGGAGCGGCGCCCGACCCGGACAACCCGGTCGAGGTTCGCATCGCCGGTGAGCCTGATCTTGGCGCCGAGACGTTCGTGATCGACTCTCCCGTGCTGCCAGAGGAGCTCGACGCGTTGCCTGCGCTACTCCGTCAGACAGGCTTTCCTGCGCCCAGCGGTCTCCTCGCGACCCACGCCGACTGGGATCACCTGCTCGGCCGCCTGGCGTTCCCCGAGGCAGCTCTCGGCTGTGCAATATCGACGGCGCAGCGGTTGAGTGCGGAGCCGGGCGCGGCCCAGCGAGAGCTGCGCGCCTTCGACAGGCAGTTCTATGTAGAGCGTTCCCGGCCGCTGATGTTGGGCTCCGTTCAAGCGCTCGATGTGCCAGGTCAATGTGAGATCGGCCTACACGAGCTGCAACTGCACCAGGCCGATGGCCACACCAAGGACGGTATGGCTATCTGGTTGGACTGGGCGAAGGTGCTGGTCGTTGGGGACTATCTCTCGAAGGTGGAGGCTCCCCAGGTTGAGGGTCCCAAGGACGCGTACATCGCCACGCTGGAGCGTCTACGCCCGCTGGTGGAACTGGCTGAATATGTAGTGCCAGGCCACGGCCCGGTGCTAAGAGGCGCGCGGGCGCTCGAAGTGCTGGAGGAGAACCGCGCGCTCGTAGCCGGTATGTAGCGCCTTGCGCCTCAGGCGTCGTTGCGGCGCACGTACCAATTGACCGTCATCTCGGCGACGAGGACGCCGTCGGCGTTGGTCATCTCGACCTCGACGGGGAAACGAATGCGTCCGTCCTCGTTCAGTTTCGCCTTCAGCGCGTCACGGTCCTCGGTGAAGCGAGCCGTGGCCGTTATATCGCCCTTGGCGAGCTTCTTGTAGGCGATCTGCGCCGACTCGGCCAGTGGCGTGATCTCGCCCATGATGTCCAAGAAGCTGCCAACGAACGCGGCACCGGAGGCGGCCTCGCCCGCGGCGAACAACGCGCCGGCGTGCAGCGAGCCGACGTGGTTGCGCAGGTGCTGCTCATCGGGCAGCTTGACTACGCCGTGGTCCTCGGCGACGGTGATCGTATCCAGCCCTAGATGCACGTTGAATGGGATTGCTTGGCTGAGGCCGGCGGCTATGGCCGTGTAGTCCACTGCTGACATGTTCAACCCTCCGGGGTTGGATCGCTCTTGATCGTGGCGATCGGTGCGCCGGCGTTGATCGGCTCGCCCTCTGCGATGGGCAGTTCCGCAATCGTCCCGGCCTTGTGCGCGGTGATCTCGTTCTCCATCTTCATCGCCTCGATGATGCACAGGATCTGCCCCTCGGCGACCGTGTCGCCTTCTTTGACGAGCACCTTCCACATGTTCCCCTGCAGCGGCGACTCGATCGTGTCCGGGCCGCCGGCGCTCGAGGACTTCGCGCGAGCTGTTCGCTTGGGCGCGGCCTGGCCGACCGGGGCGGACCCGTTGAGCCCCACTCCACCGCCGAACGGAGTGCCGAGGACCTTCACATCGAAGCGCTGGCCCGATACCTCAACCGTATAGTTCTGCTCGACCTTCTCGAGCTCGTCTTCCTCCCCGACCGTGGGGACAGCCTTCTCAAACGCGAGCGTCTTCAGCCAAGCCTTGTCCTCGAGCAGCTCGCGGCAGGTATCGCCTTTGGCCCACTGCTCGGTCGCAAGCAGCGCCTTGTGGAAGGGGATGAGTGTCTTCAGCCCCTCGATCTCGTATTCCTCGAGCGCCCGCAACATACGCCGTGTAGCCTGCTCGCGGTCGGAGTCCCACACGATCAGCTTGGCCACCATCGGGTCGTACATCGGCGAGACTTCCCCGCCGGCTCCCACGCCAGAGTCGACACGCACACCCGGGCCTTTGGGCTCCGAGTAGGCGCCGATCTTGCCGGGAGCGGGAGCAAAGTTCTTGGAAGCGTCCTCGGCGTTGATGCGGCACTCGATCGCGTGCCCGCGCAGCTTCACGTCCTCTTGCTTGATCGCCAGCTCCTCGCCGGCGGCAGCGCGGATGCCTTCCTTGACGATGTCCACGCCTGTGGTCATCTCGGTCACGCAGTGCTCGACCTGCACGCGCGTGTTCATCTCCAGGAAGAAATATTCGGGGGAGCCGTCCTCTTTGGGCGCCAGCAGGCCCTCGATCGTGCCCGCGCCCACGTAATCGACCGCACGCGCCGCCTCCACGCCGATCTTGCCGATGCGCTCGCGCAGCGCCTCGTCCACAACCCATTCGGGCGCTGGGGACTCCTCGATCACCTTCTGGTGGCGGCGCTGGATCGAGCAGTCGCGCTCGCCGAGGTGGATCACGTTGCCGTGTCTATCGGCGAGCACTTGCACCTCGACATGGCGCGGGTCGGGGAGGTAGCGCTCCAGGTAGACGGTGGGGTCGGAGAAGAACTTCTCGCCTTCGCGGCTCGAGCCCTCGAATGCGGCCTCCAGCTCGTCTTCTGTCAAGGCCACCCTGAAGCCCTTGCCGCCGCCGCCACCGGCAGCCTTGACCGCAACGGGGAAGCCGATCTCCTTCTTGGCGATCTTCAAAGCGTCGGCGGGGGTGGCGACCGGCTCGGTGGTGCCCGGCACGATCGGCACACCAGCGGCCTGCATCAGCTCGCGGGCCTTGGTCTTGGAGCCCATCGCCTCGATCGCGCTTGCGGGCGGGCCTATGAACACGATCCCCGCGTCCTCGCATGCCTGTGCGAACGGAGCGTTCTCGGCCAGGAAGCCGTATCCCGGATGGATCGCCTCGGCGCCAGAGCGCTTGGCGGCGTCGAGGATCTTCTCGACGCTCAGGTAGTTCTCGGCCGCGGGACCGTCGCCAAGGTTGTATGCCTCGTCAGCTCGCGCGACGTGCAGCGCGTCACGATCGAGCTCTGAATAAACGGCGACGGAGGTAATCCCCATCTCCTCCAGGGCTCGCACGATGCGCACGGCGATCTCGCCGCGATTGGCTACCAGGACCTTCGAAAACATCGAGGCGGGAGCTTAGTGGCTCTCTTCGAGGTGCGCTGCGTGAGTGCCTGGAGGCACTCCGAGCTGAGCGCCGATGCGGCGGAAAGCGTCCAGCAGCACTTCGCGTTCGGCAAGGCTCAGTTGTGAACAAAGGTGGCGCTCGAACTCGCTGGCGAGCGCAAAAGCGCTCGCCAGGAGCTCGCGTCCGTCGTCTGTCAGATAGAGTGCGCGGGCACGACGGTCGTCAGGGTTGGCTCGACGCTCGAGCAGGCCGCGAGCCTCCAAGGCATCGACAAAAGCCACCATGCGGCTGGCGGGGATGTGCAACCGCTCGCCGATCGTCTGCTGCGAGGCGCCTTCGGCCGGCGCCACGGTCCGCAGCAGCGCGAACTCGCGCGGCTCGAGGCCCAATGGCTCGAGTGTCGCATGGAAGCGATGGGCGACGGCAAGACCGAGGCTCGAGAGGGTGAATCCGACCGACTGAGCCGCGGAATCGTCGACGAGCGATGAATTTGGCGCGCCCGCATCGTCTATATCTGAGAGAGATGAGCTGTGCTGTAAGCCTTCCACCTTGAAAAGTGTATCGTCTATAACGATATTTGATATAAATCATTTCGTCCGGAAACAGACTCTTGGTAGGAGACCGCGACGGGGGTCGTTCTGCAATGCAGCATCGCCGTCAGCCGACGCGACCACGAAGGAGGCCCGATGACACGCAAGCCGCCACGTTCAAGCGATCCCCTACGGTCGGGTCGTGAAGTTCCCAACGGCGACAGTCAGGGCGAGCACGCAGCGTCCTCGACGTCCGATCCCACCAATTCTTCGACATCGGGGCGCCCGGCGATAGCAGAGGGCGCGATCACGCGACTTGCACGCTGGGCCTTGGCGCACAGACGCCTTGTGATCACGTTCTGGGTGATCGCGTTCCTCGCGGGCGGCATGGGCGCGAGCAACGTCTCCAAACGCCTGTCCTTCAACTTCGCCCTACCCGGCCAGCCAGGCTATGAGACGGCCAAGCAGATAGGCCGAATCTATGGCAATGGTGGCGAAAGCCCGTCGTCTGTGATCGTCGTCACGGCGCCCGCAGGGCGCACCGTCGTGGCCGAGCAGCGTCAGATCGCCGCGGCGTTCGCCCGAGCTCGGGCCAGGGTCCCCCGCGTTCGCATCGTCGACTACGGCGTGACCCACGATCGGCTCTTCGTGACCAAGGATGGACGCTCGACCTATGCGATCCTCTTCACGCCGCTCGAGACGGGTTTCGGCGCGCCGAAGATCCCTGTCGCCGTGAAGGATACGGTGGCCTCCTCGTTGCCACCGGGGACGCAGGTCCAATTGACCGGGCTCAGCCAACTGGCCAACGGGGGCTCCGAAAAAGGCCCTGGCGTATTCGTCGAGACGCTGATCGGGGGAGCGGGCGCACTCGTGGTGCTCGCGTTCGTGTTCGCCTCCTTGCTCGCGTTCGTGCCGCTCCTGATCGCGGCGGTCTCAATTCTCACGACGTTGCTGCTAGTGCTCGCGCTCACATACATAGCCGAAGTCTCCTTTGTCGTGCAATTCCTGGTCTCGCTTGTCGGCCTCGGCGTCGCGATCGACTATTCGCTGTTGATCGTCACCCGCTGGCGCGAGGAGCGCGACAACGGACGCGAGAACTCCGAGGCGGTCGTGGCCGCCATGGCGACGGCCGGGCGGGCGGTGCTGCTCTCGGGGTTGACGGTCGCGATCGGCCTGCTCGCCTTGATCGTGCTGCCGGTCCCCGGGCTGCGCAGTGTCGGCTATGGGGGCATGTTGATCCCGATCATCTCCACCGCGGTGGCGCTGACGCTGCTGCCCGCGATGCTTGGCGGGATCGGCCCCCGCGTGGATTGGCCAAAGCTGCGCCACGAGGCGCAGGCCAGTCGCGGTTGGACCGCCTGGACACGCACAGTGGTGCGCCACAGAGGCCTGGCGGCGGGGATCGCTGTTGTGCTGCTGGCGCTCATGATCTTGCCTCTGTTCAACCTCACCACGGGGCAGACCAGCGCGAGCGCGCTGGCAAAGACCGGCAGCGCGCGCGAAGCCTACGACCGCCTTACCGTGGGCGGCGTGTCGAGCGGGGTGCTCACACCAATGGAAGTCCTAGCCCACTCGCCTGAGGCCCAGCAGGTGCAAGAGCGGCTGGCCGGCGTGCCAGGTGTCGTCGACGTCGCCGTCTCGCATGCCTCGGACTCCACCCGCGACGGCATGACGGCGCTGCTCGCGATACCGGCTTCAGAGACGGTCAACTCAACCACGCTCCAGCCGGTGCGCGCGGCGCGGGTGGCGCTCAAAGGCCAGTCGGGAGCGGTAGGCATCGCGGGCGAGGGAGCGATCGAGCTCGACTATCAGCATGCTGTGTTCGGCAACTTCCTGCCGATGTTCGCGATCGTCGCCCTGCTCACGATCGCCCTGCTGACGCGCGCTTTCCGCTCACTGGTCCTGGCGGTGAAGGCGGTCTTGCTCAACCTCATCTCGATGGGCGCCGCCTTCGGCTTGATGACTTGGTTCTGGCAGGAAGGCCACGGCTCGAATGCGATCTTTGGCATCCCGGCGACGGGAGCGATCCCCTTCTGGATACCGCTGATGGTGTTTGCCTTCCTCTTCGGCCTGTCGATGGACTACGAGGTTTTCATCCTTGCCCGAGTACGCGAGGAGTACGACCGCACAGGCTCGACCGATGCCGCGCTCATCGAAGGGCTGGGCCGCACAGGCCGCCTGGTCACGAGCGCCGCCCTCATCCTGTTCCTGGCGTTTGCGTCGCTGGCCTCCGCGCCAAACACGGAAATCAAGGTGCTGGCCACGGGCCTCGGCTTTGGCATCCTTCTCGACGCCACGATCGTTCGTGCGCTCCTGCTGCCCGCGCTGGTATCCCTGCTCGGAAGTTGGAATTGGTGGCTGCCCCAGCCCGTCGCCCGCGCTCTGCGGATACCTCGCCCAGCGGGGCGGCGCGTGGCGACGGAGGGAGCGTCCTAGCGATCTAGGGCATGCTCGGTTTGGGCGTCCGCTCGGTTTGAGCGCGTCTGCGGGCAAGGCGGTCCAGGTAAGTTCGGACCGGGCGGAGCGGAGTTCACAACGTGATGCCGGCCGGCCAAAAGCAGCGTTCGCGCTGCGGGAGCGCCGGTGTCCGCGGTCAGTTTGCTGCTACGACAAGCCCAGCGCCAACGGTGTTGTTGGAGGCTTCGTCGATCAGGATGAAGCTGCCGGTGCGGCGGTTGCTCTCGTACGGGTCGAACACGAGCGGCGCGTTGGTGCGCAGGCGGATACGGCCGATATCGTTGAGCCCGAGCTCCGGGGGCGGGCCGGCGCGCTCGAGCGTATGCACGTCGACGTGGTCGCACAGCTCGTCGACGATCGCGGTCACCTCGCGCGTCGTGTGCTTGACGAGGTAGCGCCCGCCTTGGCGAAGGGGCTGGTCGGTCATCCAGCACACGTCGGCTTCGAGCTCCCGCGCGACAGTAGGCGCCTGCTCGGCACGGCAGATCGTCTCGCCGCGCGAGATGTCGAGCTCGTCGCTCAACCGCAGCGTCACCGACATCGGCGCGAGTGCCTCGGGAAGCTCGCCGTCATAGGTGTCGATCGCCTCGATGCTAGTGCGCTGCCCCGCGGGAAGCACGAGGATCTCTTCGCCAACGCGAAACGCGCCGCTTGCCACCTGCCCCGCATAGCCACGGTAGTCGCTGTGGGTGGGGTGGGACCGGTTCGTCGCCGGCCGGATCACCCACTGCACCGGAAAGCGAGCAGGCCGGTCGTAGGGATGGTCGTAGGCCACCTCGACCTGCTCGAGCAAATCGAGCAATGTCGGTCCGGAGTACCACTCCATGCCCTGCGAACGATCGACGACGTTGTCGCCGTTGAGCGCGGACATCGGGATGTAGGCGATGTCGCGGCCCATGCCGGTCCCCGTGCCGATCCCGTTCAGCTTCTGGGCAAACCCAGCGAACTCAGCGACGAGCTCGTCGAACCGCTCCTGTGAGTAGTCGACCAGGTCCATCTTGTTGACGGCCACGACCAGGTGCGGAATGCCGAGCAGGGCGCTGATGAATGCGTGGCGCTTGGACTGCTCGAGCACGCCCTTGCGCGCGTCGAGCAAGATCACCGACAGATCGGCCGTGGAGGCGCCGGTGACCATGTTGCGCGTGTACTGCTGATGTCCGGGGCAGTCGGCGATGATGAAGCGACGCTTGAGCGTGGCGAAGTAGCGGTAGGCCACGTCGATCGTGATCCCCTGCTCGCGCTCAGCACGAAGCCCGTCGGTCAGCAGGGCAAGGTCGAGCGCTCCCTCACCGCCGCGACGCTCGCTCGCCTGCGCCACGTGGTCGAGCTGATCCTCGAACACCTGCTTGGTGTCGTACAGCAGCCGCCCGATCAGGGTGCTCTTGCCGTCATCCACGGAGCCGGCAGTGGTGAAGCGCAGCAGGTCGAGTGTCATTGTCAAGCCTTCTCAGCGGAGGCGGGCGAGCTTCCGCTCCACCGGGCCGCACGTCCCGTCGCGTGGGCCGGCGTAGCCAAAAAAACGCGCATTAGAAATATCCAGCCTTCTTACGATCCTCCATCGCCGCCTCCGAGACGCGGTCGTCCGCGCGCGTCTCGCCACGCTCGGTGATACGGGTCGCTGCTATCTCGCACACGACTTCCTGCAATGTGGCAGCCTGCGAGCGCACGCCGCCGGTGCAACTCATGTCGCCAACAGTGCGGTAGCGCACCGTCTCTGCGAACACGCTCTCGCCGTCGATCAGCTCTGTCCCCTCGCGCCACGCGTAGAGCATGCCATCGCGCTTGAAGACCTCGCGCTCGTGGGCGAAATAGATCGAGGGCACCTCCAGCTGCTCCTGGTCGATGTACTCCCACACGTCGAGCTCGGTCCAGTTGGAGATCGGAAAGACGCGCACGTTCTCGCCCTTTTTGATGCGCCCGTTGTAGAGGTTCCAAAGCTCGGGTCGCTGGCTCTTGGGATCCCAGCCGCCGAAATCGTCGCGGAAGGAGAACACGCGCTCCTTTGCGCGCGCCCGCTCCTCGTCGCGACGCGCCCCGCCGAAGGCCGCGTCGAATTTGTGCTCGGCGATCGCGTCGAGCAGCGTCACGGTTTGTAGCTGGTTGCGCGAGGCGCGTGGTCCCTTCTCCTCGATGGCCCGGCCGCTGTCGATCGACTCCTGCACGCTGGCCACGATCAGCCGCTCGCCGAGCTCGGCCACGCGGCGGTCGCGAAACTCGATCACCTCGGGGAAATTGTGGCCGGTATCAACGTGCATTAGGGGAAACGGAAACGGCCCAGGCCGGAAGGCCTTCTCGGCGAGTCTCAGCAGAACGATCGAATCCTTGCCGCCGCTGAACAGCAGCACGGGTCGCTCGAATTCGGCGGCCACCTCGCGCATCACGTGGATCGCCTCGGACTCGAGCGCCCGCAGGTGACTCAACTGGGGACGCTCGGCGACGCTCATGAGACGCTCAGGTGCAGACCGCACTCAGTCTTGTTCGTGCCAGCCCAACGCCCCTCGCGTCCCTCGCCAGGCTGAGTGCACGGCGCGCAGCCGATCGAGGAGTAGCCCTGGTCGTGCAGCGGGTTATAAGGCAGGTCGCGCTCGAAGATCCGCGCCCACAGGTCCTTCTCGGTCCAAAGGGCAAGCGGGTTGTACTTGTGCAGCTCGCGCTTGGCGCCGACTTCGATCAGCTCGGTGTCTGCGCGCGTGGGCCCCTGCTCGCGCCTGATGCCAGTGATCCACCCCTCGGCGCCTTGCAGCGCGCTCTCGAGGGCGGTCACCTTGGCGATCGAGCAGCAATGCTCAGGTCCGCTCCACGGATTGCTGGGATTGCTCGCGTCGTGCACCTCGACCTCGATCCCGAAGCGCTCCTCGAACGCCTTCCAGGTCTGCAGCGTCTCGGGGAAGAGCACACCAGTGTCGATCGTCGCGATTTTTATGGGGGTCCCACCAACCCTGCCGTCGCCGACGCGCAGCAGCTCGTCGATCAGCACCGACTCCTCCTTCTGGAAGGAGCACAGCAGCACGACTTTGTCGCCGTGGCGCTCGACCGCTGCGCGCAGGGTGTCACTCAGACTCTTGCTGAGGTCGTCTCCGGCCGAGGAATTCCCGCCTCCGCCAATTGCGGCGGTGGCCAGAGGGGTGGAGGATGTGGCCTCCGTGGCGCTGTCACTCAAACCGCGCACTCGCCCTCTCCGCGGATCACCTGGAACGGCACGTCGCGGTTCCAGTCGATGAACGTATTCATTGTCTCCAGGCCGAAGTCGACGGGCAGGGAAAGCTTCTTGACGAGCCCTTCCAGCTCCGGCGTGCCGACGCGCTCGACGAACGCGCCCCACTCCTCGCCCTCGTTGCGGTTGGCCTCGTAGTGGCGGATCCAGCGCTCGATCGCCTCGGGCGCCCGCTTGGCGGGCAGGCGCAGCTTCAGGCGCGTGCCGAACTTGACCTCGCCGCCTTCATACACGCCGCCAACGTGCGGGATGTAGGCGGGAATTGTGTGCTCGCCGACCTTGATCGAGGCGCCGTAGAAGCCGATGTCGGCGACGTGGTGCTGGGAGCAGCCGTTGGGGCAGCCGCTCATCTTGATGTGGATCTGACGTGTCAGCGGATCGGTCAGCTTCATCGCTTCGATGCGCTCCTGCACGGCCTGGTTGAGTCCCATCGAGCTCGTGATCCCGAGCTTGCACGAGTCGGTTCCAGGGCAGGAGACGACGTCGGTTATCTCGCGTGATCCTGGGTCGCCGAGGCCCAGCGCGGCGAGCGCTTTCCAAACGTCGTAGACGCTCTCCTCGCGTACCCAACGCAGCACGAAGTTCTGCTGCACGGTGGTGCGCGCGTAGCCGCCGGAATATTCGCGCATGATCTGGCCCAGTCCACGGAACTGCTCGGGGGAGAGGTCGCCGCGCACGATCTTGACCTCGACGGTGACGAAGCCCTCCTGCTTCTGGGCGGCGACGTTTGCCTGCTTGAAGCGCTCGAACTCGGAGATATCGCCGTTGGGGCTGTTGTAGCTCGTCGGAGGTGCGGGAGCCGCTTCGCGCTCGTCGTCGAGGAACAGGCGATCCTCGATCGAGAAGTCGCGTTCTTTGACCCACTCGCCCTCAAGCTCCTGCTCGACCTGGTTGCGCAGCTCGTCGATACCGAACTTGTCGACGAACACCTTGATGCGCGCGCGTGCGCGGTTGACGCGCAGCCACTCTTGGCGGTCGAAGATGCGAAAGACGGCCTCGGAGATCTTCAGGTAGTCGCCGTTGTCGAGCTCCACGAAGTCGTACAGGGCGGGAGCGACACGCGGCATGATCGAGGTGCCGCCACCGACCAGCATCTCAGCGCCGCGCACCTCTTTGCCGTCGATTTGCTTGATGCGGGCACGGAAGGCGATGTCGTGGATGCCGCTGATCGCGCGGTCGCGCGGGGAGCCGTCGAACGAGGTCTTGATCTTGCGCGGCATGCCCTGTGTGGTGGGGTGCCTGACGAAGTAGCGCGCGTAGGCGCCGGCGTAGGGGGTGAGGTCGAACAGCTCATCCGCCGCCACGCCGGCCCAGGGATCGCCGGTGACGTTGCGCACCGTGTTGCCGCAGCCCTCGCGGCTGGAGAGCCCGGCTTCGCCCATCTCCCTGATCGCCTGCTCGATTTCAGGCAGAGGGATGTGGTGCATCTGGATGTTCTGCCGTGTAGTCACGTGACCCTTGCCCAAGGGCGCGTACTTTTCAACGACGTCGGCGAACTTGTCCATCTGCTCCGGTGTCACGCCGCCGAAGGGCAGCTTCACGCGGATCATCTGCACGTCGGGCTGGCGCTGACCGTAGACGCCCTGCCTGAGGCGGAACTTGATGAACTCGTCCTCGGGCATGTCGCCCTGGAGGAACTTGGTGGCCTCGGTCTTGAAGTCGTCGTACTCCCGCTGCAGGATCGGGATCACATGCCCGGGGACGTTCTGCAGGACCTCGGGATCCTCGAGTGAGCCCTTTTTGGTGGGCCGCTCGGCGGGTATCGAAACTGGCTCCATCTAGCGAAACCTCCTGGGTCCGGGTTGGGGGTTGGGGACTCCCGGATCTATCGTTTTGCGACCGGAAAGGATTAGGGCTAAAGCCTAGCGGCTTTTAGGTATTTAGCCAAGGGTCCGGCTCGTCGGGTGGGCGGGAACCCCATACATCGCGCGCCACGCCTTCGAGCATAGCCGTGCGCGTCCAGGGATCCAGATGCTCGGTTGGTGGCGCCAGTCGGGGCGCCGTGTCGCGCATGAAGCGCTCGAGCGCGGCCATGATTGCCGCTGCCTCGGCGGGCGACGTCGACGGGGCGATCAGCTGCAGTTGGGGGCGACGATTGACCATCTTGTCTTGTTTCCGACTCGCCCGGCGCCTCTGTTTGGGCGCGTGGGGGTGCGGGTGGTATGTCTGTTTTTGCGCGAAGTACCATAGTGACTACTATTCGTAGCCACTATGGTACTTTTCAAAAAAAACAACATACAACCCATCAAAGCGGGATGTTGCCGTGCTTGCGCTTGGGGCCGGGCTCGCGCTTGGTGTGCAGCGTGTCGAGCGCGGCGATCAGCTTCGGGCGCGTCTCGTGCGGGATGATCACGTCGTCGATGTACCCACGTTCGGCGGCTGTATATGGGTTGGCAAAGCGCGCCTTGTAGTCGTCCATCAACGTCTGACGGCGCTCCTGGGGCGTCGGTGAGCCCGCGATGTCGCGCCGGTAGATGATGTTGACCGCGCCCTCGGGACCCATCACAGCCACCTCGGAAGTGGGCCAGGCGAAGTTGAAGTCGGCGCCGAGATGCTTCGAGGACATCACGTCGTAGGCACCGCCGTAGGCCTTGCGCGTGATGATCGTGATCTTCGGCACCGTCGCCTCGGCGAACGCGTACAGGAGCTTGGCGCCGTGGCGGATGATCCCGCCCCACTCCTGGGCGGTGCCAGGTAGGAAGCCAGGTACGTCGCAGAACGTGATCAAGGGGATGTTGAAGGCGTCGCAGGTGCGCACGAAGCGGGCGCCCTTGGCCGATGCGTCGATGTCGAGCACGCCCGCCAGCTGGTTGGGCTGGTTGCCGACGATGCCCACGGCGTGGCCGTTCAGGCGCGAGAAGCCGCAGATGATGTTCTTGGCGTGGTGTTCGTGCACCTCGAAGAACTCGCCGTCGTCCACGATCAGGCGTACCACGTCGCGCATGTCATAGGGCTTGTTGGGGTTGTCGGGCACGACGTGGTCGAGCTCGGGGTCCATCCGCAAGGGATCGTCAGACGGCCGCACGCGTGGCGTTGTCTGCATGTTGTTCTGGGGGAGGAAGCTCACCAGGTAGCGGCAGTCCTCCAGGCATGCGTCCTCGTCCTCGGAGGCGAACTGCGCCACCCCCGACTTGGAGTTGTGCGACATCGCCCCGCCGAGCTCCTCGAAGCCGACTTCCTCGCCGGTGACCGTCTTGATCACGTCGGGGCCGGTGATGAACATGTGCGAGGTCTCCTTGACCATGAATATGAAGTCGGTGATCGCCGGCGAGTAGACGGCGCCGCCAGCGCAAGGACCCATGATCAGCGAGATCTGAGGGATGACGCCCGAGGAGCGGACGTTGCGCAGGAACACCTCGCCATAGGAGCCGAGCGAGACCACCCCCTCCTGGATGCGGGCCCCGCCCGAGTCGTTGATGCCGATCACCGGGCAGCCGATCTTGGCCGCGAGATCCATGATCTTGCACATCTTCTCGCCCATCACCTCGCCGAGCGAGCCGCCGAACACGGTGAAGTCCTGGCTGAACACGCACACGCGGCGGCCGTCGATCGTGCCGTGGCCGGTCACGACAGCGTCGCCCCACGGGCGGTTCTTCTGCATGTCGAAGTCGTAGGTGCGGTGGCGCACGAACGTGTCGAGCTCCTGGAAGGAGCCGGGGTCGAGCAGCTTCTCAACGCGCTCACGCGCCGTGTACTTGCCGCGCGCGTGCTGCTTCTCCTCGGCCTCGGGGGCAGAGTGGACCGCCGCCACGCGTAACTCCTGCAGCTCGGCGAGCTTCTCCTCGTATGTCTCCGGGGCCTTGGCGCGCATCGGCGCGGATCTTATCCGCGCGAGAAGGGCCTGTGGTGCGCGGCGCCCAAACGGTCGAGTACGCCGGTGAGCAGCTCGGTCGTCTCCGCGACTATTTGCTCTTCCAATGACACGAGTTCGGAGGCCAGGTCCTCAACCGGCTCGGCGGCTCCGGGTTGAGCTGGAGGGTCGGGGTAAACCGGCTCGGGCGCCGCCAGCGCCACGACCTCGATCTCGGGCTCCGCGACAGCGTCGAACTCTGCCAGCGCCTCGGCAAGGGCACGTCGTCTGGCGTGACCTCGACGGAATAGGCGTGCGAAGAATCCGGGACGAGTATCCGACTCTGTGACCATCTCTTGCTCTGCAACCGCAGCGACCGGCTCGGGCTCGGGCTCGGCGTCCAGCCCGGGCTCTGTCTCTGCGACCGGCTCTGTCTCTGCGACCGCCTCTGTCTCTGCGACCGCCTCAGGCTCGGGCGGCTCCCCCTCGCCGGGCGGCGCGACACGCGTCACCGACAGCGTGACCTTTGTGCCCCAGCCGGACTGCTTGAGGTGCACGACGCCGCTGGCGCTCTCTGCCTCCCACTCGACCGTCGTCTCGGGTTCGACCGCGGTGATGCGGATCTCGCCGAGCTCGGACAGATGGCGGCCGAGCGCATCTGGGTTGCTCAACTCCGACCACAGCTCGGGCGGTGACTTCACAAGGGTGCGTTGCACCTCGGTCGAGACGCTCATCGCTCCCAGTTTCGAGCGTCGCGGCGAGAGTCCTTCCCGTGCCGCGGCCGCTGCAATTCCGGGCGCGTGCCGGCGCTTCCTTCGGATCTTGGGGGCCGTGCCTATGCCGTGGTGGGGGCGGCTCGAGGCCGGATGAGCCCCTGCTCGTGCAACAGCTCAGCCAGCTGGACGGCGTTCGTGGACGCTCCCTTGCGCAGGTTGTCGGCCACGATCCACATGTCCAAGGTCCGCTCGTGGCCAGGGTCGCGGCGGATGCGACCGACAAACACCTCGTCATGGCCAGTGGCCTGCGTCGCCAGCGGATATAGAGCCGCCGATGGGTCATCGGCCACGGTGATACCCGGCGCCGCCCTCAACAGCTCCCGGGCGCGCTCGGGGCTGAGATCGTCTCGTGTCTGCACGTTTACGGCCTCGGAATGCCCGTTGACGACTGGTACGCGCACGCAGGTAGCGCTCACGCGGATCGACTCGTCGCCGAGAATCTTGCGTGTCTCGTTGATGAGCTTGCGCTCCTCGTCGGTGTGGTCGTCGCCGGGCGCGAATGAGCCGGCGTGGGGGAGTGCGTTGAAGGCGATTTGGTGGGCGTAGGCTCGGGGCGCCTCGATCTCGCGCTCGTGCAGGATCGCGTGGGCCTGGTCGAGCAGCTCGTCCACCGCCTTCTTGCCCGTGCCGGACACAGCCTGGTAGGTGGAGATCACCAGTCGCTCGATCCCGGCCTCGTCGTGGATTGGCTTCAAGGCCACCACCATCTGCATAGTGGAGCAGTTGGGGTTCGCCACGATGCCGTTGTGGGAGTTCAAGGCCTCGGGGTTGACCTCGGCGACGACAAGCGGTACGTCGTCGTTCATGCGCCAGTAGGAGCTGTTGTCGACCACTACGGCACCGTCTCCGGCGAAGCGCGGCGCCCACTCGCCCGAGGTCGATCCGCCGGCGGAGAACAGCGCAAGGTCAAAGCCCTGGATCGTCTCCTCGGTCAGCGGTTGCACGATGCCAACGCCCTCGATCTCCCTGCCGGCTGAACGCTCGGAGGCGAACGGCACGATCTCGCGCGCGGGAAAACCACGCTCGCGCAGCAATTGCAGCATCAGGGTGCCCACCTGCCCGGTGGCGCCCACTACGGCGACTCTGTAGCCCTCGCTCATCACGCTATCCAGGGTACAGACGGCGGCCTTCGAGCCGAGGTCGGACAGGTAGCCCGATTTCGGCGATGCCCCCCGCGCGCGGGGAGCATGCCGATTTGCGTCAAAATCAAAGGCTACGCTCGGGCGCGGGATTGCCGCTCGCCGATTGCCGCACTCCGAGTCAGACCGGGGCCACGAGCGAGCGCCAAGCGTCGGGGTCGTGCGAAGGCACGATGGTCGTCTGCGGGTTGGCCAGCGCGAACGTCTTGATCTCGGCGATCGATCTACGTGTGGCCGCGTCGTCGTCGGTGAGTACCGGCAAAATCTCCTCGTGGATGTTGCGCAGCGTGTAGGCGGCATCGCCGACGAGCAAGGTCTCCGACCCGTCGGCGAGCCGCAGCAGCACGGACAGGTGCCCGGCAGTGTGGCCGGGAGTGGAGATCAGCCGGATCGTGCCGTCGCCGAGAAGATCGATCGTCTGCTTGAACGTCGCGTACGGCCTGCCGTCGCTCTCGAAGTCCATCAGTTGCATGCGTGAGACCTCGGGCAGATGGTGGGAGACATAGCCCTTGCCGGTGGGGAACCTGCCACGCGTAGCCGCCCACTCGGCGGCCGAGGTGGTGAACCTGGCATTCGGCAGCAGGCGCATCCCGCTCGTGTGGTCGAGGTGAAGGTGGGTCATGACCACCCGCTCGATCGAGGCAGGCTCGATGTCGAGCGCGCGCAGCTGCTCGTCAAAGGGCTGCTCGGCTGGTCGCAGCCCCCTGAAAATCAGGCTCAGAGGCAGGCCGAAGTCACGACGCGGGTGCTCTCGTGCGTCGCGGTGCATGCCCGTGTCTATGAGAATGGTGCCGGCCGTTGGGTGGCGAACAACAAACGCGATGCAAAAAGCATCGAGTGTCTCTCCGAACGGCCGGATGCCGCCGAGGATGCGTCGTGCCGGGCCGCCGGAGCTGCGATAGACGTAACCGTAGGGCATGGAGACTTTCGCCGTGACGATTACATCGAGCTCTACGCCTGTGGCGTTCACGGCCGTCGCCGCCTACGTTTTGAAGACCATGAACAGGATCGTGAGAATCACGAGCAAGTCCATCGTGGCGCCCACGGCGCCGATGCGGCGCACGAGCGTGTCGTGCTCGGCGCTGAATGTCACCGGCCCGTCGCCGGCCGCGGCGAGGTCAATGTCTGCCACCTCGACCAGGCGCTTCTCGTTGGGGCTCAGGAACATGCCCTCGATGGCGCCGATCACGAGTGCCACGCCGATGCCCCACTGCACATAGAACTCGCTCCAAACGTGCAGTTTGGACGCGAGGTAGATGCCACAGATCACGACGATCGCGAGGCCCGGCATGATGACCTTGACGCTGATCGCGTGGATCGCGCGGTACAGCGCCGGCAGAGAGCGCGAGTCGGCCTTGCTGACCGTCCCAAGTATCACGGGGTAGGCGAAGGTTGCGCCGAAGGCGAACACCACGGCCATGATGTGCACGGCCAGGACCACTTCGAAGAACTGCACCGTTGCGATCACGGGCAGGATCCTATCTCCTCAGAACGTCGGTGCGTACTTGCCGAACACATCCTGCATCGCCCCGCATACCTCGCCGAGCGACGCACGGTCCTTCAGCGCTTGGCGGATCGCGGGCAGCAGGTTCTCGCTGCCGCGTGCGGTCTCGCGCAGCTCCTCCAGGCGCTTGTCCACCAGCTGCTGGTCGCGGTTCGCCTTGAAGGCCTTCAACCGTCCCACCTGTTCGCGCTCTGACTCTGGGTCCACGCGCAGCAGGTCTGGAACCTCGATGTCGTCCTCCTCGAACTTGTTCACGCCTACGACGATGTCCTGGCCGACGCGGTAGCGCTCCTGGTAGCCCCAAGCCGACTCGTCGATCTCGCCCGTGATGAACTGGATCGCGTTCACGCTGCCGCCGAGCGCATCCACCTTGGCGATCAGTTCATTCGCGCGCGCTTCGATCTCGTCGGTCAGCGACTCGACGAAGTAGGAGCCGGCGAACGGGTCGACTGTGTCGGCCGCGCCCGACTCGTAGGCGAGGATCTGCTGGGTGCGCAATGCCGTCTTTGCCGCGCGCTCGGTCGGCAGGGCCAAAGCCTCGTCGAAGCCGTTGGTGTGCAGCGACTGCGTGCCTCCGCACACCGCGGCGAAGCCCTGCAAAGCCACACGCACGATGTTGTTCTCCGGCTGCTGTGCGGTGAGCGTGACGCCGCCCGTCTGTGTGTGGAAGCGCAGCATCGTCGACTTCGGGTTCTTCGCGCCGAAGCGCTCGCGCATGATGTGCGCCCACATGCGCCTCGCCGCCCGGAACTTCGCGACCTCCTGAAACACGTTGTTGTGGCCGTTGAAGAAGAACGCCAAGCGCGGCGCGAAGTCGTCGACGTCCAGGCCCTTCTCGATCGCGGCCGTCACGTACGCGATCCCCGACGACAGCGTGAAGGCGACCTCCTGCACCGCCGAGCAGCCCTTCTCCCTGAAGTGGTAGCCCGAGATCGAGATCGTGTTCCACTTGGGGACGTTTTCCTGGCAATACTGGAACAGGTCGGTCGTCAGGCGCATCGTGGGCTGTGGCGGGTAGATGTAGTTGCCGCGCGCGATGTAC
The DNA here is from genome assembly GCA_036510155.1 of Solirubrobacteraceae bacterium. GTDB lineage: Bacteria > Actinomycetota > Thermoleophilia > Solirubrobacterales > Solirubrobacteraceae > Palsa-744. Next base: position 9,014 of record DATCEK010000068.1, on the reverse strand, counting down.
TCCTTGAGCACGTCGTTCTGGGTGGTGCCGCGCAGCTTCTCGCTCGGCACGCCTTGCTCCTCGCCGACGAGGTCGTACAGCAGCAGCAGACAAGCTGCCGGCGCGTTGATCGTCATCGACGTCGAGACCTCATCCAGCGGGATCCCGTCGAACGCCGTGCGCATGTCGTCGATCGTGTCGATCGCCACGCCGGTGCGACCGACCTCTCCCAGGCAGCGCGGATTGTCCGAGTCAAGGCCGAGCTGGGTGGGCAGGTCGAAGGCCATCGACAGGCCGGTCGAGCCCTTGGAGAGCAGGTAGCGGTAGCGCTCGTTTGACTCCTTGGCCGAGGCATAGCCCGCGTACTGGCGCATCGTCCACGTCTGTTTGCGGTACATCTCGCGGTGTACGCCGCGCGTGTAGGGGTAAGCGCCCGGCTCGCCGAGGTCGAGCTCGGCAGGCACGTCGCTTGCGTCGTAGAGCGGCTCGATCTCGATCCCTGAGTCGGTGAATCGGCGCGCATCCTCGGGACCCACGATCGGGGCGACCGTGAGACGCTCCTGTTGCTCGCTCGAGTTGTGCTGGCTCATGGCTTGCATTGGATCATATGGATTGGGCTGGAGCGCAACGGGGTGCACCCACACCAGGGGGGCGTCTTTTTTGGGAGACAAGATCCGCTGGACGGCCCGAATCGCGGCCTCTCTGACCGGTCGCGGACGCCCGCCGCGCCAAGCAAAGGCCCCCAGCAGCCTTATACTGGCTGCGATGTCCACGTGCATGGTCACAGGCGGCGCCGGATTCCTCGGCTCGCATCTTTGCGACGAGCTGCTCGCTCGCGGAAACCGCGTGATCTGCGTCGACAACCTCGAGACCGGCTCGCTCGCGAACATCGAGCACATTCGCGATCCCGAGAACTTTCGCAATGTCAACATGGACATCATCGAGCCGTACGAGATCGACGAGCCTGTCGATTTCGTCTACCACCTGGCATCGCCCGCCTCGCCGATCGACTATCTGCGTCTGCCGCTACATACGCTCAAGGTGGGCTCCTACGGCACGCATCACACGCTCGGTCTGGCCAAGGCCAAGCGGGCTCGCTTCTTGCTGGCGTCCACCAGCGAGGTGTACGGCGACCCGCAGGAACATCCGCAGGCGGAGACCTATTGGGGGCACGTCAATCCGATCGGGCCGCGCGGCGTATATGACGAGGCCAAGCGTTATGCCGAGGCGTTGACGATGGCCTACCACCGCCAGCAAGGTGTGGACACGGCGATCGTACGCATCTTCAACACCTACGGCGCCCGCATGCGCCCGCATGACGGCCGCGCGATCCCCACCTTCCTGCGCCAAGCGCTCGCGAACCGTCCGCTCACCGTTTTCGGCGACGGCTCACAGACGCGCTCGTTCTGCTTCGTCAGCGACCTCATCCGTGGGCTGATCGCACTTGCCGAGTCCGGTTACCACAATCCCGTGAACATCGGCAACCCGGACGAGTACACGCTGCTCGAACTCGCCGAAGCCGTCAAGGAGATCACCGGGGCCGGGTCGGAGGTCCTGTTCGAGGCGCTTCCGGTCGACGATCCCAAGCAGCGCAAGCCGGACATCGCGCTCGCGCGCGAGCTGCTCGGCTGGGCGCCGGAGGTGTCGCTCAGGGACGGCCTCAGGCGCACGATCGACACGTCCGGCATCGAGCAGCTGGTTGGGTGAGCGGCGCCGCACAAACCTTCCCATCGGTTTCTGACCGCTACATAAGGGAAACTCAACTGTTGTGAAGTCCGAGATGGGAGTTCGTTCTCCGGACGCGCCGCGCAGCAGCCGTCCCACAAGGACGCCGCCGGCTGCGCGCGTCGGCTCGGCTGGCCGGCCCGCTGTTGAGGAAACTCCCGCGCTGCGCTCCGACAGCGAGGTGCGCGAAGCTCCTGGCCTGCGCTCGGACCGCGACGTGCGCAGCAAGCGTCCGCCGGCGCTCTCGTTCCTGCTGCGCATGGACACGATGCGCCGCGCTCTGCGTGTCCTGTCGCTGCTCGTGCTGGATCTGTTCGGCGTGTCGCTTGCGATCTTCACCGCGCTCGCGCTCAAGGCGGCACTCCTGTCGAGCTTCGACGTACACAACGCATACGAGGGGACGCGCTCGATCCTCGCCTTTGCCTACCTGCTCACCGCGCTGCTGTTCGCCCGTTCCGGGTTGTACGCCGAGCGCTCGCAACGACCAGGTCTCTCGCGCATCGTTGGGTCGCTCTTCCAGGTGGCGTTCGTCGCGCTGATCTTTGCCGTTGTCAGCGGCGAACACTTCTCCAGCTACTACATCTTCTACGGCTCGCTTGGCTTCGCGCTGTTCTACATCTCCTCGCTGCGCTACCTCTACGAGCGCGCGACCGGTGCGATCCTGCACGCGGCCGGCTATCAGCGCCGCGCGGTGCTCGTCGGCACCGGCAAGCACATCCACGATGTCGCCAATGCGCTCGCCGACGCGCCACACTCGCCGATCGAAGTCGTCGGCTTCGTCTCACCCGAGCCATTGCCCGCCAACGGGGTGCGCTGTCTTGGCACGCTGGCTCACCTGCAAGCTGTGATCGTCTCCGAGCGCGTCGACGAGGTGATCATCGCCGATCCCGATTTTCCCCAGGAGAGTGCTGTCGAGCTGGTCGATCAGTGCCACCGTCGCGGCGTGCGCGTGCGCATTGCGCCCTCGACGATGGAGATCCTGATCCATCGCGCCGAGTTCGTGCCCGGCCAGTCGGTGCCGCTGTTCGAGCTGGGGCCACCAGTGTTCGAGGGCATTGATTTCGCCCTGAAGCGCACTTTTGATTTGGTCGGCTCGATCTTCCTGCTTGTGCTGCTCAGCCCGCTGCTTGCCGCGATCACGCTCGCGGTGCGGGTTACCTCGCGTGGCCCGATCTTCTATCGCTCGATGCGCCCCGGCATCGGCCAGCGTCCCTTTGCCTGTTTGAAGTTCCGCACGATGTACTGCGACGCGCACGAGCAGCAGGACGAGCTCGAGCAGCTCAACGAGGCCTCGGGCGCGCTCTTCAAGATCCGCGACGATCCGCGCCTGACCTCGGTCGGGCGCCTCCTGCGGCGCTTCTCCTTTGACGAGCTGCCCCAGCTGATCAACGTTTTGCGCGGCGAGATGTCGCTGGTCGGCCCGCGCCCTTTGCCCGAGCGCGACTTCGAGCTGCTCGAGGACTGGCATCGCAAGCGCTACCTCGTGCTGCCGGGCATCACGGGGTTGTGGCAGGTGTCGGGCCGCTCGGAACTCGACTTCGACGATCTCGTGCACCTCGATTTCATCTACCTCGAGCGCTGGTCGCTGGCGCTCGACCTGGCGATCCTGTTGAAGACGATCCCGGCAGTGATCATGCAGCGCGGGGCATACTGAACGAGCTCGTCAGGCGAGCGGGTGTGCGTCCGGTCTACTCCTACTCCAAGCCAGTCTGAGGATCGGCGAGGCCCCAGCCCACCGGTCGGGAGTCGTCCTCGGCGAAGTCGAGCGCCTGCTGGTAGACACGCCAAGTCGAGTGCGCGGCGTCCTGCCAGGTCCATTGCGGTGGCGCGGGCGCCGGGCGGCGCGAGCGCTCGGCGCTCTCGATCAGCGAGCGCAGGTCGCCTCGCTCGACAAATGCGGCGCGCTCGCCGAGGACCTCGCGCAGCGCGGGCACTTCGCAGGCGGCCACAGGTGTTCCGCACGCAAGCGCCTCGACCGCCGGCAGACCGAAGCCCTCGTCCTCGGAAGCGAGCACGAGCGCATGCGCCCCGCTGTAGATGGCGGCGAGGTGCTCGTCGGAGACCTCGCCCGTCAGGATCACGCCTTGCAGCTCGTGCGCCCAGGGCCGCGTGGGACCGACGAGCACGAGCGGCAGCTCGCGCGGTGTCGCGGCGAGCTTTGCGACGTGCTTGCGCGGGTCGGGGTGGCGCAGCGAGCCGACCCACAACAGATACTGATCAGGTAGCGAAAAACGCTCGCGCACGTGAGCTATCTCCTCCTGCGAGCGCGCGAACATGCTCGCGTCCGGCGCCTCGGCGATCACGGCGATGCGCTCGCGCTCCAGGCCCAGGCGCTCGACCGCATCGCCCGCCACAGCCTCGGTGGGCACGATCACGCGCACCGCGCGCTGCACCGCGAGTTGGCGCAAGCGCAGACGCACTCCCGTGCGCATATGCTCGCTTGCGCGCTTCAGCGCCGAGAGGTCGTGCAAAGTCACGACCATCGGACAGGGGCTGCGCAGAATCGCCCCCTCCATCCACGGCGAGTGAAACACCGCCACGCGCCTAGGCCGGTGGGTCTCGAGGATCTCCACGCCTTTGGCGCCTGTCTCGCGCAGCGCCTTCAACAGCGAGCGCGTATAGCGCCCGACGCCACGTACGTCGGCCGCCGGGCGGCTGTCGAAGGCGACTCGCATGACGTCGCTCGTCCCGGTCCGGGAGATCAGACCACGAGACGTCCTGACGTCTATCGCACCTGCGCGCACTGGCCCAGAACATAGTCGGTCCGCCCCTCATGTGTAGAGATCGGCAACGAATCGCCCACGCTGTTTCCGAGTTTGCACAGGCGCAGGCCCACGCTCCTGACAGCACTGAGCGCCTCGCGCGCGCCTGGAGAGGCAGCTCGCGCTCACTCGCCCCGGCCGGAGGTTGCCCTCACCCGCCTGTTTCCAGGCCACGCTAGCCTTCCACCGATGCCCTCACGCGCCTACCACGAAAGTCTGTGGGAGGGCGTTCCCGAGGGGCTCCCGCCGGCCGACGCGCGGCTACGCGAAGTTTTTCTGCTCGAGCATGTGGCGAAGTCTGCGGAGCGTATCGGGCGTGCCCCGCGCGTGCTCGATGTGGGCTGCGGCGAGGGTCACTTCGCCGCAGCGTTGCTGCGCGTCGGCGCCGCGGTGGTCGCAGTCGATGTCGCCGCCGAGCCGCTGCGCCGCGCGCGTGCGCGTCATCCCGAGCTGGACCTGCGCCTTGTAGAGCCCGAAGCACCGCTGCCGCTAGAGGATGCGAGCTTCGATGTCGTCTGGGCCGGCGAGACTATTGAGCACGTCGCCGACACCGCACAATGGCTCTCCGAGCTGCGTCGCGTCCTGCGCTCGGGCGGCATGCTGTTGATCAGCACCCCTGATCACGGCCCCCTGTCGCGATTGTGGATTGGGTTGAGCCGAGCGGCATTCCAGGCGTGCTTCGACCCGCGCGCTGACCACCTGCGCTTCTACACCCGTCAGCTGCTCGGCGAGCTGCTCGGCGACTTCGGCTTCGCGGAGGTCACTGTCGTCGGGGCCGGGGGGCTACCGCTGGCACGTCGTGTCCTGCTGGCAAGCGCCGTGCGCAAGCGCTTCTGAGCGAGCTATTTGGCCGTCGGCTGCGTCGCAGTCTGCGCGCTTGCCTGAGGTGTCGCCCGTAGCGCCTGCACGTAGACGTTTTGCGCGGCGATCGACTCGGGGTCGAGATATACGGCGGCGCGAAGCTCCCCGACAGCTGCCCTCGGATTGCTCGCCAGGTCGTATTCGCCCAAGGTCAGCCAGGTTTCCGGGTTGGATGGTTGCATCTGCACGGCCTTCTGCAGCGTCGCTCGCGCAAGTGCGCTCTCGCCGATCGCATGCTCGACCGAGGAGAGCCTGAACAGCGCCACGGCGGAAAGCGGATCGCGTTCGACGCCGGCCTGTGCCGCGCGCAGCGCAGACTGCGGGTTTTGTTTGATCAGCGCGACCGCCTGTTCGGAGGCTTCGACAGAGCGCTGTGGCTGCCACTCCGTCCAGGCAGCGAGCAGCGCTCCGGCGACGACGGCGGTTGCGATGCCGATACGCAGCGGCCCGACGGCGTGCGCCGAGGGCAAGCGGATTCGTGAAGGCTCTTCTGTGAGGACAGCTGCCGGGGAGCCCGCCGGTACGCCGAGCTTGCCGGTCGGGAGTGGTCCGCGCCCCGCCAGCCAGCCGGCGCACAGCAAAGCCACGAAGGCATCGCCCGGCACGTACCAAGTCCAGTCGGCGAATGAGTGGACGCCGAACACGACGACGATGCAGAGCATCGCGAACATGCCGATGCGCTCGGGCGTGTATGCGACCGGTTCTTTGCTCCAAGCGAGCGATGGTGGCGAGCGCTGGGCGCGCCAGCGGCGATCGAAGGGATGCATGCTGCGCCCGGCGGCGATCATCCAGGCGATCAGCAGGGCGAGCGTGATCGCCATGCCGAGGATCCCGAGGTCCGCAAGCGTCTGCACGATGTATCCATGGGCTTGACGGACATCGAGGTTCTGGGTTCGGTAGCGCAACCGTGCCGTTCCGTACCCGGCCGCCCCGGCGCCAAGGGCTGGGTGAGCTTCGAAGACCTCGAGCGCCTCCTTCCAGTAGCGCGCACGAACGCTGCCCACCGCCGTCAAGCGCCCCGGGGTGTTTTTCGGCACAGTCGCGTTGGGGTTGGTGAGCGAGGAGAGGTCGTGAGAGATCGTGCCGGTCAGTCCGCGATTTGTCGCGGTCAGAGCGCCCGCCCCTGCAAGCAGGACAAGCACAAGCAACGAAGCCAGCGCAATCCCTGCTGCCCGGCGCGTGTCGGCTGAAGGCGCGCGGCGGTCGCCGAAGAAGCCGATCGCGATACCCACGAGCGCCAGCACGATCAGCATCGCGCCGATCAGCACGCCGAGCTGGTGCCCGGCGCTGGTGCGCGCCGCAAGCGTCACCCCTTCGCTCGAGAGCGCGTGCCTGGAGAAATCCCAGCCGACGACCGGGGCGGCACAGGCGCCAGCGACGAGCAGCACTCGTGCTGCTCGCAGGCGCAGCGGCACGACGCACATCCACACGATCACGCCGACCACGAGCGCTGCCAGCGCGCCACGTGAATAGGCCAGCAGCAAGGTGACGATCATCAACCCCATCGCGGGGTAGGCAAGCGCGGTCAAAAGCGCGTGGCCGGCGCGTCGCGCGCCAAGCCACAGGCAGCCGATCGCGCCCATCGCCGCAGTCAGCCCGATCGCGTTCCAATAGCCATACGGTTCCTGCAAGCGCGCGTAAAAGCCGGCTTCGCGGCTGACGCTCAGCTCGTTTGGCAGCACCTTCGTCAACAGCGCATAGGCGCACACGGCGACTGCCGCGAGCACGATCCCTCCCAGCAGCGCCCGCCAGCCCGCCGGCGCCAGCCAGGCAAGCGCCACCGCGGCTGCGAACACGCCGCTGTAGGCCAACATCCGGCCCGTGTCCTGCCAGCTGGCGTCGGGTGCCACCGACCACACGACCGACAGGCCGGTGAGTGCCGTGAAGGCCAGCAGCAGCCCGATCGACCAGACGCCGTAGAAACGGATGCCGGCCGGGGCCAGCGCGAGCACGACCGTTACGAGCACTCCCGCTACCAGCGTGAAGACCAGCTCGATGGTCGTCATCGGAGCCAGGTTCAGCCCGCCGCCGGCCAGGAACGTGGCGAAACAGAGCAGGCCGGCGACCGTCAGCGTCGCAAGCGTCGTGCTCCACGGCGGCGGCGGTCCGCTGCGCGCTCGCGCGGGCTCCTGCGCCGGCTGCTCGGTGAACACGACGACCTGGTGCTCGGCTGTGAGGGCCTGTGCGGACACGCTCATGCACCTCCGCCGTGTTCGGACTGGATCGCGTGAGCAAACACGCTCATGCGCGTCTGCTCAGGCCCTATCGCCTGCACAGACCATGCTCCTGCGCGCCTGCTCATTCTCGGGCGCGATCGCGTGAGCGCACACGCCGCAGCACCTCCCCGATTGCCACGACGACTGCTGCAGCGGCCATGAAGGCGAGCATCGCGAAGAGCGAGTGGGGCAGGGTGCTCACGGCCGAGGCGACGTTCGCATGCACGACGCCTGGGCTCACCGGTTCGCTTCCGACCTGCACCGGCGCCGAGCCATTGCGATGCGCTCTCTGCACCGCTCGTTGCTCGGTTGGAGTCAGCGGTACGGCGACGCTGGCGGAAGGAGTGCCGGTGCTGGCGCCGGCTCCGCCGCCGGCCGCCGCTTCCTCGGCCTTGCGGATCAAGCTTTCGCATTCTCCGTACTCGATCCCAGTGGTTGTCATCTGTTTGAGCGCTTCGCGATAAGCCTTCTGGCTGTAGCCGCTGAAGGGTTCGTTGTGCCCGCACTTTTCAAGGATCGTCTGCGCCTGGTTTGCGGCAGCCGTGGATATGGGCACGAGCATCGCGAGCGCGACCAATGCCGGCGCAAAGCCTCTCCACAATTTGACCCTTGGCCCTTCCAAGAAGCGCAACGCTACCTCACCGTCCAGCCGACAAGCCAAGTTCGGCGAGCGCGTCCGAGAAGCCGCGTGCCCAAGCGTCGTAGGTGTAGGAGCTCACGTCCGCGCGTCCAGCGGCCCCCATGCGCGTGCGCAACTCCCGGTCACAAGCGAGTTCTCTGAGCGCAGCCGCGAGCGCCACGGGCTCGCCCGCCGGCACAATCCGACCGTTGCGCCGGTCTTGGAGGAGGCCTCCGGCGGCGGCTCCGACGGCGTCGCTTGCGATCACGGGAAGTCCACGGTTCATGGCCTCGTTCACCACCAGCCCCCAAGGCTCGCGAAAAGTGCGCGTTGGAATCGACGGCACCACCAGAACATCGGCGGCAGCGTAAAAGTTGCGCAATTGCTCCTGGGACACCGCGTCCAGACCCACCACCGCGCCGCCGGCCGGGACCCAAGGGGGGGTGGATCCCGCGCCGACGAGGACGAGCGCGGCGGTTGGTGCCTGCAGGCCCGACGTACTCCAAGCCTCCACGAGCACCCCCAGTCCCTTTTCCCGGGCAGGCCGTCCCGCAAACAAAAACGTCACCCCGATTGTTGTCGGCCACCTAGGATCATTCGGTAGGCTCACATCGGGCGAACTCCAGTATTCGTTGTCCACCGACTGCGGCGCGACGTATACACGGTTGGCGCCATGCGAGCGCACATAAGCGCTGATGTGAGGGCCGTAGGTGACGACGGCATCGGCGCTGCGGTAGAGGTGCTGTAGCGCCGGATAGCTGAGCGCGTGCGCGAGGGTGCGAGGGTGCGCCCACAACGACGCCCAGAGGATCAACGGCACGCGCGCACGTCTCGCCCCAACCCAACTCGCCA
>DATCEK010000067.1:0-5109 GCA_036510155.1 Solirubrobacteraceae bacterium | reverse complement strand
GGGAGTCCTGAAGAAGGAGCTACTGGTGATCCATAGCGCGGGTGTCGCTGTCTGCGACGAAGAGCAAGCATCTGGCGTGCGCTCGATCGCCGCGCCAATCACGCAACCAGGCCGCTCCAGGCTCATGGCGCTCAGCGTCACGGTACCCGCCAAGAGGATGTCTGTCGCGAAAATGACAACCGAGTTCGCAGCACACGTGCTGGCGGCAGCCGAGCGCATATAGCCAAGTGGCGGCCCTGGCCGGCCCGCTGGAGCACCGAAGCCCCCAGGGTCGAGGCGCTCAAAGCCGCGCTCGACCAGCGACCCTCAGAGGAGGGCGGCACGCTCGCGTAGTCGCACCCGTAGGCCCTTCGGGACAAGCGTAAACGTATTGTGCTCGCTGACGGGTCCAGCGCTCTCGTCCAGTTCGATGTGGAAGTTGCGGGCGATCATCGCCATCGTGGTCTTTGACTCGAGGAACGCGAGGTTGCGTCCGGGGCAGAAGCGTGGGCCTGCGCCGAACGCGAGAAACGACTTCTGGTCGGGTGTACCACCGGCCTCCTCGCCGTCTTCGGCCCAACGCTCTGGATCGAACACATCTGCTCGCTTTACGGCCTGTAGGCCGGCGCGGCGGGTCGCGAGCCACAGGCGAGTCCCGGCCGGAATCGACGTGTCGGCGCTTGTCATGTCCGAGAGGGATTCGACGGTGAGGGCGACTGCGACGGGCTTCAAGCGCATCGACTCCCGCAAGACCGCCTCGCCGTAGGAGAGTTTCGCCATCGCATCGTAGTCATCAGGGAAACGCTGCTCGCCCAGCACCTCCTGGGCCTCCAGCGCCCAGCGCTCCTGGATGTCGTCGTGCTGTGCCAGAAACCAGAGCGTCCAGGCCATCGTGTGTGCGGTCGTGTCCTCCCCGGCGAGCAGCAGCGTCAGCACGTTGCCGATGACTTCCTCGTCGGTGAAGGTGCCCTCGGACTCCTGTGCCGCGAGCATTCCCTCCAGAAAGTTCTCGGGCGCCTCATACAGCTCGGGTCGGTCTCGCATTCGCTGCCGGGCCTGCTCGATGAACCCGCGGACCGCCTCACGCAGGGCCACCAAAGACCGATCGAGCGCACGATCGGCCGGCAATCGCACATAACGCCAATAGGGGACGGGCGCCAACAGCCGCCGCGCGATCATCTCAAAGACCCGTTGAATGTGAAGCTGCAACTCCACGTCTCCGCCCTCCAGCGTGTTCAGGTCGTGCCCAAACGCAAGCGCCGAGGTCACATCCACCGTCAACGACGTCAGCTCGCCAGTGATATCGACGCTGCTCCCCTCCTTTGCCACGACCGTGAGCCGCCGATACATGCGCTCGGTGGCGGTGGTGATGATGTGAAAGTAGCACTGAAGGTGGTTTGAGTTCAGCGCGGTGACAGTCAGACGGCGCCCGCGGCGCCAGCCCTCGCCCTCCTCGGAGAAAACACCGGCGATGCCCATCTCCGCGAAGACCTCCTGTATCTCGCGCCAGCGCCGAAAGCCATCCGGGCGCTCCCGCAAGATCCGATTGATCTCATCCAGGTCGTCGATCACGACGACTGGCCGCGGACCGAGACCGAACCGGAAGATCGGACCGTAGCGCTCACACCACTCCTCCGCCGTCGCATGCAGGCTCTCGGAGCGCACCTGATGCAGGTTGCCGAGCAGCGGCAGCCTCGACGGTCCCGGCAGATCGGCGATTGCGCGAGTCATCGTGTCCTCTCGTGCGCGAGCCGCTTGCCAGTGGAGAGCGACATCTCGCTCGCGAACACGCTCACCGTGTCAAAAGCCTTGTCGGACAGCGACGAGAAAAGCGGAGTGGTCTTCCGATGATCATGATCCATGATCTCTCAAACTTTCGCGATGGCGGTTGAAAGCGGACTGGCGGAATAGGAGCCAGGCGATGAGCTGCACCCTACCGGCTCGCGGCCGCGCTCGGTTCGCGTGCCGGGCCACGTCAGCCCCAGGCTCAGACAGGTGGTGAGGATTTGTTGGTTGCCCTGGGATAGCGGAGCGGTTGGAGCGTGCCATGCAGAATGGGTTCGATCAGGGCTGCTCTCCTCCCCACAGATGGACGCGGCGGTTTCGAACCTGCGACCTCTCGCGTGTGAAGCGGCCTGGGAAAGGCTTGAGGAAGCGCAAGAAACGGCTCTAACAAGCCACATGCAGAACGCGCTCCGATTCGTTGGTCCCCTTAGATACCCTCGGCTTGGGCGACAGTCGCGACGTTGAGGTTTAGGCTCTCCAATCGCTGACGGATCGCGCCGGCCTCCAAAGCAATGCTGCGGGAGGCGCGCGCCGTGTCGGCGAGTGCTTGGTGATCGCTCCAGGACAGTCCTGGTGAGCTTATGTGACCGACGACCCGGTCTCCGAGGAAACGGGCGTCCTCTCGACGCAGAAGATTACGGGCGCATTGTGCTCCCCAAGTGCAGCTACAAGGTCATCCCAATCGAACGGCTTGGTGTTTCGCTCCTCATACGCGGCAATGAAGGCTGGTGTGAGCGCTTGGCGCTCAGCCTTGGTCGTGCCGACCGCGGCATCGGCGAGCTTCTGGAGCTGGCGCGTGTCAGTGCTGGGGGCCAGATCACGAATGTGCAGATAGTCGATCCCCCGTGCCGAGAGGTCGGCTTGAAGCCGGCTTGCGTTGGCGAACGAATAGCGAGAGCCTCGTACCGCGTCGCTGACGGACGTCGATGAAAACGTCGATGCCTGCTGCTTCGAGCGCCCCGAAGAACGATCCTGGCTCAAAGCCATAGGCACCAATCGTGAAGATATGCTCGATCAGCTCGGTGCTGCCTGCATATAGCGTCCGCGGGACTTGTGCAATGCGTCCTCGTACTGACCCCCGAGCAGATCAAGTTGACCCGCCCGCAACCGGTCGAGGATTTGGTCGTGCGAGCACAGGTCGTCGCGCTCATCGATGTGCAGCACATCGATTCCGTGCTCGCGAAGCACCTCTGCGACGAGCTTTGTTCGATGGCAGCTCTCCGGTCGTCCCTCGCTGCACATCACGGCGACTCGATAGCCGCTCTCGCGAGCCCGGAGTAGTCGTTCGATCCCATGCATAAACTTCGGGCGCTGGCGACAAGCAAGATAGTCGACGCGCCCCTGCTCGTCGTAGCAGGCAGGATCGTCTGGTCGGCCTCCCAATTCGTCGCCCATGAAGACGTACTTCAGCCCGTTGCGCTGGAAACTTGCAGCAAGCGCCGCGCTTGAGAACTCGGGCTTGAAATGCGACCAGGGCGCTGACCGGACATCGACCACATGGCTGACGAGGTGGTGCTGAAGAAGCGCGAGACAGTCCTCGAGGCTCCGCTTGCCATAGCCGAATGTCAGGAGCTGGTTTGCGCTACTCGACATGCTTACCAAAGCTAGATGACACGGCGGCGGCACATGCCTTTCGCTGCGCTGAGGGGACTGGCGCAAGACCGTCGGGCCATCAACTTGCGGGCCTCTTCGGTTCGTGCGGCTGGGACGCGGTCGGTATCGGCTGGTCTAACGTACTTCTCGCCTAGAGCGTGACGATGCTGCCGTGGCTTGGAACAGTCAGGCGGCCCGGCTGACTGCAGGTGTTTTCGAGTGCTTACCCTCGGACATTGCCGGCTCGCAGTCGCCATGCAGAAGCTCCGGTGCGGGATCAAGGCCGTTGGGCCACACCACCGTGCGCGCTTCGTCATCGACCTGGACCTGCCGGAAGTACTCGGGATCACGTAGGGGCTCTCCCAGCGTCCCATGCAGCAAGAAGGCGCAGTCGACCTCGCGCTCAACACCGTCGTTGAACGCCACTCGCAGGCGATGGTCGTCTAGCGGCTGGACGTTGGTGACTCGAAGCATTGTTACTTCATGCTAGGGCAGAGGCTCGATTGGCGCCAGAGGCTCCAGTTCTTGGGCGCGCCTCCAGTTATTGGTGAGCTCATCGGTATGGAGTCGTGCCCACGCCCGGACGAGCCGTAGCGCACGCGGTGGAAGTGACCCGTTGAGAATCCGCAGGGTGGCGAGCTCGATCTGAGCGACGTCGTCGCCGTACTGGGCGTGGAAGTGCGGTGGAGGATGATCGGGACGGTACATCCAGATGACGATTCCGTAGAACATGGCCAGGAGAGGCATCCGCGACATTTTGAGCGACAGCGCGGCGGACATGGCCGGCTTGTCCACCAGCGCTGCTCGGTCCAATCTCGATGCGTAGTTGGCGATGTGGGGCATGCCCTGACCGGAGACGCTCACGGTAACCTGCAGGGATGGCCAAGTGCCAGCGGAGTTCGGTTCCCCGCAACAGAAGAGGACGCAATCCAGGTTTGGCCGTAAGATCCGGGTTCGATTAGTGCGGCGATCCTCCTCGGAAATGGACGCGGCGGGTTTCGAACCTGCGACCTCTCGCGTGTGAAGCGAGCGCTCTCCCACTGAGCTACGCGTCCTGAAGGCCCATGTTTTCAGGGGTTTCGCCTAGTGTATCCGAGCGGAGTCGGCTGTGTGCAGACCCATCTTACCCCGATTTGGGCATATCTGGGCCGGGGTTTCCTATCCCGCCGATCAGTCCGGCGGGGTCTGAGGACAACGGGTAAGCGAGCAGTCGATCGACGGTGTTCGCCGCGACGATGGGCGCAGCCGTGTGGCGACGAAGACGCCGAGCGCGCAGATGCGTGTCGAGCGTCGGCGACCCCGGTGGCCAACAAAAGCTCACCACCTGCCGGCAAGGTGGTTAGGATTTGTCGTATGTCCCAGTCTGCGCTGACGATCGTCAAGCAGCATTTCGGCAACCGGCCGTTTCGCGTCTACGAAGCCGTCAACGCCGGGATCCCGCGACACCAGATCTATCGGCTCCGGGACGAGGGTGCGCTGGTGACGCTCTCCCGTGGCGTAATGCAGTCGGTCGACAGCGATCCTTCCATGAACACGGAGTTCGCCGCCCTGGCCGTCCGGGTTCCGGAGGGGACGGTCTGCCTGAGCTCGGGCTTGTCGTACTGGGATCTCTCCGACGAGCTGCCGACGGAGATCGACCTCGCCGTCCCGCGCGGTGCTCACTGGCCGAAGATCGACATGCCGGCAACCCGCCTGCATCGGTTTGCTGTCGAGACGTTCCGTCTCGACAGGCTGGCCCAGCATACTGATGCA